>NZ_AUKV01000041.1:0-76091 GCF_000424945.1 Streptomyces sp. 142MFCol3.1
CGGTTTCGGCGAGGGGGACGCCGTAGCGGGCGAGGCGCAGGGGCATCAGGGATTCGACGGGGGCTTTGCGGCGCCAGGCGCGGCCGAAGCGGGAGCGCAGCCGGGCCTGGTAGACGAGGCGTTCCTGTTCGAGCTTGATGACCGCTTCGTAGGAGCGCAGTTCCCACAGCTTCATGCGGCGCCACAGGAGGAAGGTGGGCACCGGGGAGAGCAGCCAGCGGGTGAGGCGGACGCCTTCCATGTGCTTGTCGGCGGTGATGTCGGCGATCCGGCCGATGGCGTGCCGGGCGGCTTCGACGGAGACGACGAAGAGGATCGGGATGACGGCGTGCATGCCGACGCCGAGCGGGTCGGGCCAGGCCGCCGCGCCGTTGAACGCGATGGTGGCGGCCGTCAGCAGCCATGCCGTCTGGCGCAGCAGCGGGAAGGGGATCCTGATCCAGGTCAGCAGCAGGTCCAGAGCGAGCAGGACACAGATGCCGGCGTCGATGCCGATCGGGAAGACGTAGGAGAAGTTCCCGAAGCCCTTCTGGATCGCGAGCTCGCGGACGGCGGCGTACGAACCGGCGAAGCCGATACCGGCGATGATCACCGCACCGGTGACGACCACGCCGATGAGTATGCGGTGCATCCGTGTCAGCTGCAGTGGCGCGGCCACCCGTACTCCCCTCCCAGTGCGTGTTGTTGCGCGCAACAGGGTGGCACATGTGTGCGGCTCACGGGCGCCCGGCATGGAACGAGCCCGGTCCCGAAAGGGACCGGGCCCGGGCAAAAGCCCTTACCGGACCACGAGTTGGGTCGTGGACCGGACGGGAAACACGTCAGCTCCTCTTCGCGGAGGCGGAGGGCTTCGCGCTCTTCGAGGAGCTCTTGGACGGCGACGCCGACTTCGACGCCGGCTTGGAGGCCGACCCCGACGGGGAGGTGCCCGCGTCGGCGCCCCCGTCCTCGTTGGCGGCGGTGACCGCGGCCACCGCCTCCTTGGCGGCCTTCTTCGCGGCCTTCAGCAGGTCTGCCGCGCTCGGGGACTTCTCGCCCGCGAGACCGGCGCCGTTGTAGTCGAGGGTGACGACCACGTTCTCGACGCGCGCCACGATCGTCTGCTGCTTGAAGGTGCCTTCCTTCTTCTTCAGGTCGTAGCTGACGGCGGTCGCCTCGTCGCCCGTCCCTGAGACCGGCTCGGACTTGGTGTTCTTCGCGCCCGTCGCGGTCTGCGCGCCCTTGGCCTGCTTCTCGAAGTAGCTGTGCGCCTGCTGGTCGCCCTCGCCGCGCGAGTCCGAGTCGAACCGCAGCAGTGCCACGTTCAGCCAGCGGAACTGCGAGCCCTTCACGCCGTTGTTGTCGAGGCTGTTCCAGTAGCAGTTGCCCCGCGACGACACATCGTCGGACTTGCCCTCTTTGCCGGATTTGACGCCCTTGGGGACCAGTTCACCCAGCGTCTTCTTCGACAGCACCGCGCACGGCTCGGGCAGCTTCGCGTACGCGGCCGGCTGCACGGCGTTCGCACTGGCACTCGCCGACGCCTTCGCGTCCGGGCTCGCACCGCCGCTCTTCTTCGCGTCGCCACCGGAGCCGGAGTCGGAGGAGCAGCCCGCGGCGACGAGCATCGCCGGAACGGCGGCTGCGCTGACAAGGATGCGGGTGAATCGCGGTGCTCGGCCTGCTCGCTGTGCTGGTCGGTGCATGGTTCCTTCACTCGTAGGGCTCGTGGTACGGCCGCACGTGGCGCGTGCGACCGGTCGGGTCCGAGGGGCCACGGTACGCGGTGACACGGCCCGGCGGTTCCCCTTCGGGCGGTTCGGCCACGGGGGCGGGCCGGAGCCCCGGGCCCGCTAACCGTCGAGTGTGTCGGCCAGCTTCTGGGCCAGTTTCCGTGCTCTGTCCTGCATTTCCTTGCTGTCCGGAGCCTCCGTGGAGGCGGTCGGCTGCTCCGCGTACTCGATCGTCACGATCACGTTCGACGTGCGGAAGACCACAGTCACCGTGCGCGCCCGCGCCGTCGCGGCGGCGCTCAGCCGGTCGTCGAGGAACGCCTCGTCGCCGACGTCGTCGAGCGTGCGGGGCTGGAGGTCCGCCGGGGTCACGCTCGCGGACGCGGAGGGGGCCGAGGCGGAGGCGGAGGAAGAGGAGGACGGGGCGGACGGGGTGGACGAGGCCGACGCGTCGCTGCCGGGCGCACCGGTGCCGGATCCGGCGGTGGGGCCGGAGGCGGAACCGGAGCCGGCCGGCTCGGGCAGGTCGGCCGCCGTCTCCTTGCCCGCGTAGATCTCCCGGGCCTTGTTGTCGTCGCTCACCGTGTTGTCGTACGAGGCGACGCGCTCGAAGTCGACGAGCAGGCGGTCGGAGGCGGACGTCGACTCCACCTTCCAGCGGCAGCCGTCGCGCCGGTCCGTGTCGTAGGTGGGCGTGGCCTCGCCCGCGTACGCCTTCTCGCGCTGCTTCTCGTCGGCGATCTGCTCGATCCCGGGCAGCAGCGTGTCGAGGGTGTCGTGGCCGACCGCGCTGCAGGCCTCCGGGAGCGTGCGGTACTTGCCGGGCCGGGCCGGCGCCACCGTGCCCGTGTCGCTGCCCTTGGAGTCCGTCTCCGAGCCGCCGTCGGCCGAACCGCCCGTGCAGCCCGCCAGCAGCGCCGCCAGGAGCGCGGCGACGCCGGGTACGTATGCCTTCCGCCGCACGGCCAGGCTCCTTTCGACGCGTCCCGGCGGCTCGTCCGCGCGGGGTGCCCAGTGCTTAATCGGTTGCCGCCCGAGGGCGGCACCTGGAGACAATGTGTATCGCACGCACTGCCGTGGACGCCGGTCCGTTGTCCCATACGTCGACCTTGGCGCCGGTTTTGCGATTTACGACTTCTGATGGTTTTCGGGGGAATGAGGACGATATGAGTTACGTAGAGGTGCCGGGCGCGAAGGTCCCCATCCGCATGTGGACCGATCCGGCGTCCGTGGAGGACGTGGCGCTGCGCCAGCTCCAGAACGTGGCGACCCTCCCGTGGATCAAGGGCCTCGCGGTGATGCCCGACGTGCACTACGGCAAGGGCGCGACCGTCGGCTCCGTCATCGCGATGCGGGACGCCGTGTGCCCTGCCGCGGTGGGCGTGGACATCGGCTGCGGAATGTCCGCCGTCAGGACCTCGCTGACCGAGAACGACCTCCCGGGCGACCTGTCGCGGCTGCGCTCCAAGGTCGAGGAGGCCATTCCGGTGGGCCGCGGGATGCACGACTCCCCGGTCGAGCCGGGACGCTTCCACGGCGTGGCCACCGCCGGGTGGGACGACTTCTGGGGCCGGTTCGACGGGGTCGCGGACGCGGTCAAGTTCCGGCAGGAGCGGGCCTCCCTCCAGATGGGGACGCTCGGCGGCGGCAATCACTTCGTCGAGGTGTGCGTCGACACGTCCGGAGCGGTGTGGCTCATGCTGCACTCGGGTTCGCGCAACATCGGCAAGGAACTCGCCGAGCACCACATCGGCGTCGCCCAGAAGCTTCCGCACAACCAGGGCCTCGTCGACCGCGACCTCGCGGTCTTCGTCGCCGACACCCCGCAGATGGCCGCCTACCGCAACGACCTGTTCTGGGCGCAGGAGTACGCGAAGCACAACCGCGCGCTCATGATGGGCCTCCTCAAGGACGTGATCCGCAAGGAGTTCCGGAAGGCGAAGCCGACCTTCGAGCAGGAGATCTCCTGCCACCACAACTACGTGGCGGAGGAGCGGTACGAGGGCATGGACCTCCTCGTCACCCGCAAGGGCGCGATCCGTGCGGGCTCCGGCGAGTACGGGATCATCCCCGGCTCGATGGGCACCGGTTCGTACATCGTGAAGGGTCTCGGCAACGAGAAGGCGTTCAACTCCGCCTCGCACGGCGCCGGGCGGCGCATGAGCCGCAACGCGGCCAAGCGCCGCTTCTCCACGAAGGACCTGGAGGAGCAGACGCGTGGGGTCGAGTGCCGCAAGGACTCGGGCGTCGTCGACGAGATCCCGGGCGCCTACAAGCCGATCGAGCAGGTCATCGACCAGCAGAGCGACCTCGTGGAGGTCGTGGCGAAGCTCAAGCAGGTCGTCTGCGTGAAGGGCTGACGGCCGGCGCCCCACCGCCGCGGCGGGCCACGGACCGTACGGTCCGTGGCCCTTCGTCGTGCGGGGCCCGGTGGGGCGGCCCGCTTCCGGGGGTGCGGCCGTCCGCCGTCGTGCGGCCGCCCAGGTCACGGAAGTTGCGCGGACGCCCGAGCGATATGTGTCCGTTCACATCGTGCGAGCGTACGTGGACGGTGCGTCGGCGACGGGTGCGGTCACTTCGCGTGCCGCACCGCGTAGATCATGACGAACGCCACGATGTGGATGCCGAAGAGGAAGTACGCCAGGTAGTACCAGACCAACCGCTCGTTCTTCTTCTCCTCGACCAGGCGGCGTTGTTCGAGCGTGGGCACGGTGGGGGGTTCTCCGGCGGTGGGTTCTGCGGCGGTGGATTCTCCGGCGGTGGGTTCTGCGGCGGTGGGCTCTGGAGTGGGAGGTTCTGCGGTGGGGTCGTTCATCCGAGGTCCCGGTGGAGCTTCGTGTTCGACGCCTGCGCGCGGGGGCGGACGACGAGCAGGTCGATGTTGACGTGGCTGGGCCGGGTCACCGCCCATGTGATGGTGTCCGCGACGTCGTCCGCCGTGAGCGGCGCGGCGACGCCCGCGTACACCTTGGCGGCCTTCTCGGTGTCCCCGCCGAAGCGGGTCAGCGCGAACTCCTCCGTCTTGACCATGCCCGGCGCCACCTCGATCACGCGGACCGGTGTGCCGACGATCTCCAGGCGCAGGGTCTCGGCCAGCACATGCTCGGCGTGCTTGGCCGCGACGTAGCCGCCACCGCCCTCGTACGTGCCGTGGCCCGCAGTCGAGGACAGCACCACCACGGTGCCGTCGCCGCTCGCGGTGAGCGCGGGCAGGAGGGCCTGCGTGACGTTCAGGGTGCCGATGACGTTCGTCTCGTACATCTGGCGCCAGTCGGCGGGGTCGCCGGTCGACACCGGGTCCGCGCCGAGCGCGCCGCCCGCGTTGTTGACCAGGACGCCGATCGTCTTGAACGCGGTGGCGAACTCGTCGACCGCCGCGCGGTCCGTGACGTCGAGCGCGTACGCCGTCGCCTGGCCGCCGGCCGCGCCGATCTCCTCCGCGAGCGCCTCGATGCGGTCCTTGCGGCGGGCCGTCAGCACGACGCGGTAGCCGGCCGCGGCGAGCTGCCTCGCCGTTGCCGCGCCGATACCGCTGCTCGCGCCGGTGACGACGGCGATGCGGGAGGGGGAGGCGGGCGCGGCGGGCGCGGTCATGTCTGGCTCCTCGGCTGGCGCGGGGGTGTCGCGGCGGTGTCCGCCGTGCGCGGCGATCGGTCCTGGCGGGGCGATCGGTGCCGGCATCGGCTCTGTCAGGGTAGGCGACGGGGTCGGTGGGCGGCTCGACGGTCCGAGGGGTGGGAGATCAGCCGCCGTTCCTCGGCGCCCACATGATCACGGCCATTCCGGCCAGGCAGATCGCCGCCCCGGCGATGTCCCAGCGGTCGGGGCGGTAGCCGTCCGCGACCACGCCCCACAGGATCGAGCCGGCGACGAAGATCCCGCCGTACGCCGCGAGGATGCGGCCGAAGTGCGCGTCCGGCTGGAAGGTGGCGGCGAAGCCGTAGGCGCCGAGGGCGAGGATGCCGCCGGTGATCCAGAGCCAGCCTCGGTGCTCGCGCAGGCCCTGCCAGATCAGCCATGCGCCGCCGATCTCGAAGAGGGCGGCGACGACGAAGAGTGCTGCTGAGCGGGCGATGAGCATGCCGTCAATCTTGCATGGGGGTGTGAGGGGGGTGCGGTGCGTGGGTGGGGTCGACGGGAGTGGTGGGGCGCGGTGTGTGGGTGAGGCCGGTGGGGGGTGGATCGCGGTGCGTCGGGCTTCACCTGATGGACGGCGCCTGGGGGGTGGCGGGGGTGGGATACATCCACGTGACGGACGCGGTGGCCCTAGCGGAGGTAATGACGTCATGTGGGTGCGGACGCTGTGTGTGGTGGGTGCGGGCGTGGGGCTCACGGTGGCGGGCGTGACTCCGGTGAGCGCGGCGGCCCCCGAGGCCGATCTCGCCTATCACGGGCGGGTGTCCATGGACGCGGGGCGCGTTGCCCTGCGGTTGACGCCGCGGAACCACGGGCCGAACGCCGTCATGGACGCGACCGTGCGGCTGCGCTGGTCGGCCGTGCTGGCCGATGTGCAGTGGCTGCCGGACGGCTGTGCGCGGGCGGGGGCGCGGGACCTGGTGTGCCGCACCGGGGCGCTGTCCGCGGACGGGGCGGGGCGGGAGATCCGGATGTCGGTGCTGCTGAAAGGGGCGCCCTCGGAGGTGACGCTGGGAACCGACACCGTGTGGGGTGGCGGGGCGGTGGATTCCAACCGGGCCAATGACCGGCAGCGGGTGCTGGTGCTGGACACGGGGGACCTCTACGCCTTCTAGGAGTTCGGGCCGGGTGCCGCTTGTCCGGTGGGTCGCCGTCGGTCCGGTGGGTGGGACGGTCCGGTGGGTGGGTCGGGTCCGTGCCGGTGATCCGCCCGTTGCGGCCCTTGTGCGGGACGGTGCCGGTGGGACCTCCGTGAGGGGGTGGCGCCGTCCGCAACGGGCATGTGATTCACCGGCACGGTCCCTTCCGTGAGAGGGCGGGTGCGGGTGGTGGAGGGGTACGGCCTCTGCGGGGAGTGGGCGGGTGCGGGTGCCACGGGGGACGGTCCCTGTGGGGGTCGGTCCCCTTTTGAGCGGGGGCGTGTGGTGCGGTGATGGTGCTTACGATGGTGTGTCCTGCTGAAAGGTGTGGTGATGGCGGCTCGGGAGCATCTGATGGGGGAGTTGGCCACGGTGTCGCGGCGCTACATGGCGTCGTACGCGCTCTTCAACCAGGCCGTCGCCGATCATCTGAACCTGCATCCGACCGATCTGCAGTGCGTGAACCTGCTCAGCCTGGAGGACGGGCCCGTGACGATCGGGCGGATCGGGGAGCTGACCGGGCTGACCACCGGGTCGGCGACCCGGCTGGTGGACCGGCTGGAGAAGGCCGGGTACGTCGTGCGGGAGCGCGACGCGGCCGACCGGCGGCGGGTGCTCGTGGCGGTCGTGCCGGAGAAGATGGCCGAGTTCGGGCGGATGTGGGACCGGTTGGGCGGCGGCTGGTTCGCTCTGTTCGACGGGCTGGAGGAAGAGGAACTCGCCCTGATCATCGGGCACATGCGACGCACCGTGGAGTTCACCGGTGAGCAGATCGCCCGGCTGCGGGGCGGCGGCCTTCAGGGTGCGGAGTCGTAGCGCTCCCGGGCGTCGTTGACCTCCTCGATGTGCAGTTCCGCCCAGTCCTTCACGGCGGAGAGCAGGCAGCTGAGGCTGGCGCCGAGGGGCGTGAGTTCGTAGTCGACGCGGACGGGTACGGCCGGGGTGACCGTGCGGGCGACGATCCCGTCGCGCTCCAGTGAACGCAGCGTCTGCGTCAGCATCTTGGGGCTGACGCCCGCGATCTTGCGGCCGAGGTCGCTGTAGCGCATGGATCCCCCCGCGAGCGCGCTGACGACCAGGCTGACCCACTTGTCGCTGATCCGGTCGAGGAGCTGGTTGGTGGGGCAGCTCTTGATGAACGCGTCGTACTCGATGCGTGCCTGCTCGCGCCGCTGGGCCGCCGTCGTGGTCGCCATGGCTCACCTCCGGGTGACGTACGCACCTTCAGGTGCCTACTTACTGATGGATAGTAACTCTTCCTAGGGTTGTTGCAACGGAAAAGAGACCCATGAAGTGGGGAGCGTTGCCATGCGTGCGGTACTGGTGAATCGGTTCGGTGGGCCCGACGTCGTGGAGGTCGGTGAGGTCGAGGTTCCCGAGCCCGGGGCCGGGCAGGTACGGATCAAGGTGGCTGCCGCCGCCCTCAACCCGGTCGACGCGGGGGTGCGGGCCGGTGTCTTCGGCGGTGCGGGCAAGCGGCTCGGGCTCGGCTGGGACGTGGCCGGGACCGTCGACGCGGTGGGCGTGGCCACCGGGTGGAACGTGGGGGACGAGGTGGTGGCTCTGGCCTACGGTCCCGGCAAGACGCTCGGTACGCACGCCGACCACGTGGTCGTCGACGCCGGCGCGGTGGCGTCGGCGCCCGGCTCGGTCGACGCCGTGCACGCCGCGACGCTGCCGCTGAACGCGCTGACCGCCTCGCAGGCCCTCGACCTGCTCGGCCTGGAGCCCGGCCAGAGCCTGCTGGTCACCGGTGCCGCGGGTGCGGTGGGCGGGTACGCCGTCCAGCTCGCCGCCCACCGTGGTCTGAGGGTGACGGGCGTGGCGCGGGCCGCCGACGAGGACCTCGTGCGGTCGCTGGGAGCCGACCGCTTCGGGCCGCAGCCCGCCGGTGTGGACGGGGTCCTGGACGCGGCGCTGCTCGGTGGCACCGCGCTGGAGTGGGTGCGCGACGGGGGCGCCTTCGTGGGGGTCATTCCGGGCGCCCACCCGGAGTCCGTGCGCGGGGTGCGGACCGGCTCGGTGGAGGTCGCGCCGGACGGGGAACGGCTCGCGGAGCTGGTACGGCTCGTCGACGCGGGGGTGCTGACGACGCGGGTCGCTGAGACCTACCCGCTGGACGAGGCGGCCAAGGCGCACGCGCGGCTGGCGGAGGGCGGGCTGCGGGGGCGGCTGGTGCTCGTCCCTTAGGGCCGGTCCGACACGTTCCGGCGTCGCCGGAGGGTGTCGGGCGGGCGGGTACTGCCGGACGGCCTAGTGCTGCTCCTCCTGTGCCTCGCGGGGGAGGAGCAGCACCAGGGGACAGCACAGCAGGGCGACGGCGGTGACGGCGGCGAGGCTCACGGCGGTGGCGCGGGCCTCGCCGCCGTCCGTCCCGAAATACAGGGTGGTGACCGCGGCGGCGCCGAGCGCGTTGGCGAGCTGCTGGACCGCGCCGAGCGAGCCGCCCGCGCTGCCGGCCTCGGCGGGGGCGATGTCCCCGATGGTGACGTCGTACAGGGAGCCGAAGCAGGTGCCCATCCCGAGGCCGACGACCAGCAGGGGCGGGACGAGGGCCCAGGTGCCGGTGCCGGTGCCGGAGCTCGCGACGAGGGCGAGCAGCCAGCCGGTCCCGGCGGACGTGATCAGGAAACCGGCGAGGGTCAGCCGGCGGCCCAGTGCACCGATCAGGCGGTAGCAGGCGATCGAGGCGACGACGATGCCGGCGGACAGGGGGGTCAGGCCGAGCGCGGCGCCCGCGGGGGACCGGCCGAGTCCCTGCTGGAGGAAGAGGGAGACGACGTAGAGGAGTCCGGAGACCGCGGCGAAGAACACGACGCCGGTCAGGAGTCCGGAGGTGAAGCCCCGGTTGTGCAGGAGGGAGGGCTGGATCAGGGGGGTCGCGGCGGTGCGCTGGCGGTGGCAGAAGGCCGCGAAGAAGAGGAGTCCGGCGGTCATCAGGGCGATGCTCCTGAGGGTCCAGCCGTGTGCGGAGCCGTCGATCAGGCCGGACAGCAGGCCGAGCATGGTGGTGGCGAGGAGCGCGGAGCCGGGGCCGTCGACGGTGACGGCGCGGTCGCCGCTGTCGCGCGGGAGGAGCCGGACGGCGGCGGCGAGCGCGGCGCCGCCGAGGAGCAGGTTGATGAGGAACGTGGCGCGCCAGCCGAGGCCGGCGATGTCCGTGTCGACGAGGAAGCCGGCGAGGACCGGGCCGCCGACGGCCGAGAGGCCCATCACCGGTCCGAAGAGGCTGTACGCCGTGCCGATCCGGTCGCGGGGCCAGGCCGCGCCGAGGATGCCGAAGCCCTGCGGGACGACGAGCGCGCCGAAGGCCCCCTGGACGAGGCGGGCCGCGACGAGGGTCCGGGGGTCCGGTGCCAGGCCGCAGGCGACCGAGGCGGCGGTGAAACCGGCGAGGCCGGTGAGGAAGAGGCGGCGGCGGCCGTACTTGTCGCCGAGGCGTCCGCCGAGCACGAGGAGCACGCCGAGGGCGAGGGCGTAGGAGGCGCCGAGCCACTGGACGAGGCTCGTGCCGCCGTGCAGGTCCTCGGCGATCGTCGGGGCCGCGATGTTCGTGATGGTGGCGTCGAGGAGGTCGAGGACGTCGGCGGCGAGGACGACGGCCAGGATCGCCCAGCGGATGCGTGCGGGCGGATGGGCCGTTTCTTTTGCGTTGCGCAGTGTCTGTGTCACGCAGATAAATGTGCGGCACGAGGTGCGGCGAGGTCAAGCGAATTGGCGACGGGGTGCGTCAGGAGGCCTGCTGCGCGGCCGCGTACACCGTCGGAGGCGCGCCCACCGTCGCCGTGAAGTCCCTTACCAGGTGGGCCTGGTCGGCATAGCCGAGGTCGGCGGCGAGTGCTGCCCAGTCGACGTCCCGGCGGGTCCCGGCGAGCTCCAGGGCCTCGTGGATGCGGTAGCGCAGGATGATCCACTTGGGGCTGACACCGACGTACGCGGAGAAGAGCCGCTGGAGCGCGCGTACCGAGAGGTCCGCCGAGCGGGCGAGATCGCCGACGCGGCGCATCTCCCGGTCGGAGCGGATGCGGCCGACCAGTTCCCTGGCGAGGTCGGCCTGCGGGTCGGGCTCCGGGGTGAGCGAGAGCAGGACGGCGTCGAGCGCGGCCGCCCGGGCGCGGTCGTCGGCGGGGGTCACGACCGCGCGGGCGGTGTCCTCCGGGGCCGCGGCGAAGGCGGCCCGTGTGAACACGTCCTGGACCGGCAGCGCGTGACCGGTCCAGCGCGACGCCGGCGCCCACGGCGCGAACGGCCGGAAGGCCCCGGGCCAGAACTTCGCCCCGCACACCCGGCCCCGCCCGGTCAGCTTCCGTGTGAACAGGCCGAGCGCGACACCGGTCACCTCGCCGTAGGGCGGGCCCTCGTCCTCGTCCCACTGGAACGTGACGTTCACCGAGGGGTGCGGGACGAGGTGCGAGGCGTACGGCTCCGGCAGGTCCCAGTCGATGAACCAGTACGTCTCCACGTGCCGGCGCAGCGCTTCGGCGGGCAGGTGGCGGCGGAACCGTACGCGGGTCAGCAGTGCGGACGGGTCGACGATCCCGCGGGTGTCGCGACGGGGTTCTGCCATGGCCGGATCGTACGTCGGCCGCCGTGGCGGGGGGTGGAGACCGGATGGTCCGCGGGGCGGGGAATAGGTGAGGACGGGGTGCGGTTCTGTGGGTATAGTTGAACAATCAACAACTTGGAGGGTGAGCAGTCATGCAGTTCGGGATCTTCACCGTCGGCGACGTCACGACCGACCCGACGAACGGCCGGACGCCGAGCGAGGGCGAGCGCATCAAGGCCATGCTCGCCATCGCCCAGAAGGCCGAGGAGGTCGGGCTCGACGTCTTCGCCACCGGCGAGCACCACAACCCGCCCTTCGTCCCGTCCTCGCCCACGACGATGCTCGGCTACATAGCCGCCCGCACCGAGAACCTCGTCCTGTCCACCTCCACGACCCTCATCACCACGAACGACCCGGTGAAGATCGCCGAGGACTTCGCGATGCTCCAGCACGTCGCGGACGGCCGCGTCGACCTGATGATGGGCCGCGGCAACACCGGTCCCGTCTACCCCTGGTTCGGCAAGGACATCCGCGAGGGCATCAACCTCGCCGTCGAGAACTACGCCCTGCTGCGCCGCCTGTGGGACGAGGACGTGGTGACGTGGGAGGGCAAGTTCCGCACGCCCCTCCAGTCCTTCACCTCCACCCCGCGCCCGCTCGACGGCGTCGCGCCCTTCGTGTGGCACGGCTCGATCCGTTCCCCCGAGATCGCCGAGCAGGCCGCCTACTACGGCGACGGGTTCTTCCACAACAACATCTTCTGGCCCGCCTCCCACACCAAGCAGATGGTGAACCTGTACCGCCAGCGCTACGCCCACTACGGGCACGGCACCCCGGAGCAGGCCATCGTCGGGCTCGGCGGCCAGGTGTTCATGCGGAAGAACTCCCAGGACGCCGTGCGCGAGTTCCGGCCGTACTTCGACAACGCGCCGGTCTACGGGCACGGGCCGTCCCTGGAGGACTTCACCGAGCAGACCCCGCTGACCGTGGGCTCGCCGCAGCAGGTGATCGAGAAGACCCTGTCCTTCCGGGACTACGCCGGCGACTACCAGCGCCAGCTCTTCCTGATCGACCACGCGGGACTGCCGCTGAAGACCGTCCTCGAACAGCTCGACATGCTGGGCGAGGAGGTCGTGCCCGTCCTGCGCGAGGAGTTCGCCAAGGGGCGTCCGGCCGACGTGCCCGAGGCCCCCACCCACGCGGCCCGCGTGGCCGCCGCCAAGGAGGTGACCGTCGCATGAAGCTCGTCGTCGTCTCGGCGGGGCTGAGCTCCCCGTCGTCCACCCGGCTGCTCGCCGACCGGCTCGCCGCGGCGACCGCCCGGCACGCCGACGTCGACGTCCAGGTCGTCGAACTGCGCGACCTGGCCACCGACATCGCCCACCACATGGTCACCGGCTTCCCGGTGCGGCGCCTGGCCGCCGCGCTGGACGCGGTGGCCGCGGCGGACGGCCTGATCGCCGTGACACCCGTCTTCTCGGCGTCCTACAGCGGGCTGTTCAAGTCCTTCTTCGACGTCATCGACAAGGACTCGCTGACCGGGAAGCCGGTGCTCGTCGGCGCGACCGGCGGAACCCCGCGCCACTCCCTGGTCACCGAACACGCCCTTCGCCCGCTCTTCACGTACCTGCGCGCCGTGGTCCTGCCGACCGCCGTCTACGCGGCCTCCGAGGACTGGGGCGACGAGGGACTGGAAGGGCGCGTCGAACGGGCCGGCGCGGAGCTGGCCCGGTTCATGGCGGCGCCGGCGGCCGGGACGGTTCCCGCGGCCCGCGCCGGGACGGCCCCGGCGGTCCCGGACACCGACACGGCCGCGGCCATCGCGCCCCGTTCCCTCAAGGGCGCCGTCACCTCGGTGGACTCGGCCGACGCGTTCACGGTCGTCCCCTTCGAGCAGCAGCTCGCGGCGCTGCGGCCGTAGCGCCGCGAGGCCCGTGGCGGGCTTCGCCCCGGAGGTGTGATCCGGGTAAGAAGCCCCCCGCACCCATGATCATCAGGTGGTGTGCCGCCACGGGCTTGGCAGACTGGTGGGGTGCCCCAGACTGTGCTGCTCGCCGAGGACGACCGCGCCATCCGCCACGCCCTGGAGAGGGCGCTGACGCTGGAGGGGTACGAGGTGACGGCCGTCGCCGACGGCGTCGAGGCGCTCGCGCAGGCCCACCGCACCCCGCCGGACGTGCTCGTGCTGGACGTGATGATGCCCGGCATCGACGGCCTCCAGGTGTGCCGCGTGCTGCGCGCGGAGGGCGACCGCACGCCCATCCTCATGCTCACCGCGCTCGTCGAGACCGTCGACCGCATCGCCGGCCTCGACGCCGGCGCCGACGACTACGTGGTCAAGCCGTTCGACGTCGAGGAGGTCTTCGCCCGGCTGCGCGCCCTGTTGCGCCGCACCGGCGACCGCGCCGCCGGCGCGACACCGGCCCCGGCGCCTGCGCCGGCCGCCGCCGCGAAGGACACCCCGGGGCAGGTCGCCGCCGCGGGCATCCGCATGGACGTCCAGGCACGGCGGGCCTGGCGTGGGCAGCGGGAGCTGGAACTGACCCGCACCGAGTTCGAACTCCTCGAACTCCTCGTCCGCAACACCGGCATCGTCCTCGACCACGCCACCATCTACGACCGCATCTGGGGCTACGACTTCGGGCCCGGTTCCAAGAACCTCGCCGTGTACGTCGGCTACCTGCGGCGCAAGCTCGACCAGCCGGGAGCGCCGGCGCTCATCCACACGGTGCGGGGCGTGGGGTACGTGCTGAGGGAGGACTGAGTGCCGCGCCGGCCCACCGCGGGCGGGGCGGGGTGGATCAGGTTCCCCCGGGCCAGATTCCGGCGGGTGTCCTCCCTGCGGGCCACGTTCACCCTGTCCTTCGCGGCCGTCGCCGCCGCCGTCACCGTCCTCGTCGGCTTCCTCAGCTACGACGCCGCCGCCCGGCTCGTGCGCGTCGACCAGCAGACCGTCTTCGCGGAGGTCGTCCAGGACCTGCGCGACCAGGTGCGCGAGCGGGCCCTGCACCCGGCCGACTTCGCCGCCTCCGACTCCGATCACGACGGGCCGCTCGACGACATCATCCGGCCGAGCCGCACCGACGTGCAGGTCCTCGGCCCCGGCGGCGCGATCGTCGACCGGGGCAGCCCGCCGCTGCCCGTGCGCGCCGCGGACCGGGCCGTCGCCGACCACGGGACGGCGGGCGGGCTGGACGAGCACAAGGAGGTCGACGTCGGGGGCGACCGTTACCGGGTCGCCACGGTCGCCCTCGGTGGCGGGCGGGGCGCGGTGCAGGTCGCCCAGCAGTTCAGCGACACCGAGGACCTGCTGCGCGAACTCCAGCAGCGGACCGTGCTGCTCGTCGCGGCCGTCGTGGTCGCCGCGGGGCTGTTCGGCTGGTGGCTGGCCCGGCGCATCACCCGCCGTCTGGTCCGGCTCGCCGGCGCCGCCGAGGACGTCGCCCGCACCGGCCGCCTCGGCATCCAGGTGCCCGTCACCGGATACGACGAGGTCGGCCGGCTCGGCCGTTCCTTCGACCGGATGCTGGTGCGGCTCGCCCAGTCCGAGGAGGACCAGCGGCGGCTGGTCCAGGACGCGGGCCACGAACTGCGGACGCCGCTGACCTCGCTGCGCACCAACATCTCCATGCTCCGGCGCATCGACGAACTGCCGCCCGGCGTCCGGGAGGAACTCGTCGCCGACCTCGCGCTGGAGTCCCGCGAGCTGACCGACCTCGTCAACGAACTCGTCGCGCTGGCGGCCGGGCAATCCGACACCGAGCCCGTCCGGCGGCTCGACCTCGCGGAGCTCGCCGAGGACGTCGCGATCGTCGCGCGGCGCCGGTCCGGGCGGGACATCACGGTCACCGCGCGCGGCGACACGACGGTGGAGGGGCGGCCCACCGCTCTGCAACGGGCGGTCTCCAACCTCGTGGAGAACGCGGCGAAGTTCGACCGGGGCGGGGCGGCGCCGATCGAGGTGGTGGTGTCGGGCCGGCGGCGGCCGGGCGCGGCGGCCGGCGTGGACCCGTCCGCTCCGGGTGCGGAGCATCCCGGGCCCGTGCGGGTCGAGGTGCTCGACCGGGGGCCGGGGATGGCGGACGAGGACCTCGTCCGCGTCTTCGACCGGTTCTACCGGGCCGCCGACGCGCGGAGTCTGCCCGGGTCGGGGCTCGGTCTGTCCATCGTCCGTGAGGTGGCCACGGCGCACGGGGGTGCGGCGTTCGCCTTCCGGCGGGAGGGCGGGGGCACGGTGATCGGGTTCACCGTGGGGGTGCAGCGGGCCGGGGACGACGGCCGGTAGCCGATGCCCGGCCCCGACGCCCCGGGGGAGCTCGCCGGTCAGCCCACGTGGACCCGGGGGCGGCGGGAGCGGTCCGGCTCGGCCTCGCGGAGGACCTCCCGGGTGACGGGGGCGACCTCGCCCTGCCCGAAGAGGAAGAAGCGGAGGAAGTTGGTGAACGGGTCGCCCTCGGTCCACTCGAAGTAGATGTGCGGGGTGCACCGGGTGGCGTCGCGGACGTGCAGCAGCAGCGCGGCCAGCGCGTTGGGGATGGACGCCGACTCCAGGGTCAGCACGCGGTAGCGGTCGTGCAGCACCTCGCCGCGCACGGTGAGACCCGCCTCGAACTCCGAGGGGTCCCCCACGGTGACCTCGACGAACACGAAGTCCTCCTGGAGGGGGACGTCGTTGTCCTGCCGGATCTGCTCGATCTTCTCGCGGTACTCGGCCTTGTCCCGCTGTCCGGGCTCGTTGGCGATGAACCGGATCCGGCGGGTGGCCATGTCTCTGATGAATCGTTCCGCCATGTCGTCGAGCGTCACGCTGGTGACGCGCAGCTCGAAGGCGCGGGCGAGCCGGGACAGCAGCGAGACCAGGATGATCCCCGCGATGAAGCAGGCACCGATCTTCACGCCGTCCGGCCGCTCGATGACGTTCACGACGGTCGTGTACAGGAACACCGCGGAGATCACCGCGAAGCCGACGGTCCAGCCCCGCTGGCGGGCCTTGCGCGCGGCGATGGTCACCGCGATGGCGGCGGAGCTGATGAGCACCAGCACACCGGTGGCGTACGCGCCGCCCTGCGCGTCGACGTCGGCGTCGAAGATCCAGGTGACCAGGAACGCGACCAGGATGAAGACGATCACCATGGGCCGTACGGCGCGCGCCCAGTGCGGGGCCATTCCGTAGCGGGGCAGGTAGCGGGGCATCAGGTTGAGCAGCCCGGCCATGGCGGAGGCGCCGGCGAACCACAGGATCGCGATGGTGGAGGCGTCGTAGACCGTGCCGAAGGCGTTGCCCAGGTACTCGTGCGCCAGGTAGGCCAGCGCGCGTCCGTTGGCCTGGCCGCCCGACTTGAACGCGTCCTCAGGGATCAGGAGCGTCGTGATGAAGCTCGTGCAGATCAGGAAGGCGCTCATGATCACGGCGGCGGTGGTCAGCAGCTTCTTCGTGCCGCGGATGCGGCCGGTCGGCTTCTCCTCGGTGTCCGTCGGGTCGCCCTCGACGTGGGGCATCACCGCGACGCCGGTCTCGAAGCCGGAGAGGCCGAGCGCGAGTTTCGGGAAGACCAGGAGGGCCACACCGACCATCGCGAAGACGTTGCCGTGCTCCGTGGTGAGGGCGCCGGCCCAGTCGGTGATCACATGGCCCGCGGTGATCACGTGCCACAGGCCGCTGATCACGACCACGAGGTTGAGGGACAGATAGATCCCGACGAGGACGACGGCGACGCCGATCGCCTCCAGGAATCCCTTGAGGAACACCGCGCCCAGCAGGGCGACGAGTATCAGGGTGATCAGCATCTGCTTGTCGTGCAGGACGCCGTTCAGGTGCGGGTTCTCCACCAGGTGGGTGGAGGCGTCCGCCGCGGAGAGGGTGATGGTGATCAGGAAGTCGGTGGCGGCGAAGCCGAGCAGGGTGAGGACGAACAGCTTGCCCTTCCAGAACGACAGCAGCCGTTCCAGCATGGCGATCGAACCCTCGCCGTGCGGGCTCTCCTCGGCCACCCGGCGGTAGACCGGCAGCGCGCCCGCGAGGGTGACGATCACCAGCACGATGGTCGCCACGGGCGACAGCAGTCCGGCCGCCAGCGCGGCGATGCCCGGCTGGTAGCCGAGGGTGGAGAAGTAGTCGACGCCGGTCAGGCACATCACCCGCCACCACCGCCGGCCCTTGTGGGCCTGCTCCGGCGTGGCCTGCGCCCCCTGGGGGGTCTTGGCCATGTCGGACAGGCCTTCCAGCATCCAGGCCCGCAAGCGGTTCGCCCGGGCGGGTGTGGTGGTCGCCATCGTGCGCACTCCTGACAGGCGGCTCTGCGATCGGTGTCCGGCCATCGCGGAGACGGCGAGACCAGCGTAAGCAGAGAGTGATCCCCGGGCCCGTGGATGCGAGGGCCGAACGCATCAAGAGCGCGTTAAGACGCGTCAAGGCCGCGTCAAGATCCACTGGTCAACTGCGTCAGGACGCGCCGGTCACCCGTGTCGTCGGTCGCGCGAGCCGGCCGGCCGCGTCCCGCGGGGCACCCCGCGGCGGATCGCTCCATCGGGCCACGCGTACACCGCCGCAGCGGAGCGGGCCTCGCCGGACCGCGCACACCGCCGAGGTGGACGGGGCTCCACCGCAGCGCGCGCCGAAGGCGCACGAGGGCCTCGACCGCTCGCACGCCTTCGGCCGGCCCGCCCCGGTGCCTCAGTGCCCGGTGGTGAGCACCATGCGGAACCGGGCCTGACCGTTCGTCATCTTCTCGACCGCGGCGGCCGTCTCCTCCAGCGGAACCTCCTCGGTCCAGGCGCGCACCCCGCTCCGGGCGGCGAAGCGCAGGGTGTCCTGGGTGTCGACGGCGGCGCCGGAGGCGTGGGCGTAGACCTTCCGTGCCCCGCGCAGCAGTTGCAGACCGTTGACCTGGAGCGGTTCGGGGGAGATGCCGACGATGGCGAGTTCGCCGCGGCGGCCGAGTCCGTCGATCGTGGCGGACATCGCGGTTGCGTTCGTGACGGTGGCCAGGACCACCTTGGCGCCGCCGAGCGCCTGGAGAGCCTCGGCGACCTCCTCGGTGGTGCTGTCGATGTAGTGGGCGGCGCCGAGCTTGTGCGCCAGGTCCTTCTTCTCCTGACCGCGCGCGATGGCGACGGTGTCGAAGCCCATCTTCTGCGCGAACTGCACACCGAGGTGGCCGAGGCCGCCCAGGCCCAGTACGGCGACGGTGTCGCCGGGGCCGGCGGTGGTGTGGCGCAGGGCGTTGAAGACCGTCACGCCCGCGCAGGCCAGCGGTGCCGCTTCGACCGCGGTCAGCTCGTCCGGGATCGCCGCGAGGGCGACGGCGGGCACCACGACCGAGTCGGCGTACCCGCCGGGGTAGGCGACGCCCGGGATGGCCAGTTCGGGGCACATGACCGCGTCGCCGCTGCGGCAGGCGTCGCAGTGTCCGCAACTGCCGCCGTACCAGCCGACGGCGACCCGGTCCCCGACCTGCCAGCCGGTGACGTTCTCGCCGAGGGTGTCGATCCGGCCGGCGATCTCATGACCCGGCGTGAGCGGGAACGTGGTCCCGGGCAGCGCGCCCGAGGCGATCAGCAGGTCGGAATGGCACACCCCGCAGGCCTCGACGGTGATCCGCACGGACCCGGGACCCGGCTCCCGCGCGGCGACCTGGGCGAGTTCCGGGGTGCCGCCGGGCTCGGAGACCTGCGCGGCACGCAGGGTGCCGGGGGAGGCGGAAGCGGTGGAAGCAGACATGATCCAGCCCTTCGTAGCGGTGTGGGGCCGGGGACGGGCCGCACGCACTCGCTCGTCAGGACGTGACCGGCCGAGGGTGGTCCGCCGCGGTCTCCCTCTTCGACGATAGGCAGGCCCGCGCCCCATCGGCATGTCCGCGGACGGCCGGCGCACGCACCGCGCAGGCGGCGGGACCGGACAAGCCACCGCCCGGCGACGCCCGAGGAGCCCGGGGGACCGGACGAGTCCGAGGGACCGGGCTCAGGGCCAGACCAGGCAGTACGGCTGGTGACCTGCCTCGTGCAGGCGATGGGAGAAGTCCTGCCACTCGTGCAGCAGCTGGTACACGTTGAACGCGTCCCGGGGGCCACCCCGGTCCGGGACGGTCGACCAGATGAAGGCGGCCGCGCCGACCGCCTCCTCGCCGATGCCGCGCAGCGGGTCCACGACGGTCATGGGGAGTTTCACGACGGCGTAGTCGGGGTGGAGGACGACCAGTTCCAGGGGCGGCACCTTGTGCAGGGGGACGCCCTCGATGCCGGTGAGGACCATCGCGGCCATCGTCTCCGGCTTGATCTTGGTGAACATGCCGTTCATGCCGAGTTCGTCGCCGCCGAGTTCTTCGGGGCGCATCGAGATCGGGACACGTGCCGCCGTGGCGCCGTCCGGCGCGCCGAAGTATTTGTACGTCACCCCCACCCGGCCACCATTCCCGCTCCCGGCCCTCAGCCGATCGACCCTGCGGTCGCTCCGCTCGGGCTCACCTTGCGCTCCCGGAGACAGCTGGGATCCCTGCGACCCCTGGGTCCTGCGTGCCTCGGCCGCTTCCTCCGCTTCGCGCCGGTGCCTTCCCCGCCGGGCACGCCGAGGCCCGAGGTCGTCGGTCCCCTCGCCCAGTCCGCCACCGCGATGCATATCTCCACCCGACTGCTTTTCTAAGGCGCGCGACCCCCGCCACGCAACCCGATCATCGTGACAGTGACCTCCCCCACGGCCGCACGCCGAAACGTGCGCTGAAACACTGTTCCGCGGGATCTTCGCGGCCTCTGAACACCACCGTTCCTGTGAGCTGTCCCTGCCGGGCCCCAGTTTCGCAGATGGCCGGGGGCGCCGCCCGGTCCTCCTGCCGGGCACCGGCCCACCGGATCCCCGCGATCCCGGGACCTTGCGTACCTGCAACGTACGCGGTCCCCTACGGCTTCCCGGGAGCGGGAGCCGTCGGGGGACGCCTACGAGAAGCCGTACGTCGTGCCGGGTTCCCGCGTTCATGCCCGCGTGCTCTTCCCCTCACGGCCGCCCTCGGACCCTGGCCTACCCTGAGGAGGTCACTAGCCCCCCGGAGTCGGAGACGTCGCAGGTCATGACCGAACTGCCCTATCCCTACGAAGCACCGGCCTCGCAGGCCCTATTCGACCGTGCGGCGGCCGTCACGCCCGGTGGCGTGAACTCTCCCGTGCGGGCCTTCCGCGCCGTGGGCGGTACGCCCCGGTTCATGGTGTCCGGTGCGGGTGCGTACCTCACGGACGCCGACGGTCGTGAGTACGTCGACCTCGTCTGTTCCTGGGGGCCGATGATTCTCGGACACTCTCGGCCCGAGGTCGTCGCGGCGGTGCAGGAAGCAGTCTCCCGCGGTACGTCCTTCGGCACTCCCGGTGAGGGCGAGGTCGCGCTCGCCGAGGAGATCGTCGCGCGCGTCGAGCCCGTCGAGCAGGTCCGGCTCGTCTCCAGCGGCACCGAGGCGACCATGTCGGCGATCCGGCTCGCCCGCGGGTTCACCCGGCGCTCCAAGGTGATCAAGTTCGCCGGCTGCTACCACGGGCACGTCGACTCGCTGCTCGCCGCGGCGGGCTCCGGCGTCGCCACCTTCGCGCTCCCCGACACCCCGGGCGTCACCGGCGCCCAGGCGGGCGACACGATCGTCCTCCCGTACAACGACCTCGAGGCGGTGAACGCCGCCTTCCACGCGCACCCCGGCGAGATCGCCTGCGTGATCACCGAGGCCTCGCCCGGGAACATGGGCGTCGTGCCGCCGCGGCCCGGCTTCAACCAGGGCCTCAAGGACGCCTGCGCGAAGAACGGCGCCCTGTTCATCTCCGACGAGGTCATGACCGGCTTCCGCACGAGCAGGGCCGGCTGGTACGGGATCGACGGCGTGCGTCCCGACCTCATGACCTTCGGCAAGGTGATGGGCGGCGGCTTCCCCGCCGCGGCCTTCGGCGGCCGTGCCGACGTGATGGCGCACCTCGCGCCGGCCGGGCCGGTCTACCAGGCGGGCACGCTGTCCGGGAACCCGGTCGCCACCGCCGCCGGTCTCGCGCAGCTGCGACTGCTCGACGACGCCGCCTACGAGAAGATCGACGCGGTCTCCGAGCGGGTCCGGACGCTGGTGTCCGAGGCACTGGCCAAGGAGGGCGTCGCGCACCGGCTGCAGAGCGCCTCCAACATGTTCTCCGTCTTCTTCACCGGGCGGGAGGTGCGTGACTAC
Source organism: Streptomyces sp. 142MFCol3.1 (assembly GCF_000424945.1). Taxonomy (NCBI): domain Bacteria; kingdom Bacillati; phylum Actinomycetota; class Actinomycetes; order Kitasatosporales; family Streptomycetaceae; genus Streptomyces; species Streptomyces sp. 142MFCol3.1. The sequence continues at coordinate 21,218 of NZ_AUKV01000041.1, forward strand.
GAGGACGCGAAGGCGCAGGAGTCCTTCCGGTACACCGCCTTCTTCCACTCGATGCTGGCGCAGGGCGTGTACCTGCCGCCGTCCTCCTTCGAGTCGTGGTTCGTGTCGACGGCGCACGACGAGCAGGCGGTTCAGCGGATCGCCGACGCCCTTCCGGCGGCGGCGCGGGCAGCGGCGGAGGCCAGTGCATGAGTGACAACGGCAACACCACGGACATCACCGTCGTCCACCTGATGCGGCACGGCGAGGTCGCCAACCCGGACGGGGTGCTGTACGGGCGGCTGCCCGGCTACCACCTGTCCGAACTGGGGCGGAAGATGGCCGACCGGGTCGCCGACCACCTGGCGTCCCGCGACGTCACCCACGTCGTCGCCTCGCCCCTGGAGCGGGCGCAGGAGACGGCGACCCCGATCGCGAAGGCGCACGGGCTCGACCTCGCGACCGACGGGCGGCTCGTCGAGGCCGACAACGTCTTCCAGGGCAAGACCTTCGGTGTCGGGGACGGTGCGCTGCGGCGCCCGGAGAACTGGAGGCACCTGGTCAATCCGTTCAAGCCGTCCTGGGGCGAGCCGTACGTCGACCAGGTGGTCCGGATGATGGGCGCGCTGGACGCGGCCAAGGACGCGGCGCGTGGGCACGAGGCGGTGCTGGTCAGCCACCAGCTGCCGATCTGGATCGTGCGCAGCCATGTCGAGCGGCGGCGGCTGTGGCACGACCCGCGCAAGCGGCAGTGCACGCTGGCGTCCCTGACGACGTTCACCTACCGGGGTGACAAGATCGTTTCCGTGGGCTACACCGAGCCCGCCCGGGACCTCGTGCCGGCGCATCTCCTCGCGGGCGCGAAGCCGGTGAAGGGCGCGGGCAAGGCGTTCGGCGCCTGACGGCCCGTCGAGCCCCCTGGATGCACTGCCGTATGAGCGTATCTTCGTAAAATCACATAAATAGGTGCGTGTGGGACTGAACCCCCGTCTTCGTCGTGCCCTCTCATGGAGTGCCAGCTGAGAGCCAGCTGAGAGGGCGCGATGAAATGGGGACCGCATGCGGGACATCAGCCGGAGGGGAATGATCGGCCTCGGGGCAGGTGCCGCGGCCGGCCTGGGACTCGCCGCGTGCGGTACCACCCCACAGGACGTGCCGGGCCGGGGCGGCGGTTCCCGGGGCGAGGGACACCCCGGCGCCCCGAGACAGGCCGCCAAGCCGATCGGCGACGGCTCCACCGCCTTCACCGGCGAGCAGCCGGGCCGGCCGGGCAGGCCCGAGCCCCTGCAGCCCGGCGAGACCCCACCGCAGTTCGTGGTCTTCTCCTGGGACGGCGCGGGCGAGGTCGGCACCGGCCTCTTCGACCGCTTCCTCGGACTCGCCGAGAAGTACGACGCCCGGATGACGTTCTTCCTCTCCGGGCTCTACCTGCTGCCCGAGTCGAACAAGCGCATGTACGACCCGCCCAACAACGCCAGGGGCGCCTCGGACATCGGCTACCTCACCGACGACCACATCAGGCAGACGCTGAAGCTCGTCCGCCGCGCCTGGCTCGCCGGCCACGAGATCGGCACCCACTTCAACGGCCACTTCTGCGCCGGCCCCGGTTCGGTCGCCGACTGGACCCCTTCCCAGTGGCGCAGCGAGATCGAACAGGCCAAGTCCTTCGTGAAGGAGTGGCGGACCAACACGGGCTGGACCGATCTGCCCGCACTGCCCTTCGACTACGACAAGGAACTCGTCGGCGGGCGCACCCCGTGCCTGCTCGGCCAGGAGAACCTGCTGCCCACCGCGCGGAAGCTCGGCTGGCGCTACGACGCCTCCTCGCCCGGCGGCCGACAGCGCTGGCCGCGGAAGAACCAGGGCCTGTGGGACCTGCCCCTCCAGGAGATGCCCTTCCCGGGGCATACCTTCGAGGTCCTCTCGATGGACTACAACATCCTCGCCAACCAGTCGGTCAACACGACCAGGGCGCCGTCGTACAACTACCCGGCCTGGCGCACCCAGGCCGCCCAGTCCTACATCTCCGGGTTCCAGCGGGCCTACGAGACCAACCGCGCCCCGTTCTTCATCGGCAACCACTTCGAGGAGTGGAACGGCGGCATCTACATGGACGCCGTCGAGCAGGCCTTCACGCACGTCGCCCGGCAGCGGGAGGACGGCGCGGACGTCCGCATGGTCTCCTTCCGGGACTTCGCGGACTGGCTGGACGTGCAGCGGCCCGAGGTCCTCGCCAAGCTCCGGTCGTTGGAGGTGGGGGAGCGGCCGGCGGGCGGCTGGAAGACGTTCCTGCGGGACGTCGGCAAGAATTCGGGCCGGGGCTCCGGGACCGATACGGACAGCGACACCTGAAACGGTGCGGGACGGGCGGATCGCGCCCGTGCGGGTGGGAGCACCCGCACGGGCCTCGACGAGGAGCCCGAAAGGCCGCCTGATATGCGGGTTTCCGCCCGCAAGGGGGGTGCGGAAGATCCCCGAAACGGGCATGCGAAACTTTTCACATGAGTGCCGCCTGCCGCGCCGACCAGCGCCCGAACCGCACCCGTAGCCGCGTCGCCCTGCTCGCCGCCGGGGCCGCCGTCGCCGCGCTCGTCCTGTCCGCGTGCACTTCCGGAGGTACGTCGGGAGGAGCGGGCAACACCAACTTCGTCGCCGGCAAGAACGGCGTCGACACCGCGGCCAAGGGCCACCGGACCGCGATCCCGGACCTGTCGGGCAAGACCGTCGACGGCAAGCAGCTCGACGTCCGCGACTTCAAGGGCAAGGTCGTCGTCCTCAACGTCTGGGGCTCGTGGTGCGGACCGTGCCGGGCCGAGGCCGCCAACTTCGAGCGGGTCTACCAGGACACCAAGGACCAGGGCGTGCAGTTCGTGGGCATCAACACCCGCGACGCCGGCACCGGCCCGGCCCTCGCCTTCGAGAAGGAACACGGCGTCAGCTACCCGAGCCTTTTCGACCCCACGGGCAAGCTGATGCTCCGCTTCAAGAAGGGCACGCTCAACCCGCAGCTGATCCCCTCCACCCTCGTCATCGACCGCGAGGGCAAGGTCGCCGCCCGGACGCTCCAGGCGCTCAGCGAGGACAACCTGCGCAAGATGCTCGACCCCGTGCTCGCGGAGAAGTGACCTGACGTGTCCCTCCTCGCCATGTCCCTGGCCGAGTCCACCGGCAGGAACGAGACGGTCTACAGCGGCGCGCTGCTGCTCGCCTTCCCGATCGCCGTGGTCGGGGGGCTCGTCTCCTTCTTCTCCCCGTGCGTGCTGCCCCTGGTCCCCGGCTACCTCTCCTACGTCACCGGGGTCAGCGGCACCGACCTGGCGGAGGCCAGACGCGGGCGCATGGCGGTCGGCGCGAGCCTGTTCGTGCTGGGCTTCACCGTCGTGTTCGTGTCCGGCGGCGCGCTCTTCGGCTACTTCGGCTCCACCCTGCACGAGTACCAGGCGGTCCTGTCCAAGGTGCTCGGCGCGCTCATGGTGCTCATGGGCGTGTTCTTCGTGGGCGGCATGCCCTTCCTGACGCAGCGCGAATTCCGCTTCCACAAGCGGCCGGTGGCCGGTCTCGCGGGAGCGCCGCTGCTCGGCGCGCTCTTCGGGATCGGCTGGACCCCCTGCCTCGGCCCGACCCTCTCCTCCGTGCAGATCCTCGCCGCGAACCAGGCGAGCGCCGGACGGGGCGCCATACTGACCGTCGCGTACTGCCTCGGGCTCGGCATCCCCTTCGTCCTGGCCGCGGTCGCCTTCCGCAAGGCGCTCGGCGCCTTCGGCTGGGTCAAGCGGCACTACACCTGGGTGATGCGGATCGGCGGCGGAATGATGATCGTGACCGGCCTGCTCCTGCTCACGGGTGCGTGGGACAGCCTCGTGCAGCAGATGCAAACCTGGTCCGACGGCTTCACGGTAGGGATCTGACCCATGAGCACCACTGACACCGGCAAGACGACGGAACCGGACGCGGCGGGCGAATTCGGCGCGGCCGGCTCGCAGCTGTCCACCGCGCCCGTGGAGACGGCGATGCCCGGCTCCTTCGGCGGTTCGCGGGCGCCCGGCGCCATCGGCTGGATCACCTGGACCGGACGCGAGGCCGTCGGCTGGGCCCGCTGGTTCTGGCGGCAGCTGACCTCGATGCGGGTCGCGCTGATCCTGCTCTTCCTGCTGTCGCTCGGCGCGATCCCCGGCTCGCTGATCCCGCAGTCCGGGACCGACGCGCAGAAGGTCGCCGACTTCAAGGACCGGCACAGCCTGCTGGGGCCGGTCTACGACAAGCTGGGGCTGTTCCATGTGTACAGCTCGGTGTGGTTCTCGGCGATCTACATCCTGCTGTTCGTCTCGCTCGTCGGCTGCATCGTGCCGCGCACCTGGCAGTTCGTCGGACAGCTGCGGGGCCGTCCGCCGGGCGCCCCGAAGCGGCTGACGCGGCTTCCCGCGTATGCCACGTGGCGTACCGAGGCCGCGCCCGAGAAGGTCCGCGAGGCCGCCCTGAAGGTGCTGAAGCAGCGGCGGTTCCGCGCACACCTCGACGGCGACGCCGTGGCGGCGGAGAAGGGCTATCTGCGCGAGACCGGCAACCTGCTCTTCCACGTCGCGCTCGTCGTGATGCTCGTCGCCTTCGCCTGGGGCCAGCTCTTCAAGTCCGAGGGCAACAAGCTGATCGTCGAGGGCGACGGCTTCTCCAACACGCTGCTCCAGTACGACGACTTCAAGTCGGGCAACCTCTTCAGCAACGACGACCTGACGCCGTTCAGCTTCGACCTGAAGAACTTCACCGGCACCTACGAACGGACCGGGCCCAACAAGGGCACCCCGCGCACGTTCCAGGCGGAGGTCACCTACAGCGAGGGCGCGTACGGCAAGCCGCGGAAGAAGACCATCAAGGTCAACGAGCCGCTGGAGGTCGGCGACTCGAAGGTCTACCTGGTCAGCCACGGCTACGCGCCCGTCGTCACCGTCCGGGACGGCAAGGGCGAGGTCGTCTTCCACCAGCCCGTGCCGCTGCTGCCGCAGGACGGGAACGTCACCTCGGTCGGCGCGATCAAGGTGATGGACGGTTACCGGAACGCGCAGGGCCGCAGCGAGCAGCTCGGCTTCTCCGCCGTCTTCGTGCCGACGTTCGCCGGTGCCGGCAAGGGCACCATGTTCTCCCAGTTCCCCGCCCTGGACTTCCCCGTGCTCGCGCTGAACGCCTACCACGGCAGCCTCGGGGTCGACTCGGGCCTCCCGCAGAACGTGTACCAGCTCGAGACCTCCAAGATGACGCAGTTCAAGGACGCGAAGGGCGGCATCCTCAAGGCGAGGCTGCTGCCCGGCGAGACCATGAAGCTGCCGGACGGTGCCGGCTCGATCACCTTCGACAAGGGCATCAAGGAGTGGGCGGGCTTCCAGGTCACCCAGCAGCCCGGCAGCGACTGGGCGCTGGTGGGAGCCTTCGTCGCGATCTTCGGCCTCGCCGGATCCCTGTTCATCCAGCGCCGCCGCGTCTGGGTGCGGGCCACCACCGGCACCGACGGCGTCACCGTCGTCGAGATGGCGGGCCTCGGCCGCAGCGAGTCCGCGAAGCTCCCCGAGGAGCTCGGCGACCTCGCCGCGCTCGTGCACGAACAGGCGCCCAGCGCCCCCGAACCCGGCCCGGACACGCCCGGGTCCGATCAGGACACCCCCGACCCGCACGCCGTATCTGCCGCCGAAGGGGCTGAGAAGCAGTGACTCTCGCCACCGCCACCAACGAACACCTCGCTCACATCAGCAACGTGCTGATCTACTCCTCGATGGCCGTCTACACCCTGGCCTTCTTCGCGCACATCGCCGAGTGGCTCTTCGGCAGCCGCAGCAAGGTCGCCCGCACCGCGCAGGCGCTCACCGCCAAGGGCGAGCAGGGCGCCGGCGCCGCGACCGCCCCCGCGGTCACCGTGCAGACGGCCGGCGGCACCGCCGTGCTGGAGCGGCCGAAGGTCGTCACCCGCTCCGCGGCCGGCGCCCGCGACGTGCCCGACGGGCCCGGCGCGCACGGCGGCGACGAGCAGGGCGACCTCTACGGCCGGATCGCGGTGTCCCTCACCGTGCTCGCCTGGGCCGTCGAGGCCGCCGGCGTGCTCTCCCGGGCCCTGTCGGTGCAGCGCGCGCCGTGGGGCAACATGTACGAGTTCAACATCACCTTCTCCACGGTCGCGGTGGGCGTGTACCTCGCGCTGCTGGCCCTGAAGAAGAACGTGCGCTGGATGGGCCTCTTCCTGGTCACCACGGTCCTGCTCGACCTCGGTCTCGCCGTCACCGTCCTGTACACGGCGAGCGACCAGCTGGTCCCGGCCCTGCACTCGTACTGGCTGTACATCCACGTCTCGACCGCGATCCTGTGCGGCGCCGTCTTCTACGTGGGGGCCGTCGGCACGCTGCTCTACCTGTTCAAGGACTCGTACGAGAACAAGCTGGCCGGCGGCGGGAAGCCCGGACGCTTCGCGACCTCCGTGCTGGAGCGGCTGCCCGCCTCGGCCTCGCTCGACAAGTTCTCCTACCGCGTGAACGCCGCCGTCTTCCCGCTGTGGACCTTCACGATCATCGCGGGCGCCATCTGGGCGGGCGACGCCTGGGGCCGCTACTGGGGCTGGGACCCCAAGGAGACGTGGGCGTTCATCACCTGGGTCGCCTACGCCTGCTACCTGCACGCCCGGGCGACGGCCGGCTGGAAGGGCCGCAAGGCGGCGTACATCGCCCTGATCGCCTTCGCCTGCTGGCTGTTCAACTACTACGGCGTGAACATCTTCGTGAGCGGCAAGCACTCCTACGCGGGCGTCTAGCCGACGTCGTCCGGCCGGCCGCCCCGAGGCGGCCGGCCGACCACCCTGGGCGAAGAAAACGCAGGTCAGGTCCGGTCACGTGCGGAACCGGCCGCCACGGGCCACGCTGGAGTCATGACCCAACCCATCGAGCGGCCACCGATCGAAGAGGGCGCCACGGAGATGCGGGGGAACGCGCGGGTCCTGCACTTCCTGCTGCGTCTTCCCCAGCCTGTGGAAAAGGTCTGGGCGGCGCTGGCCACCCCCGCGGGACTGCGCGGTTGGCTGGCCGTCGCCGACCCGTTCGAGCCGCGGCTCGGCGGGGCCGTCACCCTGAGCGGGCTGGGCGCCGGACGGATCACCGCCTGGGACGTGGAGCGCATCGCGGAGTACACCGTCGAGGGGCGCGGCCGGGTCCGGTTCCATCTGGAGCAGGGCGTGCCCGAGGGCACCACGGTCCGCTTCACCCATGAGACCGAGGCGGAGCGGGACCCGGAGTGGCGGGTCCGCTTCGAACGCCTGGCCCGGCAGCTCGGCGGCTAGCATCCGCCGCATCCCGGTGCCGGGGACCCGCCGCCGGGGACGCCCGGGACCGGACTCGTCGTCCGGATCGAGCCACCGGGGCGAGCGCCCGGGGGCCGTGCCCCGCGCCGGCGCCCCTACGACGGCGGCAGGCACTCCTTGGGGGCACGCGGTTGCGTCGACCGCCGGTTCACAGTCCCGGTCTCGCCGTCGTCGCCCGGGACGCGCAAGGGGCGGCCGGCCAGGGCCTCCGCCGGCCAGTCCCGCGAGGCCCGCCACAGCAGGGCGCTGCCCGCCGGCCGCAGGTTCGACAGCTGCTCCAGCTCGAAGCGCAGCCGCTCGGTCACCTTCGGGTCCGGCAGGACCAGTGGGTCGGTCAGCAGCCAGACGGCGTGCAACAGCCGCCGCACCCGCAGGTGCGGCACGGCGTCCACGCTGTCCGGGGGCTGCTGCGCCGCGTCGGTGTGGCCGAGTGCGACGGAGGCCCGGGGGTCGTGGCCGTCGAAGTCCCGGCCGTCCGGGTCGTGCGGGTGGAAGTACGGCGCGGACGCGATGAAGAGCAGCGACGACAGCCAGGCCCGCGTATCGGTGCGCGAGAAGGTGTCGCGCAGATGAGCCACCGCGGAGTCGGCCTTGCCCAGGGCGAGTTCGTGGTGCAGCCGATAGCGGGTGGTGTCCCGCGCGGCCGCCTCGCCGGGGTCCTGGTAGTGGTCGGCGAGGGTGCGGTGCACGGCCCGCCAGCGCGCGTGGTCCGGGTCGCCGTGGTGCAGCCGCAGCAGGAGCAGGGCGCGCAGGAAGGGGTCCCCGACGAACTGTCCGCAGGCCGTCGGCCAGCCCTCCGCGGTGAGCCGTTCCTCCAGGTCGAGGACGCCCGACGCGCCGAAGTCCTCGGGGAGTTGGGCCTCGGCGAGCACGCACGCCGAGTCGCGGTCGTGCGCCGCGGCGAGCACGGTCAGCTCATCGAGCCGCCCGCCGGGCACCAGGTGGGCGAGGAGCTCCTGATAGGTGGGGCGGCCGTCCCGGGCCTCGTGCAGGACGACCTCGGCCGTGAGCAACCGGCCGAGGGAGTCGGCTCCTTGGGGCAGGTTCTGGCGTGCCGAGCCGGCGAGCAGGGTGATGCCGAGCGGGCTGCCGCCGGTCAGCCGGTGCGTGGCGTGCGGGAGGTGCGGGGGCACGTCCGCGGCGCCGGGTGCCGGGGACGGGACCTGGGCGACGGTGTCGACGATGTGCAGGGTGTCGTCGGGCGTCAGCGGCGGCAGGGAGACGAGCAGTGCGCGCGAGGACGGTGAGGTGCCCGGCTCCCAGCCGCTCTCCCGGGCCGCCTCGGGGAGAGTGCGGCGGCCCGCGTTGCGCAGGGCGGGGTGGGCGTAGCCGCGCAGCGTCGCGCAGAAGACGACCTGGTCGGCGATGCCGTCGGCGCGGTCGCGCAGGACCGGCTCCAGCAGACGGAGGCCCGCCGGTTCCTGCACGTTGTCGATGAGGACGACGGGGCGCCCAGGCCGGTGCGAACGCTGTATGACGCCCGAGTAGGCGTCGTCGAGGTCGGCGAGCAGGGCCCGTACGAGATGGCGTTCGGCGTGCCGGAGCGAGTCGCCGCCCGCCCGGAAGTGCCGGGACAGCAGGATGAGCGCCAGCTTGGGGCTGCCGCCCGCGTTCGGGTAGTCCCGGTACCAGGTGGCGGCCTTGCGCAGTCGGCGGTGGGCCGGGGCGACGCCCTCGGCGAACGCCTCCAGGGTCGCCTCGATGATCGGTTCCACCACCGGGCCGGTGCCGCTCATCGAGGCGACGAGCCTGGAGATGACCTTGCTCACCCAGCGGCCGGCGAAGCCCGACAGCCACGAGCCGTTCTCGTTGAGCAGCAGGATGCGTTCCGCCTCCTGCCGGATGCGCGGCACGTCGCGGTTGCTCCAGCCGCCCGCGGCCACGGTGAGCAGTCCTGCCGCGAGTCTCGGAAAACCGATCCGCCCGGCGCCCGTCACCGGCTCGGCGAGCTGTTCGGCGATCGTGGTGAGCGCCTGTCCGACCGGTGACCAGGCCTCCGCGGGACGCTCGGACGGCGGGGCGGCGAACTGGCGGTCCTCGCCGTCGATCAGCGCGACGGGCGTGTGCCCGCGGTAGGCGTCGCGCAGCTCCCGCAGCACGGCGCTCTTGCCGAGCCCGCGCCCGCCCGCGAACACCACGAAGGGCGGTTCGCCGGGGTGTTCGTACGGCGTCGAGCGGAGTTGGTACGGACGCAGACCGACGAGCCGGGACGCGAGTCCGGGCGGATCGGTGTCGAACAGCGCTCCCCGGCCGTGCAGCCCTGTGTGCACCGCATCTCCCCCTGGCGCGGTCCGGTCCGATGTGCTGCTGTGAGGTGTATCAACACCAGCGTAAGAAGGGGGAGTTGGTTCGGTATAGAGCGCACGGTGTCCGATGGGTTACGAAAAGTGTCCGCCGGTCAGCCGACTGTGATCGAGTTCAGCTTCTCGCGCAGGTAGACGTGCGAGTCGACGGGCTCGTACGCGACACGGCCCACGGGCGCGGGGACGGACTCGACGAGGGTCCCGGGCGTGCACTCGCCGAAGTAGACCAGCGACATCAGCTCCTCCGCCGGTGCGTCCGAGGGTGGTGGCAGCACCCGGTGGCGCCCCGAACGCCACCGGTCGCCCGTCCAACGGGCCATCAGGTCACCGATGTTGATGGTGAACGCCGCCGGGTCGAAGGGCGCGTCCTGCCAGCCGCCCTCGTCCGTGTACACCTGGAGACCGCCCCGGCCCGCCTGCCGGTCGAGGATCGTGACCGTGCCGAAGTCGGTGTGCGGGCCGATGCGGAACTGGCCCGGCTCGGGCTCGCCGAGCACCTCCGTCCCCGGATACCAGTTGATGTTGAAGCCGTACGTCGGGTGGCCCATGTGCCGGGTGAAGAAGTCCGGTGCCAGCCCCAGGGCCTCACCGAGCAGGACGAGCAGCCGGTTCTCCAGCTCGCCCATCCGCGCCAGGTACTCCTCGCACAGCTCCCGCAGCTCCGGGACCTCGGCCGGCCAGACGTTCGGCGCGTACCACTCGGCGTTGACCTCGGGGTCCTCGAAGGGCTCGTGCGTGGCGAAGGTCAGCGACTCCTTGAGGTCGGGCGGCGTCTCGGTGCCCTCCGCGTAGGCGTTGGCCTCGGCCCCCGGGCCGAGCCAGCCGCGCCCCCCGACCCGGGCGGCGTACGGCTGCTTCACGGCGGCGGGCAGGGTGAAGAAGGCGCGGGCGGCGGTGCGGATGCGGGCGCGCAGCGCCGGGTCGACGCCGTGCCCGGTGACCAGGAGGAAGCCCGCCGTGCGAAGGGCGTCGTCGACGGTGCGGGCGGTGGCGGCGCGGGCGTCCGGGTCGCCGGAGAGCCAGGGCCGCAGGTCGATGGTGGGGATGTGGGGGCCGGCCGGGGCCTTCGGGTCACTCACCGATGTCCTCGTTCCACAGGGCGGGGTCGTCCTCGATGAAGGCGCGCATCAGCGCGGTGCATTCCGGGTCGTCCAGCACGACGATCTCCACACCGTGCCCGGCGAGCCAGTCGTGGCCGCCGTGGAAGGTCTCCGCCTCGCCGACGACGACCCGGGAGATGCCGAACTGCCGGACCAGGCCGCTGCAGTACCAGCACGGCGAGAGCGTGGTCACCATGGTCGTCCCGCGGTAGGACCGCTGCCGTCCCGCGGCCCGGAAGGCGGCCGTCTCGGCGTGCGCCGAGGGGTCGCCGTCCTGGACCCGGCGGTTGTGGCCGCGGCCCAGCAGGGTGCCGTCCGCGCCGTACAGCGCCGCCCCGATGGGGATGCCGCCCTCGGCGAGCCCGGCGCGGGCCTCCGCGAGGGCGACGGCGAGCCACGCGCGCGCCCGTGCCTGATCGATGCGCTCCATGCCCCCACTCTCCTGTGGCCGGAACGCCGGGGCAACGACGTGGCGCGCCGCCGGTCGCGCCGCGCCGCGTCCTCGCCGTCAGGCCGGTGAGTCGGGGAACCGGCCGCGGACCGTCCGCGGTCGCGGTCGAGGCGGGTGCTGCCGGCCGTGGTCTTCGCGTCGGACGGGTGGCAGCTCGGACTCTGGGCCCGGCGACGGCGCACGACGAGGAGTGCGCCCGCACCCGTGACCACCGCCGCGGCAGCCGCGCCCGCGATCGGCAGCGTCGAGGAGCCGGTCTCCGCCAGGTTGCCGCCGTTCGTCGTCGCCCCGTCGCCCCGTCGCCGCCGGTCGACGACGCTCCGCCGGTCGACGACGACCCGCCGGTCGAACCGTCCGAGCCGTTGGTCGAGCCGTTGGCCGACCCGGTCGAGCCGCCTGCCGAACCGCCCGTCGAGCCCCCACGGCGGCGACAGCGGCACCGGAGGTGCGACGGTTGCGTGGGGGCATCGGCATGGAGGGAACCTCTGTCGGGACGCGGGCGAACGAACGGTGTCTTCCAGGAGTCCAGCCCTGCGAGCGCTGGACTCCTGCCGCTCCCGAACGGTTGCACGGCCGGTGCCTTCTTCGCCTCGCGATCCGCTCCTCCGTCCGGTCCTCTCCGAGGCTCTCGAACCCGTGCGGTCGCCGCCGGGCTCGCCGCCGGCGCGGAGCTCAGTCGGCCACCCTCAGGAGCAGCTTCCCGGTGCTGGTCCGGGACCCCATGAGCCGGTGCGCCTCCGGCGCGTCCTTCAGCGGGAACTCCGCCGTCACCGGCAGGGACACCGAGCCGTCGACGACCGTACGGAAGGCCTTCTGGGCGATCTCGCGGAGCGCGGCGGGGGCGGTCCGGGCGAGGCCGAGGATGGAGAAGCCCGCGACGGACAGGCCGGTGGGGTAGAGCTCGGGCTGGCCCACCGTCCAGGGTTCCGCGCCGCCCGCGTTCCCGTAGGAGACCAGGCGGCCGAAGGGGGCGAGGGAGGCGAGGCTGCCGCGCAGGGTGTCGCCGCCGACCGGGTCCAGGGCCAGGTCGACGCCGCGGCCGTCGGTCGCCGCGCGGACCTCGTCGGTGAAGGAGCCCACGAAGACCTCGTCGTAGCCCTGCTCGGCGGCGTACTCCGCCTTCGCGGCGGCCGACACCACGCCGTACACCGTCCCGGCGCCCGCCGCCTTCGCCAACTGTCCCAGGACGGTGCCGACCCCGCCCGCTGCACCCTGCACGAGCACGGTCTCGGCGGGCTGGAGCCGGCCGACGGTGTGCAGCAGGGCGTAGGCGGTCGGCAGGACCGTGGGGAGGGTGGCGCCGGTGCGCAGGTCGACCCCGGCCGGGAGCGGGAACACGGTCACCGCGTCGGCCACGGTCACCTCCGCGTACGCGCCGCCCTCCGTCAGCGCGGCGACCTCCTGGCCGACGGTCAGTCCCTCGACGCCGGCCCCGACCGCTCTGATCCGGCCGGACACCTCCAGCCCGGGCACGAACGGGAGGCCCGGCACCCGGTAGCCCTCGGACCTCGCCTTGAGGTCGGCGAAGTTCACGCCGGTGTACGCGACGTCGACGCTCACCTGCCCGGGTCCCGGCTCCGGGACCTGCGTCTCCACGACCCGAAGGACCTCGGGACCGCCGTACTCCTCGAACTCGACCGCGCGCATGGCACACCCCTCCGCGAGTGTTCAACGAAAAGCGAACACTCGGGAGTGTATGGTTTTCATCGAACACTCTGCAAGGGGCGACCAGGGGAGCACGGCGTGGCACAGCGGACCGGCACCAGCCATCGGGCCGCGCCCGAGCACACCCACCCGGACCAGGTCTCCGTGCAGACCGCCCTGGCCGCCCTCGCCGACCCCGTACGCATCACGCTGGTGCGGGAGTTGGCCGACTCCGCGGAGTGGAGCCGCAGTTGCGGCAGCTTCGACGTGCCCGTCGGCAAGGCGGCCCTCAGTCATCACTTCGCGGTGCTGCGCGGCGCGGGACTCGTGGAGCAGCGCGACGAAGGGCCGAAGCGTGTCAACCGCCTGCGCCGCGACGAGTTCGACACCCGCTTCCCCGGCCTCCTCGCGCTCGTCCTGCGGGACGCTCAGGACGGCTGAGGCGCAGCGGGGTGCCGCCCCTGCCCGGGCGGCGGACCCGTGACGGCGGGCGGCGGGGGCGTCGCGCCGACGGGTTCGGCCGCTTCCAGGACCGCGTAGTCCGCGAAATGGCGCCGGTAGCGCGTGTGCCGGGTGTCCTGGGTGTGCAGACGCTGCCATTCCTCGACCTCGGCCGGGTCCGGACGCGGGCCGGACCCCGCGCCGCAGTCGGCCTCGTCCCCCGAGACGCAGCGCGCCTCGTACTCCGGCTCCGCCGTCGTGTCCTGCACGATCACGTACGGGACGTACCGGAAGACGCGGCGCCTGTCCGTGGCCTTCGCGGAACGGGCGTTGGCGGCCCGCACGCCCGCGCCGAGCCGTTCCTCCGGTGTCGCCGGGCGGATCAGCGCCGGGTCCGCCTCCCACTCCCGGCCGCCGCCGACGGGCCGCAGTATCGCGTACGGGCCCGCCTGGCCGCGGTATTCGCCCACCCTGCCCGTCCGCGGGTCGTGGACGATCGCTCCCGGTTCCCACTGCTTCGCCTGCCCGGCCATGTTCGCTCCGCACCGATCGGTCACCCTGTGTGTACCGAGCGTCGCGGAGGGGAACGGTCGGTATCAATGCCGGACGCGTGACAGTGGCGCACTGTCACGGAGGGGGGTGCCGTGAGCCGACGCAACGCGGAGGGAGGGGCGGCGGCCAGTACCGCCGCCGTGTTCGGCGAGGTGCTGAAGCACTTCCGTGAGGTCGCGCTCCTCACCCAGGAAGGCCTCGCGCGCGAGATCCCCTGCGACCGGTCCCACGTGGCCCGCGTCGAGGCGGGGACCCGGGTGCCACAGGACACCTTCGCCAAGCGGTGCGACAAACTGCTGGGCTCGGGCGGGGTGTTGACGCGACTGTGGGGCCGCATCGACTGGTATCCGCAGGTGGAGCATCCGGACTGGTTCGACCGCAGGGCGCGGATGGACGCCGAGGCTGTCGCCGTACGCGCGTATCAGACGCAGGTGGTACCGGGTCTGTTGCAGACGGCCGACTACGCAACCGCCCTGTTCGCTCGTCGCCTTGCCCGGCCCGACGACGTGGCGGAGCGGGTCAGGGCACGTCTGAGCCGACAGCAGCGCTTCCACGCCGACGACGGACCGCTCTACCTCGTGGTGCTGGACGAGATCTGTCTGCGCCATGTGGTGGGGAGCCCCTCAGTGATGCGGGACCAGTGCGCGCACCTGCTCGGCATCGGCCGGCGCCCCAACATCCGTATCCAGGTAGTCCCGTTGGAGCGTGCCGACATCGACCGCCCGGACACCTCCCTGTCACTGATCGAGCTGCCCGACAGGCACCGGTGGGTCTACTCGGAGTCCCTGGACCGGGGGCATTTCAGCGACGATCCGGCCCTCTTCGCGCGCCACAGCCGGACCTATGATGTGCTCCGGGCGGACGCTCTGTCAGCCCCTCAGTCCGCCGCTCTGATCAGCGACGTGATGGAAGGGTACGAGCATCATGAAGAGCCACGATCTGAGCACAGCCCGCTGGATCACGAGCAGTTACAGCGGAGCAAACGGCGGCGACTGCGTCGAAGTGGCCCCCGCTACCCCCGGTCTCGTCCCCGTCCGTGACAGCAAGACCCCTGACGGACCTGTCCTGTTGATCACCCGGACCGCGTGGGCGGCGTTCACCGCGGCGCTGCGCTGACCGACCACCGGGCCCCGACGAGGTCTCATCGACGCCGCCGATGGGGCCATCGGCAGGACGCCCCACTGGCCCGTGGCCCCACCCCGGCACCCGCTCCTACCTTCGTGCCCATGACCTCCAAGAGCGCACTCGAGAGCAAGGGCACCGCCCAGCTCACCGCCGCCATGATGCTCTCCGGGACCCTCGGCGTCTTCGTCGTCGAGTCCGGAGCCTCTCCCTTCAACGTGGTCTTCTTCCGTGTGCTCTTCGGGGCGCTCGCCCTCGGCGGCTACGCCCTCGCCCGCGGCTACTTCCGCGGTCACGGCTTCACCCCGCGCACCCTCGGACTCGCCGCGCTCGGCGGCGTGTTCATCGTCTTCAACTGGGTCCTGCTCTTCCAGTCGTACGAGAACACCTCGATCTCCGTCGCCACGGTCGTCTACCACACCCAGCCGTTCTACGTGGTCCTGCTGGGCGCCCTGCTCTTCCGCGAGCGGCTCACCGCGTCGAAGATCGGCTGGGTCGCGGTCGCCTTCGCGGGACTCGTCCTCGTCTCGGGCGTCACCCCCGCCGACTTCACCAGCGGCGGCACCTACCTCCTCGGCGTCGGCCAGGCCCTCCTCGCCGCGCTGCTGTACGGCCTGTCCACACTGGTCACCAAGCGCATCACGGGCGTCCGCCCGCACCTCATCGCCCTCGTCCAGGTCCTCGTCGGCATCCCGCTGCTGCTGCCCCTCGCCGACTTCGGCGCCATGCGGGGCACCGGCGCGGACTGGGGCTGGCTGGTCGGCCTCGGCATCATCCACACCGGCCTGATGTACGTGCTGATGTACGCGGCGTACGCCAAGCTCCCCACCGCGAAGATCGCCGTGCTGGCCTTCACCTACCCGGCCGTCGCCATGGTCATGGACTGGGTGGTCTACGGGCACCACATCGGGCTCGTGCAGGCCCTCGGCGTCCCGCTGATCGTGACCGCGAGCCTGCGGGTCACCCTTCCTCGGACACCAGCCGCCGCGCCTGCTCCACGAACAGCCGCACATGACCGGGAAGCCGCTTCCCGGCCCGCCACGCCAGTTGCGTCCGAAGCGTGAACGGCGCCTCCCACGGCAACCGCACCAGCGCTCCCTCCGCGAGTTCCGCGGCGACCGTCACCTCGGGCAGCAACGCGATCCCGAGGCCGGCCGCCGCGGCCCGCTTGGTCGCCTCGATCGTGCCGAACTCCGTGAAGGACACCCCGGAGCCCGCCGGTTCGACGGAGTTGAGCTCCCGCTCGAACAAGTCCCGGTAGGCGCAGCCCGGTTCGGTCGCCAGCAGCGACTGCCCGACGAGATCCGCGGTCCGCGCGGCCCGCGCCCCCGCGAGGGCGTGGCCCGGCGCCGCCACCAGCGCCAGCGGCTCCACCGCGAGCACCGCGACGTCCAGCCCCGCGTGCCGGGTCTCCTCCTCCATCAGGAAGCCCACGTCGTACACGCCCTGCCGCAACGCCTGACGGGTCTCGTCCCCGATCGTCGTGCGCAGCGACAGCCGCACCCCCGGGTAGCGGTGGTGGAACAGTTCCAGCAGCGGCAGCAGCCGGTACGAGGTCAGCGACTCCATGGTGCCGACGGTCAGCGCACCGGAGGGCTCCTCGGCGCCCACGACCGCGGCCCGGGCCTCCTCGGTCAGCTCGATGATCTGCCGGGCGTAGGGCAGCAGCCGCTCACCTGACTCCGTCAGCCGGATACGGCTGCCCAGCCGGTCGAACAGCTCCGTGCCCAGCGAGGACTCCAGCGCACGGATCTGACCGGTCACGCTGGACTGGGCGTACTTCAGCTCGGCGGCTGCCTGCGTGAAGCTCAGTACCGTCGCGACCTTCTCGAAGGTGACCAGCAGCCGCAGTTCCATCAGCTGTCCTTCGGTTCCTCGCCGTGCTCACGGCGGCGCAGCTCCTCCTCGCGGCGTCGCAGGTCCGCCTCCCAGTCCTTCAGGAGCGCCTCGTCCTTGGTGTTCTCCGCCTTCAGGGACTTGAGGAACTCGGGATTGTCGTCCGGGGCGACGTACTGGGTGCGGGCGTTGCGGTGCCACTCCGACGGGGTGGAACCGCCCACCGGGGCCCGGCGGGTCCTGCCGGCCGCCAGCCAGGCGATGGGCCCGACCAGCACCTCGCCGAAGAGCAGGATGATGATCACCCACACCACCTTCGGCAGGCCACGGACCTCTTCCTCCGGCGTGTTCAGACAGTCGATGAACGCGTAGATCCACAGCGCCAGGACCAGAAGGAACGGCAGATACCTGACCATGCCCGAACGAACCCCCAGTGAGCAGTTGCGGGGCGGCACAGGGGCCCCGGTGACGGGCACAGGGTAGCCGGTGGCCGATACTTGGACACATGGCTTACGACGATCTTCGCTCCCTGCTCCGGGCGCTGGAGCGCGAGGGCGACCTCAAGCGCATCAAGGCCGAGGTCGACCCGTATCTGGAGGTCGGGGAGATCGTCGACCGGGTGCAGAAGTCCGGCGGGCCCGCGCTGCTCTTCGAGAACGTGCGCGGCTCCGCGATGCCCCTCGCGATGAACGTCTTCGGGACCGACCGGCGGCTGCTGAAGGCCCTCGGGCTGAAGTCATACGCCGAGATCTCCGACAAGATCGGCGGACTGCTCAGGCCCGAACTGCCGCACGGCTTCGTCGGGGTGCGCGAGGCCTTCGGGAAGCTCGGCGCGATGACCCACGTGCCGCCGAAGAAGGTCAAGGACGCGCCGGTGCAGGAGGTGGTGCTGCGCGGCGACGACGTGGACCTCGACACCCTTCCGGCCCTGTTCACCTGGCCGCAGGACGGCGGCTCCTTCTTCAACCTGGGGCTCACGCACACCAAGGACCCGGAGAGCGGCATCCGCAATCTCGGGCTGTACCGGCTCCAGCGCCACGACAAGCGCACCATCGGCATGCACTGGCAGATCCACAAGGACAGCCGGAACCACTACCAGGTCGCGGCCCGCCGCGGCGAGCGGCTGCCGGTCGCGATCGCCTTCGGGTGCCCGCCGGCCGTGACGTACGCCTCGACCGCCCCGCTGCCCGGTGACATCGACGAGTACCTCTTCGCCGGGTTCATCCAGGGCAAGCGGATCGAGATGGTCGACTGCAAGACCGTGCCGCTCCAGGTCCCGGCGCAGGCCGAGGTCGTCCTGGAGGGTTGGCTGGAGCCGGGCGAGATGCTCCCGGAGGGGCCGTTCGGCGACCACACCGGGTTCTACACCCCGCAGGAGCCCTTCCCGGCCCTCACCATCGACTGCGTCACCATGCGCAAGCGGCCGCTGCTCCAGTCGATCGTGGTCGGCCGTCCACCCACCGAGGACGGGCCGCTCGGCCGGGCGACGGAGCGGTTCTTCCTGCCCCTGCTGAAGATCATCGTGCCGGACATCGTGGACTACCACCTGCCCGAGGCGGGCGGCTTCCACAACTGCGCGATCGTCTCGATCGACAAGAAGTACCCCAAACACGCCCAGAAGGTGATGCACGCCGTCTGGGGCGCCCACATGATGTCCCTCACCAAACTCATCGTGGTCGTCGACGCGGACTGCGACGTGCACGATCTGCACGAAGTGGCCTGGCGGGCGCTGGGCAACACGGACTACGCCCGCGACCTCAGCGTCGTCGACGGCCCCGTCGACCATCTCGACCACGCCTCCTACCAGCAGTTCTGGGGCGGCAAGGCGGGCATCGACGCGACGAAGAAGTGGCCCGAGGAGGGCTACACCCGGGACGGCGGCTGGCCCGAGATGGTCCTGTCCGACCCGGAGACGGCGGCGAAGGTCGACCGCCGCTGGAAGGAGTACGGCCTGTGAGTTCAGCTTCCGCGGCGATCCCGCAGCCGGGCCGCACCAAGGCGTTCCTGCGCCTCGTGATGATCGAGCACTCGGTGTTCGCGCTGCCCTTCGCGTACATCGCCGCCCTCACCGCGATGTTCCAGTGGGACAAGAACATCCACTGGGGCCGGCTGCTGCTGGTCACCGTCTGCATGGTGGGCCTGCGGACCTTCGCGATGGCGGTCAACCGGATCATCGACCGGGAGATCGACGCCCGCAATCCGCGCACCGCCCACCGCGAGCTCGTCACCGGCGCGATGTCGGTCAAGCACGCCTGGACGGGCGCCCTCATCGCGGTCGTGATCTTCCTGGGCTCGGCGGCGCTGCTCAACCCGCTCTGTCTCGCCCTCGCCCCCGTCGCGGTGATCCCGATGGTGGTCTACCCCTACGGCAAGCGGTTCACGAACTTCCCGCAGGCCATCCTCGGCCTCGCCCAGGCCATGGGCCCGGTCGGCGGCTGGCTCGCGATCACCGGCGAATGGTCCTGGGAGGCCGTCGTCCTCGGTCTCGCCGTCGGCATCTGGATCGGCGGCTTCGACCTGATCTACGCGTGCCAGGACGTCGAGACGGACCGCGAGATCGGCGTCATGTCGGTACCGGCGCGCTTCGGCATCCCGGCCGCGATCTGGGGCGCGCGCGGCTGCCACGCCGTCACCACGGGCCTGTTCGTCTGGTACGCCGTCGCCACCGGCGCCGGCGCGTTCTTCTGGCTCGGCCTGGTGATCGTGGCGGGCGCCTTCCTCTACGAGCACTCCATCGTCAAGCCGCACGACCTGTCCCGCCTGAACCGCGCGTTCTTCAGCGTCAACGGATTCATCGGCATCGCCCTGTTCGTCTGCGCCCTGCTCGATCTGCTGGTGCGCGGGCTCACGGTCTGAAACCGGGCAGTGGCCGGATAGGCTCGACATCATGAAGCCAGGACAGACGCAGCGCCGGCCTTGGATCGTGGGGGTGTCGGGCGCCTCCGGTACGCCGTACGCCGCCGCGGTGCTGCGTGCGCTCCTGGCGGCCGGGGAGAACGTCGACCTGGTCGTCAGCAGGGCCTCGCGGCTCACGCTGCTCGACGAGACCGGCCTGCCCTTCCGGGACGCCCACTGGCAGGACGACCTGCGCGAGTGGCTGGCCCGGGGCGCCGACGGCAAGCCCGGCACCTTCGACGTGAGCGTCGACGGCGTACGCCACTGGAGCGCGGGCGACCTCGCGGCGGGCCCCTCGTCGGGCTCGTACCCGGCGAAGGGCATGCTCATCGTGCCCGCCTCGACCGCCTGCGTGGCGGGGGTCGCCCTCGGCCTCTCCAAGGACCTGCTGCAACGCGCCGCGAGCGTCACGCTCAAGGAGTCGCGCAAGCTGGTCGTCGCCGTCCGGGAAACCCCGCTGAACGGCCAGACGCTGCGGCACCTGGTCTCCCTGGACGAGGCGGGCGCCACCGTGCTGCCGGCCTCACCGGCCTTCTACGCGGGGGCCACGCACATCCAGGACCTGGTGGACTTCGTGGCCGGACGGGTCCTCGACGCGGCGGGCGTGGAACACGACCTGTACCGCCGGTGGGAGGGCGAACTCGGCGGGGGCTCCCGCGGCGGCGCCACCTGAGAGGCCGCACCACCCGCGCGGCAGGCGCAGGCACCTCGCTTCGGACGGTACGACTCGGTCGGATCAGCACGGACAGCGCGGCACGGACGGTTCACACCAGGCAGTTCGTTCAGCACAGACGGTTCAGTACAGGCAGTTCGGTTCAGGACTTTTCAGAACTCTTCAGCGGAAGGCTATCGATCGCATGGACGCGGTGGACAGGCAGCTCATCCAGGCCCTGAGGGAGAACGGCCGGGCCTCCTACGCGGAGCTGGGGCGCCTCGTCGGTCTGTCGGGACCCAGCGTCACCGACCGCATCAACCGGCTGGAGGCGGCCGGTGTCATCACCGGATATCGCGCGACGGTCGACTCGGCCTCGCTCGGCCTCGGCGTCACCGCCCTGATCGGCATCTCGCTCTCCGACGCCGCCGACCACGAGGACGTGGCCCGCCGGCTGCGGGACCTCGGCGAGATCGAGGACTGCTGGTTCATCGCGGGCGACGACTCCTTCATGCTCAAGGTGCGGTCGAGCGACGTGGACGGCCTGGAGAAGACCATCCGGCGCCTGTCGGGCACCAAGGGCGTCTCCCGCACCCGCACGACCATCGTCCTCTCCACGAAGTGGGAGAACCGGGTCGGCGAGCTGCCCGAGGAGGAGTAGGGCACGAAGCCCCTGATGGGGGCCGCTCCCGCCGCGAAGTCGGGGGAGTACGGTTGTCACGGTTCGTCACGAGGAGAGGTAAGAGCATGGACGTCGGGCTCAAGCGCGAGCTGGAGGACAAGGTCCGGGCCGGTGAGCGGCTGACCCGCGAGGACGGCATCGCGCTGTACGAGTCGGACGATCTGGCCTGGCTCGGCGGGCTCGCCCACGAGGTGCGCACCCGCAAGAACGGCGACGTGGTCCACTTCAACGTCAACCGTCACCTCAACATGACGAACGTGTGCACCGCGTCCTGCGCGTACTGCTCGTTCCAGCGCAAGCCGGGCGAGAAGGACGCGTACACGATGCGCATCGAGGAGGCCGTCCGCCTCGCCAAGGCGATGGAGAGCGAGAACCTCACCGAGCTGCACATCGTCAACGGACTGCACCCGAACCTGCCCTGGCGCTACTACCCGCGCTCGCTCAGCGAGCTGAAGAAGGCCTTGCCCGACGTCTCGCTGAAGGCCTTCACCGCCACGGAGATCCACCACTTCGAGACGATCTCCGGGCTGTCCGCCTCGGAGATCCTCGACGAGCTGATCGACGCCGGTCTGGAGTCCCTCACCGGCGGCGGCGCCGAGATCTTCGACTGGGAGGTCCGGCAGCACATCGTCGACCACCGCACCCACTGGGAGGACTGGTCGCGCATCCACCGCCTCGCGCACGAGAAGGGTCTGAAGACCCCGTGCACGATGCTGTACGGGCACATCGAGGAGCCCCGCCACCGCGTCGACCACGTGCTGCGCCTGCGTGAGCTCCAGGACGAGACGGGCGGCTTCCAGGTCTTCATCCCGCTGCGCTACCAGCACGACTTCGTCGACATGAAGGACGGCAAGGTCCGCAACCGTCTCCAGGCGCGCACCCAGATGGCGACGGGGGTCGAGGCGCTGAAGACCTTCGCCGTGTCCCGTCTCCTCTTCGACAACGTGCCGCACGTCAAGGTGTTCTGGGTGATGCACGGCGTGCAGACCGCCCAGCTCGCCCTCCAGCACGGCGCCGACGACATGGACGGCTCGGTCGTCGAGTACAAGATCACGCACGACGCGGACAACTACGGCACGCCGAACAAGCTGACGCGTGAGGACCTCCTCGACCTGATCCGCGACGCGGGCTTCCGCCCGGTGGAGCGGAACACCCGGTACGAGATCATCCGCGAGTACGACGGTCCCGACCCGGCGCGCCGCGAGTCGCCCCAGCCGATGCGGGTGTGACAGGCACGTGGCACTGAGCTTCGAACTGGATCCCGCGACGACCCCCGCCCTGCGGGACGAACTGCTGGATCTGTGGGTGGACGTCACGAACGCCGGCGGCTCCGTCGGCTTCGTGCCGCCCGTCGCCCGGGACGACGTACGGCCCGAACTCCTGAAGCACCTCGTCGCCATGGTGGAGGGCCGCACCCGGCTGCTGGTCGGCCGGGACGAGGACGGCGCCGTCGCCGCGACGGCGTTCCTCACGCACAACACCCACCGGCTCATGCGGCACTGGGTGTGGCTGTACACGGTGATGGTGCACCCGCGTCACCAGGGCAAGGGGTACGGGCGCGACCTGCTGGCCGCCGCCGAGGACGCCGCGTGCGGCCTCGACGGCGTCGAGGCGATACGGCTGACCTGCCGCGGCGGCCTCGGTCTGGAGAACTTCTACGCCTCCTGCGGCTACAAGGAGGTCGGCCGGGTCCCCGAGGCCATCCGGGTCGCGCCCGGCGACGACCGGGACGACATCACGATGCTGCGGCCCCTGTCGCGGATCGCGGCCTGAGTCGGACCCCCCGGAAAGATCGCCGTCCGCTCGTGCTTCACTGGACGGTGACCTTTGGGACGTTTTCCCGGGTTCCGGGCCCCGCCCGGGCCGGGCGGACGCCCTCGGAACGGAAGAGTGGATGGACATGCTCCGCTACACACTGATGCGCCTTGGGATCTTCGCGGGCTGCCTCGTGGTCGTCTGGGGCCTCGTCTACTCCGGGATCGCCCCCCGTGGCCTCGGCGACTCCAACTTCATGTGGGTCGTCCTGCTCGCCCTGGTGATCTCCGCGCCGATCAGCTTCGTCGTCCTGCGCAAGGAACGCGACCGCGCCTCGGCCCATGTCGTCGCACGCGTGGACCGCGCCAAGGCCAACCTGGACCGCAACCGCGGCCAGGAGGACATCGCCGACGACGCCGCCCGCGGGGCGCAGGGCCAGCCCTCCTAGGGCCCCGCGCGGTCCCCCGGCGGCCGCACCTCGCGCTCCGTACGGTCCGCCCCGGCGGCGGCCGATCGTACGCTTGCCCGCATGGGTGCTGTGAAGAACAAGCGGATGCCGCGCGCGGTGCGTGAACAGCAGATGCTGGACGCCGCCGTACGGACCTTCGGCCAGCGCGGGTACCGGGCCGCCTCGATGGACGAGATCGCCGATCTGGCGGGCGTGTCCAAGCCGTTGGTGTACCTGTACCTCAACTCCAAGGAAGACCTCTTCACCGCCTGCATCCGCCGTGAGGCCGAGGCGCTCACCGATGCCGTCCGCGCCGGCGTCCGGCCGGGCATTCCCGCCGACCGCCAACTCTGGGAAGGGCTGCGGGCGTTCTTCACGCATACCGCCGAGAACCCGGACGGCTGGGCGGTCCTGCACCTCCAGGCCCGGACGCACGGGGAGCCGTTCGCCGCCGAGGTGCTCGCCATGCGCGAGGAACTCGTCGTGTTCGTCACCCAGTTGATCGTCGTCGCCGCCCGCGAGGCGCACCGCGACCCGTCCCTGCCCGAACGGGAGGTCGCGGGACTCGCCGAGGCCCTTGTCGGCGCCGCCGAGTCCCTCGCGGCCTGGGCCAACGCCACCCCCGGCATCTCCGCCAAGCAGGCCGCGGCCACGCTCATGAACTTCGCCTGGTCGGGCCTCGGCAACCTGATGGAGGGCCGTCCCTGGTCCCCGCCGCCGCAGGACTGATCACCACAGGGCCGGGCGCACCTGGCCAGTGAGGTGCACGCGGTCTCCGCCCCGGAGCTCGAAGGCCGGGCCCTCGGCGGTGTACGTCACCGTGCCCGGCAGCAGGACCGGCGCCCTGAAATCGGCGCGAACGGTCACCTCGTCCCCCGGCCCGTACTCGGCGAGACAGCGGGCGACGGTCCACATGCCGTGGGCGATCGCACGCGGGAAGCCGAAGAGGCGGGCGGTGAAAGGGTGCAGGTGAATGGGGTTGCGGTCCCCGGACACGGCCGCGTACCGGCGCCCGACGTCCCCGGCCAGCCGCCACTCGGCCCGCGAGGGAAGCGACGTGCCTTCCGTGCCGCTCGTGCCCTCCGTGCCGATTGCGCCGTCCGCGCTGCCCGTCCTGCCCGTCCCGTCCGTGCTGCCCGTCCCGTCCGCGCCGCTCGGGTCCGTGGTCGCGGCTTCGGGGGCCGTATCGCCGTCGCGTCGACGGTGCCGTGCCAGATACGTGCTCCTCGACTCCCACACCAGTCCGCCGTCGACCCGAGCCTCGGTCACCACCCGCGCCTCGGTGCCCCGCCGGTGCGGCACCAGCCGCTCGACGTGCACGGCGAGTTCGTACTCGGCCGTCACGGGCGGTGCGCTCCACTGCGTGATCTCGATCGACGTGTGCACGAGGCCGAGCAGCGGAAGTGGGAACCCCCAGCCCGCCATGATCCGCATGGCCAGCGGAAACCCCAGCACATGCGGATAGGTCGGCGGCAGCGCCCGCGATCCCGTCGCGAAGCCGCACACCCGCTCGTAGGCGGCCAGCCGGGCGAGATCGACGCGCACCCCGGGCAGGACGAGCCGGGCCGGCGGCACGGGTGCGTCGGACCGGGGCCGTCGCAGGGGCGAGAGCAGCGCACCGCGGGCGAGTGCCGGGAGGAGGGCCGGTGAGGAGGTGAGCGTGCGGGTGTCCATGGGGGCTCCAGAGGGATGGCGGTCGGTCCGGCGTTCGGGGGACGGGTCGTTCGGGCCGAGAAGGGGACTGGGGGCCGGAGCCCGGCGTGCGGTCGGGGCGAGGGGGTCGGGCCCGGGGTGTGGTCGGGGCGAGGGGGTCGGGCCCGGGGTGTGGTCGGGGAGAGGCGGTCGGGCCACGGGTCCGGTCGGGCCGAGGGTCTCGGACGGGCTCGCCCCGGCCCGCCCTCACGCACCGAGCAGACTCTGCCCGCACACCCGGACGACCTGCCCGTTCACGGCCCCGGATCCCGGATGCGCGAGCCACGCCGTCGTCTCGGCGACGTCCACGGGAAGTCCCCCCTGCGCCAGGGAGTTCATCCGTCGCCCGGCCTCGCGGATGAACAGCGGCACCGCCGCCGTCATCTTCGTCTCGATGAATCCGGGAGCCACCGCGTTCACCGTGACGCCGTGCTCCGCCAGGGCCCCGGGTGCCAGGGCTCGCACCAGCCCCACGATCCCCGCCTTGGACGCGGCGTAGTTGGTCTGCCCGGCGTTCCCCGCGATCCCGGCGATCGAGGCGGTCGCGACGATCCGCCCGCCCGGCCGCAGCGTCCCGGCGCCGAGCAGCGCGTCCGTCGTGCGCAGCACACTCGCCAGGTTCACGTCGAGCACCGAACTCCAGTGCTCCGCGGCCATGTTGACGAGCCTGCGGTCGCGGGTGATCCCCGCGTTGTGCACGAGCACGTCCAGCCCGTCGGGCAGGGCGGCCGCCATGCGCGCCCCCGCGTCGGCGCCGGTGATGTCGAGCGGGAGCGCGACACCCCCGAGGCGCGCGGCGAGCGCGTCGAGCCCGGCCCCGGCGGCCGGCACGTCCAGGCACACCACCCGCGCGCCGTCCCGTGCCAGCGTCTCGGCGACGGCCTCGCCGATGCCCCGCGCGGCCCCGGTGACGAGCGCCGTCCGCCCGGCCAGGGGCCGGTCCGGGTCCGCGGGGGCCTCGACGAGGCCGTCGTCCGGCCGCCCCGGCGCGGTCACCTCGACGACCTGGCCGCTGACGTAGGCGGACTTGGGCGACAGGAAGAAGCGGAGCGTCGACTCGGCGGCGCCGGCGTCGGTGAGCCGCAGCAGTGTCACCGTCCGGCCCCGCCCGATCTCCTTGCCGAGCGACCGTACGAAGCCCTCCAGGGCCTGCTGGGCGGCGGCCTGCCGGTGGTCGGCCGGGTCGAGGGGTGCACCGAGGACGACCACCCGGCCGCTGTCGGCGACCGAGCGCACCACGGGGTGCAGTGCCGCGTGCACCTCGGCGAGCGCGTCCACGTCGGCGACACCGGTCGCGTCGAGGACGACGGCGGCGAAACGCCCGTCGCCGCTGCCGGAACTCCCCTCGGCGGCCGGAACGGAGTCCGCGAAGAGGCCGTCCAAGGTCCGCGCGTGCGGCCCCGTGCTGGCCAGCACACCGGCCAGCCCGTCGAGGCCCGGCCTGGCCGCCGTGAGGTGCAGCAACCCGCCCTCCAGCAGCGGGCGTCCGGCCGACCAGCGGTGCAGCGCGGCGGGCTGCGGCAGCCCGAGCCGACGGGTCAGGAAGCGGCCGGGCGCGGTGCCGGTGAAGCTCAGATAGCGGTCGGCCATTGTCCAACTCCCTGCTAGGGCGTAAATTTACTCCGGAGTAAGGTTACCGAGGGTAAGGCTACGTCAAGGGCAAGGAACAGGTCGAGATGAGCCCCCAAGAACCCCCGACGCCCGGCCGGCCGGAGCCGGACCGGCCGCGGCCGGACCGACCGGCACCAGGACTCGCGCGCACCCGCCCCGTCGCCGTGGTCGGCGGCACCCGCATCCCCTTCGCCCGGTCCGACGGCCCCTACGCCACCGCCTCCAACCAGGAGATGCTGACCGCGGCGGTCGACGGCCTCGTCCGGCGCTTCGGGCTGGAAGGCCCCGGCGCCGTGGGGGAGTTGGTCGCCGGGGCGGTCCTCAAGCACAGCCGCGACTTCAACCTCGCCCGCGAGACGGTCCTCGGCTCGCCGCTCGACGCCCGCACCCCGGCGTACGACATCCAGCAGGCCTGCGGCACCGGCCTCCAGGCCGTCGTCGCCGCCGCCAACAAGATCACCCTCGGCCAGACGGAGTCCGCGGTCGCCGGAGGCGCCGACACGGCGAGCGACGCCCCGCTGGGCGTCAACGACGCGCTGCGCCGCATCCTCCTCGAGGCGCGCCGCGCGAAGTCGGTGCGGGCGCGGCTCGGCGCGCTGTCCCGGATCCGCCCCTCCCATCTCGTCCCGGACGTCCCGCGCAACGCGGAGCCGCGCACCGGCCTGTCCATGGGCGAGCACGCCGCCGTGACCGCCCGCGCGTGGGGCGTGACGCGCGAGGCGCAGGACGAACTCGCGGCCGCCAGCCACCAGCGGCTGGCCGCGGCGTACGAACGCGGGCTGCTGGACGACCTCGTCGTCCCCTTCCGGGGGCTGGAGCGCGACCAGAACCTGCGGCCCGGTTCGACCACCGGGAAACTCGCCGCCCTCAAGCCGGTGTTCGGGCTCGACGGCCCCGGCCCGACGATGACAGCGGGGAACTCGACTCCCCTGACGGACGGCGCCGCCGTGGTCCTCCTCGCGAGCGACGAGTGGGCCAAGGCGCGCGGTCTGGCACCGCTCGCGTACCTGACCGCGTACGAGACGGCCGCCGTCGACTTCGTCGGGGGCGACGTGGCGGGCGGCGAGGACGGTCTGCTGATGGCCCCCGCCCACGCCGTCCCGCGCATGCTGGAGCGCGCCGGACTCGCCCTGGACGACTTCGACTTCGTCGAGGTCCACGAGGCGTTCGCCTCCCAGGTCCTCGCCACCCTGGCCGCATGGGAGAAGCGTGGCCTCGGGCCGGTGGACCGCGCCCGCCTGAACGTCGCGGGCTCGTCTCTCGCGACCGGACACCCCTTCGCCGCCACGGGCGCCCGCATCGTGGCGACGCTGGCGAAGCTCCTCGCGGAACGGGACGCGCCGGGGCGTGGCCTCATCTCCGTCTGCGCGGCGGGCGGCCAGGGCGTCACCGCCATTCTGGAACGGCCCGCCTAGGGGTCGTCCGCCCGGCCCGGCCCGCGCGGGCTCGTCCCCGGGCCGGATCCGGAACGGGTCGCGCCGCCGGTGCCGGCCTGCCCCCGTGATCGGTCCGGTCGCGGGGGGCCGCGGCGCGGAGGTGGAGGAGATGTGGACGCGGAGGGGTGTTGTGGCGGAAGACGTATCCGAAGCGCAGAAGCGAAGGCCGGACCCCGGAGAAACCTCGGATACCAGGGGTAACTCGCACCGCGCCCGCCCCAAAGCCCCACAAACCCCACACGTGGGAGCCGTACGATCCCCGTCTCGCGTGGTTGCGGCCACTCCGCGCCCCCGTCCCCCCTCCACACCCCCGCGCCCCGCGCGAAACCTCTCGTGAACCGCCCGTCTCCCAGGGCCGTACGAGGGTTCGCGACCCTCACACCACCTCGGCCCCCGGTCGACAAGGAGCCGCCCCGTGCCCAGCCCGTACTCCCCCGTACCTCCCCTCCTGGAGCCCGAAATCAGGCGGCTGGACGGTGTGGTGCGCGAGGTCTCCGTCCCCCCTCTGGTCGGTCAGGTGCGGCACGGATCCCTCGCGGACATCCCTTTCGACAACGCGGACGCGGCGCCCGGCGACGTGGTCCTGAGCCGCAAGGCGCAGGACGGCACCTGGAAGGACGTGTCCGCCGCGGAGTTCGCCGCGCAGGTCCTCGCGGTGGCGAAGGGGCTGATCGCGGAAGGGCTCGTACCGGGCGACCGCATCGCCATCATGGCGCGCACGACGTACGAGTGGACGCTCCTCGACTTCGCCGCCTGGGCCGCCGGGCTGGTGACCGTGCCCGTCTACCCGACCTCCTCGGTCTTCCAGACCCGGTGGATCCTCCAGGACTCCGGTGCCGTCGCGCTCGCCACGGAGTCCGTGTCCCAGGCCGCCGCGCTCGGCCCGGAACTCGACCGGATGCCCGACCTGCGGCACATGTGGGTCTTCGAGAAGGGGCACGTGGAGCGGCTCGCGGAACTCGGCCAGGAGGTCCCCGACCAGGAAGCCGCCGTGCGCCGCGGGGTGCTGGGGCCCGACACCCTCGCCACCCTCATCTACACCTCCGGCACGACCGGCCGCCCCAAGGGCTGCGCCCTGACCCACGGCAACTTCTTCGCCGAGGTCGACAACGCGATCGAACTCCTCCATCCCATCTTCAAGGCCAAGACCTCCGACGCGGCCTCGACGCTCCTCTTCCTGCCCCTGTCCCACGTCTTCGGGCGCATGGTCGCCATCGCCTGTCTGCGCGCGCGGGTGAAGATCGGCCACGCGCCGAGCCTCCAGACGGACGACCTGCTCGCGGACCTCGGCTCCTTCAAACCGACCTTCCTGCTGGCCATCCCGTACGTCCTGGAGAAGGTCTTCAACACCGGCCGTGCGACGGCCGAACGCATGGGCCGGGGCGCCTCCTTCGACCGGGCGGCCGGGATAGCGCGCCGCTACGGCGAGGCGGTCGAGGCCCGGCAGCACGGCACGGGCCCCGGACCCAGCCGCAGACTGCGCGCCGCCCGCGCCCTGTACGACCCGCTCGTCTACCGCCGCATCCGCAACGCGCTGGGCGGCAGGGTCCGTTACGCCATCTGCGGCGGCTCCCCGCTCGGCCGTCGTCTCGCCGCGTTCTACGCGGGCGCCGGCATCGAGATATACGAGGGGTACGGCCTCACCGAGACCACCGCCGCCGCCACCGTCACCCCACCGCAGAAACCCCGGCTGGGCACGGTCGGCTGGCCCCTGCCGGGCACCCGGGTGCGGATCGCCGCCGACGGCGAGATCCTGCTCAGCGGCGGCCAGGTCTTCCGCGGCTACTGGGACCCGCACGCGGGCGGTGTGGTGGACGCCGCGCCGGGCGGCTGGTTCGCGACGGGAGACCTGGGGGAACTCGACGACGGCGGCTATCTGGCCATCACCGGCCGCAAGAAGGAGATCCTGATCACCGCGGGCGGCAAGAACGTCGCCCCGGCACCGCTGGAGGACTGGCTGCGCTCCCACCCGCTGATCGCGCAATGCATGGTGGTCGGCGACCGCCGCCCGTACGTCTCCGCCCTCATCACGCTGGACCCCGAGGGCGTCGCCCACTGGCGCCGGATGAACGGCAAGCACGCCGTCCCCGCGGAACTCCTCACGGACGACCCGCAGTTGCTCGCGATCCTCCAGCGTGCCGTCGACGACGCCAACCGGCTCGTCTCGCGGCCCGAGTCGATCCGCCGCTTCACCGTCCTGCCGAGGGACTTCACCGAGGAGGCGGGCCATCTGACCCCGTCGATGAAGCTGCGCAGGGAAGCGATCGCCCGGGACTTCGCCGACGCGATCGAGGGCCTGTACGCGAAGTGAGGGCCGGGGCGCTCAGCCCAGCCCCGCCGCCCGCAGGGCAGTGGTAGTCGCGCCCGCTCCCAGCACCACCACCGCGCCGCGAACGGACCCGCGCCGGGCTGTCCCTCTCCGAGCTGGCCAAACGCGCCGGCATGGCGAAGTCCACGCTGTCCCAGCTGGAGACGGCGGGCGGCAACCCGAGCGTGGAGACGCTGTGGGCGCTGGGCGTCGCGCTCGGCGTGCCGTTCAGCGCGCTGGTCGAACCGCCGGCGCCGGCCGTCCAGGTGATCCGCGCGGGAGAGGGCCCGGCCGTCCACCCGGAGCGGGCCGACCACGCGGCGACGCTCCTGTCGGCGAGCCCTCCGGGGGCCCGGCGGGACATCTACCGCCTGCGGATGGAGCCCGGCGCGGTCCGTGAGCCGGACCCGCACATCCCGGGGACGGTGGAGCATCTGATCGTGGGCGCCGGACGGCTGGCGGCGGGCCCGCGCGGCGAGACGGTCGAACTCGGCGCCGGTGACTACATGTCGTACCGGGGCGACGTTCCGCACGCGTACGAGGCGCTTGCACCCGGAACGGCTTTCGTCCTGGTCATGCAGCACGCGTGAGGCGCTCCGCCCGCTCGGCGGGGAAAAGGCGGGAAAGCGGAGGGGAAAGGCAGGAGCCCCGCTGCCGAACGGCACGGGGCTCCTTGGGTACTGCTATCAGGTCCGGGTCAAAGCATCGGGCTCATGGAGCCGAAGGCTTAGATCGGGGTGACGTTCTCCGCCTGCGGACCCTTCGGGCCCTGCGTGACGTCGAAGGAAACCGACTGGTTCTCCTCGAGAGAGCGGAAGCCGCTCGCGTTGATCGCGGAGTAGTGGACGAAGACGTCCGGGCCGCCGCCTTCCTGGGCGATGAAACCAAAGCCCTTTTCGGCGTTGAACCACTTCACGGTTCCGGTAGCCATAAGCCCTCCTTGGGCCCAAAGGGTTGCCCTGCTCCAGAACCTGCGATTGTGTAAACAACTGCATACGTCTGAAAACGACTAGAGCCCGCGGTCACATGCTCCGCAGGCTCTGTACTGCAAGGGAAACCAAACTGCAACTTGCGGCGAGCCTAGCATGCAGGCAGCCGAAAGCAATAGAGGGCAAGATCACGTCACCCGAATGTTTGACCCAGGTCGGAAGCGGGTTGACGTAGCGGTGTCACGAGGGTTGACAGAAGGGGCCGAGGGCCTTTCCGGTATCCGTCGGGGACCCTGGAGCCAGCACGGTACCCCATGGGGGCTAGCCTCGCGATGTGGACAATTCTCGCACCCGGCCGCGCGTCGGCCACATCCAGTTCCTGAACTGCCTGCCCCTGTACTGGGGGCTCGCGAGAACGGGCACGCTCCTCGACTTCGAGCTCACCAAGGACACCCCGGAGAAGCTCAGCGAGAAGCTGGTGCAGGGCGATCTCGACATCGGGCCCATCACGCTCGTCGAGTTCCTCAAGCACGCCGACGAACTCGTCGCCTTCCCCGACATCGCCGTCGGCTGCGACGGCCCGGTGATGTCCTGCGTGATCGTCTCGCAGGTCCCGCTGGACCAGCTGGACGGCGCCCGGGTCGCACTCGGGTCGACCTCCCGCACCTCCGTGCGCCTCGCCCAGCTGCTGCTGGCCGAGAAGATCGGCGTCCAGCCGTCGTACTACACGTGTCCGCCGGACCTCAGCCTGATGATGCAGGAGGCCGATGCCGCCGTGCTCATCGGCGACGCCGCCCTGCGCGCCAACCTCCTCGACGGCCCGAAGTACGGCCTGGAGGTGCACGACCTCGGCAGCCTGTGGAAGGAGTGGACGGGCCTGCCGTTCGTCTTCGCCGTGTGGGCCGCCCGGCGCGACTACCTGGAGCGCGAGCCCGTCGTCACGCGCAAGGTGCACGAGGCCTTCCTGTCCTCCCGGGACCTCTCCCTCGTCGAGGTCACCAAGGTCGCCGAGCAGGCGGCCCGCTGGGAGGCCTTCGACGAGCAGGTCCTGGAGCAGTACTTCACGACGCTCGACTTCCGGTTCGGCGGCCCCCAGTTGGAGGCCGTACGGGAGTTCGCCCGCCGGGTCGGCACGACCACCGGCTTCCCGGCCGACGTGGACGTACGGCTGCTGGAGGCCTGAGTCCGCCGAGTCCCCGGGCCGCGCGTGCCGGGGCCCGGGGCGCGTACGGAACTACGCTGCTGGGCAGTGCGTCCAGAGCGTACGGGGGAGGGGATGACGCCATGCAGCCGCTCGGAGCCGACGAACCCACCGTCGTGGGGCCCTACCGGCTGCTCGGCCGGCTGGGCTCCGGCGGCATGGGGCGCGTGTACCTGGGGCGCAGCGCGGGCGGCCGCACGGTCGCCGTCAAGATCGTGCACCCGCACTTCGCGCTCGACGAGGAGTTCCGTGCCCGCTTCCGCCGCGAGGTCGAGGCCGCGCGACGGGTGGGCGGCGCGTGGACTGCGCCCGTCCTCGACGCGGACCCCGAGGCGTCCGTCCCGTGGGTCGCCACGGGCTACGCGGCCGGCCCCTCTCTCGCCACCGCCGTCACGGACGGCCGCGGCCCCCTTCCCCCGCACTCGGTACGGGTGCTGGGCGCCGGCCTCGCCGAGGCGCTGTCGGCGGTCCACACGCTCGGTCTGGTGCACCGCGACGTCAAGCCGTCCAACGTCCTGCTCACCCTCGACGGCCCCCTCCTCATCGACTTCGGCATCGCCCGTGCCACGGACGGCACCGCCTCCCTGACCTCGACGGGCGTCTCGGTCGGCTCCCCCGGCTACATGTCACCCGAACAGATCCTCGGCAAAGGCGTCGCCGGGGCGGCGGACGTCTTCTCGCTGGGTGCGGTTCTCGTCTACGCGGCGACGGGCGAACCCCCCTTCCCCGGCGACTCCTCCGCGTCCCTCCTCTACAAGGTGGTGCACGAGGAGCCCCGGCTGGACGCCGTTCCGGGGGAGTTGCGCGAACTGGTGGCGGCCTGCCTGGCCAAGGACCCGGCCGCGCGCCCGGCGCCGGACGAGGTGGCCGGACGCCTGGCCCCCGAAGGGGCGGCCCGGCTGGTGACGGCGGGCTGGCTGCCCGGCCCGCTGGTGGAGCAAGTCAGCCGCAGCGCCGTGCAGTTGCTGAACCTGGAGGCGGTGGACACCGCACTGCCGTCCGGG
Source organism: Streptomyces sp. 142MFCol3.1 (assembly GCF_000424945.1). Lineage (NCBI taxonomy): Bacteria > Bacillati > Actinomycetota > Actinomycetes > Kitasatosporales > Streptomycetaceae > Streptomyces > Streptomyces sp. 142MFCol3.1. Next base: position 54,589 of record NZ_AUKV01000041.1, read on the forward strand.
CCGGTGGGGTTCAGCAGTCCCTCGGTGGGCGGCGCGTCCGGGACGTCCGGCGCCACGGACGCCCCTGTCGCGGGGGCGGCGCACTCCTGGCCCGGGCAGGTTTCCGCCCCGGGAGCGTCCGTTCCGGGGACGTCCGCTCCGACAGGTCAGGGCTCCGCCACGGAGGCGCCCGCCGAGTCGGGCACGGCGTCCGCCGACGGCGGTCTCCCGTCCGGCGGCGGGGCGTTCGGGCCGCCCGCGCAGGGCTTCGGGCCGCCGCCGGCCGGCTTCGGGCCGCCGCCCACCATGCCTCCCGGGCCGGCACACCTGCCCGAGCAGCGCCCGGCACAGTCGCAGGACGCCGCGCCCGCGGGGACGTCCCCCTCCGCCGGCCACCCCGGCAAGGTCTCCGTAAGCGTCGCCGCCACCTCGGTCACCGGTGCGAACGGACGGGGGCGGAAGGTCAGTTGCACCGTCGCGCTGGCCGTCGCGGGGGCCCTCGCAGCGGTCACGGTGGGCTCGGTGTTCGTGTTCGACCTGATGCCGGGCGGCGGCGACCACACCAACGACCAGGGTGCCGGCCCGGCGCAGACCGGTCCCGCCGCGACCGCGAGCGCGACTCCCGGCCCGTCCGGCACGGACGCCGGCGAGGCCCCCGGCACCGTCCCCGCCGCGTACCTCGGCACCTGGGAGGGCGACGCCCTCGCCCTCGGCGGCACGCTCCCCATGGGCACCTTCCGTGTCACCCTCCACCAGGCCGCCGTGGGTGAGGAGTTGGGCACCTTCCGGCAGACCGACCAGATCGGCGGCATCTGCGACGCCGTGTTCGTGCTCAAGAAGGTCAGCAGGCAGCAACTCGTCGCCACGAGCGTCGCGGCCAGGTCCAACCGCGACGTGTGCACGAAGGGCCGGCACGAGGTGCGGCTCACCCCCGTCGGCGACGACCTCAGGTACGAGACGGACAACTCGGAGGCGGGGGACCCGGTGGCCCGCATGTCCAAGGTGGACTAGCGGCCCGCCCCGCCCCGCCCGCCCCGCCCGTCCCACCCGTCCCACCCGTCACTACTGTGTCTGCGATAGCGAACATCACCGCACCGCTCGCAACCACACCGCGACGGGACGCCGTTCAGGGCGTCGACAACGGGGAAGGCCCGACCATGGAGACACTGCAGCCGGACGATCCGCGGGAGTTGGGGAGCTACCGGCTGCTGCGAAGACTGGGCGCGGGCGGCATGGGACGGGTGTACCTGGCCCGTTCACCCGGCGGACGCACGGTCGCGGTGAAGGTGGTGCGCCCCGACCTGGCCGCGGACGCCGACTTCCGCCGCCGCTTCGAGCACGAGGTGGAGATAGCCCGCGCCGTCTCGGGCCGGCACACCGCCCCGGTCGTCGACGCCGACCCGGACGCGCCGCTGCCGTGGCTGGCGACCTCCTACGTGCTCGGCCCCGACCTCACAGACGTGGTCGACGCCCACGGCGCGCTGCCCGAGCGCACGGTCCGCGCGCTGGGCGCGGGCCTCGCGACGGCCCTCCAGGAGATCCACGCGGCCGGCCTCATCCACCGCGACCTCAAGCCGTCCAACGTGCTGCTGGCCGCCGACGGCCCCCGCGTCATCGACTTCGGCATCGCGCGGGCGGTGGACGGAAACCGCATGACCCAGACGGGAGTCGTGGTCGGCTCGCCCGGCTACATGCCCCCGGAGCAGGCCATGGGACGGGACGTCGGCACGCCGGGCGACGTCTTCTCGCTGGGCGCCGTCCTGACCTTCGCGGCGACGGGCCACAACGCCTTCGGCGACGGCGCCGCCTCCCACGCGGCCATGCTCTACCAGATCGTGCACGGCGAGCCCGACCTCACCGGCGTACCGCAGTCCCTGCTCGGCCTGATCCGTGCGTGCCTGCTGAAGGAGCCCGAGCAGCGGCCCGCCCCCGGGGAACTCGTGGCGGCCCTCGCACCGGACGGCATCGGGAGCGTGCTGACCGACTGGCTGCCGTCGGCCGTCGCCTCGACCATCGCGACACACGCGGCGGGCATCCTGGACCTGGAGGCCCCGACCACCCCGGATCCCCGACCGGCCCCCGCCACGCCACCGGTCTTCGGCCCGCCCCCGGTGATGCAGGGCGGCACACCGGCCCCTGGCACACCGGCGCAGGGCACCCCCGCCCCCGCCGGGACGCCGGTGCCGGGCTACGGCTATCCGCCCGCCCACGGCGCCCACGCCCCTGCGTACGGCACCCCGGCAGGCGGCATCCACGGCGGTCCGGCCGACGGCACCGGCACCCCCCTCCCCGGCACGGTCGACCTCGGCACGCCCCCTTCCGCCCCGGCGCCCTCCCGGCGCCGCTTCCTCGGAGTGACGGCCGGCGTCGCCGGTGTCGCGGTCCTCGGCGGCGGCACCGCCTGGTGGCTGTCACGGGACGGCGGCTCCTCCGACACCTCGACGGGCGCGGGCGGCTCCACCGGGCCTGGCGCGGAGACCTTCACGACCCCGCCCGCCGGCACGGCACCGCAGGCCCTGTGGCACCGGTCGGTGCCCGAGGACAGCACGAGCGACGACGTGCCGCTGATGATCCACGACGGCCTGCTCGTCGTCATCGGCGACCCGCTGGTGGCGTACGACGTCAAGACGGGCAGGCCGAAGTGGTCCCGCAAGGGGGTCGCCAGGTCCGGCGCCCTGCCACTGCTCGTCGACGGCACGCTGTTCCTCGCCGACGGGGACTTCGACGGCGTGCTCGTGGCCCTGGACGTGACCACGGGCAAGGAGGCCTGGCGCGCGCGCCTCGACAAGAAGCTGGACCTCGACGAGACCGTCGCCGCCGACGACAAGCACGTCTACGTCACGGTGACGGACCTGAACGACTCGCACAGCGCCACCGACTACCGCAAGGGCATCGCCGCGATCGACATCAGCACCCGTCGGCAGGTGTGGTCGCAGATGCGCGACTGGGGCACCGACAACTGGGACGTGCAGGGCACCGCCTCGGGGAAGTACCTCGCCTACGCGGACTCCAAGTACAACCTGACAGTCCGCGACACCGCGACCGGTCAGCAGCTGTGGACGAAGAAGCTCGGCGACGACTGGAGCTGGACCCCCAAGGTCGCCTCGGGGCTCGTCTTCCTCCAGGGCGACAAGCTGACGGCCCTCGACGCGGACACGGGCGAGGTCGTGTGGACGCTGTCGCCCAACGGCCGCCGCGGCTTCGACGAGCCCACCGTCATCGACGACGTGCTGTACGTCGCCGACCACGACGGCGGGGTGTGGGCCGTCGAGGTCAGGACCGGGAAGAAGATCTGGCTCTGCGAGGACCCGGGCGCCCGCCGGGCGCCCACGACGTTCCTGCGGGCCGGAGCGACCCTGTACGGCGCGTCCTACTGGGACGAGGGCGGCATCTTCGCCATGGCGGCGAAGACGGGCAAGTCCCGCTGGGTCTACAACGACAACAAGGGCCCGGCTGAACCCTGGCGGGTCACCCTCTCCGGCAACCGGCTGCTGGCGACGCACGGGTACGAGATCTACGCGCTGCCCGCCGTGTGAGCGCGGGCCCGGGCCGGGAGCCGCGCGACCGCGTGTCCCGGGACCCGAGCGTCCCCGGAGCCGAGCGTGCCGGGACCCGGGCGTGCCGTACGCCGCCGCCGGGCCCGGCCCGCTGTTCTCGCCCGCGCGCCCCGGTCCGGAGGTGCTCCGGACCGGGGCGCGCGGGCGTCACATCGGTGTGCGTGCCGTCGGCCCGCGTCTCGCGGTGCGTGCCGTCGGCCCGCGTCACATCGGCGTCGTGACCGTCAGCGGCTCGCCCCCGCCCAGGTGCAGCAGGCCCTTGCCCGGGGCCACCGGCCCGCCGACCATGCTCCGGTTCGTGCGGATGCCGATGAGCTCGCCCGCCGAGGAGTCCTGCGGGGAGAGCAGGATTCCGCGGCGGCCCTTCTTCATCTCCACCTGCCAGCCCGAGAAGCCGCTGCACACGTCGTCCTCGTCACCGGCGATGACCAGGCCGAGACCACGCTCCGCGCCGCGCTGCACGATCCGCTTGAACACGGTCTCGGCATCGCAGTCCTCCAGCACCTCGCCGTCGTCGACAAGGACCACGACCGGCTCCTGCACACTGGCCGAGTCGATGGCCTCACGCAGGTCGTCGCTCTCGATGTCGTCCTCGTCGAAGACCTTCAGCACACCGTCCACACCGTCGAGTTCACGCAGCGGCGACGGGCGCGGCGCGGCGACGACGATGCGGACGCCCTGCGCCAGATACGACTTCGCCATGTTCATCAGGGTCGTACTGCGGCCCGATTTGGCCGGACCGGCGATGACGAACGTCGGCACGCCCTGCGCGAGGTCCGGACCGAAGCCCATGATGTCGTCGCCGCCGATGCCGACCAGGCTCCACAGCCTGGAACGGGAGGCCTCCGGGTCGCGCATCTCCCAGGCGTCCGTGAAGGAGATCCGGGTGGGCAGGACGTCGACGCGGAACGGGCGCCGCGAGCGCGGCAGATCCGCGTCACGGGCCGTCGCGGCCTCGCCGATCGCGGCGATCGCCGCGGCCTGACCCTGACCCGTGGAGTCCTCGGAGAGCAGCGCGAACTGGGTCTCGGTGCCGTGCTCGTTGCGGTAGCCGCGGCCCGGCGGGATCTCCTCGGGAACCTTGCGGGCGTTGATGCCGAGCAGCGAGAAGTCCGAGCGGTCCGCGAGCCGTAGACCGTACTTGTCCTCGGTGAGCGAGCCGATGCGGGTCGACAGGATCTGGCGGTCGCCCGTCATCACCATGTGCAGGCCGACGCTCGCCCCCTCCCGCATCATCGCGGTCAGCTGGTCGGTCAGGTCACCGTGGTCGTACTCGCCGAGCGTCGGCAGCCAGCCCTCCCAGCGGTCGAGCAGCACCACGATGTGCGGCAGCCGCTCCTCCTCCGGCACCGCGGCCCGCTGCTCGCCGATGTCCGCGAACCCCTTGTCCGCCAACAGGTCCTGACGGCGGGTGAGTTCACCCTTGAGGCGGGTGATGAGACGGACCACGCGCTCGGTCTGGTTACGGCTGACGACGGCCCCGCAGTGCGGCAGCCGGGTCAACGCGTTCAGGGCGCCGTTGCCGCAGTCGATGCCGTACAGGTGCACGTCCGCCGCCGAGTGCGTCCGCGCCAGCGAGCCCGCGAGAGTCCGCAGGATCTGCGAGCGGCCACTGCGCGGCGCACCGCCGACGAGGAGGTGACCGAACGAGGCGAAGTCCACGACGACGGGACGGCGGGCCTGGTCGGCGGGCAGGTCCTCCACACCGTACGGGGCGGGCGGCAGCTTGCCCGGTCCGCCCGAGAAGGCGGGCACCGGGATCTCGTCGAGCAGCAGGGTGCCGGACAGCGCGGGCAGCCACGGGCTGTGCTGGGCGGGGATGCCGAGCACCTGGTTGGCCTCGCGGACCGCCTCCACCAGCACCTTCAGGTCGGTGATCTCCTCCTCCTCGCGCTGCTGCGCCTTCGGCTTCACCAGCGCGGCCCGGCCCAGGTCCTCCCAGCCGAGCGGGGCCGCCCACGGGGCGAGCACCGTCGGATCGGCGGCACCGGGACGACGGCCACCGACACGGCCCGACTGGAACGGCACCAGAGAGGCGTGCCCGAGGCGGACGTAGGCCCGTCCGGGGGTGCTCTTGGAGATGTGCCCGGCCTCGGGGGAGTCGATGACGTCGCTGGACTCGCCGCCGTCGGTGACACGCAGGGCGATACGCAGGTTGGTGTTCGCCCGGATCTCGGGGGAGACCACACCGCTCGGCCGCTGCGTGGCGAGCAGCAGGTGGATGCCCAGCGAGCGGCCCCGCTGGGCGATGTTCACCAGGCCCGTCACGAAGTCCGGCAGGTCGCGCACCATGGACGCGAACTCGTCGATGACGATGAGGAGCCGGGGCACCGGCGGGTGCGACGGGTCGCGGCGCACGAGGTCCTGGTAGTCCTCGATGTCCTTGGCGTCGGCCGCGGCGAGGATGTGCTCGCGCCGCTTCAGCTCGGCGCCCAGCGACTCCAGGGCACGCTCGACGAGATGGGCGTCGAGGTCGGTCACCATGCCGACGGTGTGCGGGAGTTCGACGCAGTCCTTGAACGCGGAGCCGCCCTTGTAGTCGACGAGGACGAACGTCATGTTCTCCGGCGTGTTCGCCACGGCCAGCGACGCCACGATGGTCTGCAGCAGCTCCGACTTGCCGGAACCGGTGGTGCCCGCGATCAGACCGTGCGGGCCGTCCCGGCGCATGTCGATGCCGAACGGGCCGTCGTACGACTCGCCGATGACCGCCATCGTCGACTGGCCGCCCATCCGCCAGCGCGCGGTGATCGCGTCGCCGGTCGGCGGCTCCAACTGGAGCACGTCGAGCAGCCGGCTCGCGCCCGGAAGCGCCGAGTCCTCGGTCTCGCCGCTGATGTCGCGCAGCGGGGACAGCGCACGCGACAGCCGAGCGCACCAGGCCGCCGAGACGAAGTCCGGCCGTACGTCGCGGACGCGCGCCACGCCCGTCTGCTGGACGCGCAGCCGCAGTTCGAGCGCCTGCTCCGCGCCCGCCGCGAAGTCGTCGGCGTCGGCGGCGTGCCAGGCGTGGAAGGAAGGGAAACCGCCGGGAGCCGCCGGGGCACCCGGTGCGACCCGCTGCTGCGGGACGGTGTGCTCCTCGGGCTTCGGCTCCGCGATCACGATGGCCTGGCACTCGCCGGGCAGGAACCGCTCCTCGGCGTCCAGGCAGATCGCGTACATCGACATGGCGGGACCCTCGCGCAGCAGCCGCACCACACCCGGCATGGAACGCAGCCGGCGCGAACCGTCCCACACGACGACGATGTCGGGGTCGTTGAACGACGCCTTGTTGCCGTTCTGCTTCGCCGCCTTCTGCCGGGCGTCGAGCAGCTGCGTCAGCTCGCCGATGCGGGCTCCGACGGTCTCCGCGTCCGTACCGATGAGGACGTTGGCGTCCTGGGCGCCCGAGGGCCGGCTGTGCGGCAGCCACCGCACCCAGTCCCAGCCCTCCCGGCCGCTGTTCTCCGTCAGTACGTAGAACTGCACGTCGAGCGGGCTGTGCAGCACGGCCGTCTGCGCGACGGCCCAACGCCCCAGCGCCTGCGCCGAATCGCCGGGCCCCGCGATGCCGACGACCCCGCGCTCCCGCAACGGGAGCGCGACCGGAGCGTCCTCGATGGTCCAGGTGACCTCACGCTTGTGGTCGTCCTGCTCCGGATCGTCGAGCACGACCTCCGAGGGCAGCCGGCCGGTCCCGACGCGCAGCAGCAGATGGTCCGCGTCGGTGCGCCGGCGCTCCCACAGCCGGGTACGCGGCCCGGTGCCCAGCGACAGGACGGCCGCCGGGTCGGGTATGGCCAGCCGCCGGTCGAGTCGTTCGGCGACCAGCGCCTCCTGGGCGTCCTTCTCGATCCGCTCCTTGTGCTCCTTGTACTCCTTGACCTGCTTGGCATGGGACTTGCGTCCCTGCTTCTTGTCCATGAAGAAGTTGCCGAACATGATCAGGGGGCTGAGCAGCGCCATGATCAGGTAGTACCAGCGCCCGAAGATCATCACCGAGACGACGGCGCCGACCAGCGGGGTCACGGCCATCAGCCAGGGCAGCGGCCGGGCCTCGTAGTCACGGACGGGGCTGGGCAGCCGGAACTTGGTCTCCCGCTCCGGCGGGTGCAGCCGGGGCGGCCGGTTGTAGTCGAGGCCCGCACCGTCGTCCGACCACTTCAGAGCGGCGTTCGGGGGTGTGTAACGGTCCAGCTCGAAAAGGGTGTTGCCGACGGCGATCTGGCTGCCGAGCGGCCACTCGTCACTGTCGCGCTCCTCGACGGCCGACCCGTCGAAGGTGACACTCTCCTTGTCCTTCGCGTCCCCGTGCACGGCGACCTTGCAGGTCCCGTCCGTCGCCACGGACAGCGTCAGGGCTCGCAGCGGGAGCTCGGGGTCGTCGACACGGATGTAGGAGGCGGGCCCGCTGCCGATGTCGTACCGGCCGATCCCGAGCCGGTGCACCGCGCCGGCCGCCGGACCGCCCGCGACCCTCAGCTCGACGAGCCCGGACGGCTCGCCCGGCAGGCACCCGGCGGGGTCGTGCAGGCTGACGACGGCGCCCTCGCGCAGCGGCGAAGTCCCTATCGTCGCCCCGGGATCGAGGGGATACCCGTCGACGTACGCGACGGGTATCCCGCCGCTCGCGGCCTGGTGCTGCCCGATCGGGATGATCTGCGCGCCACCGCTGTACCCGACGTGCGCCGCCAGCTCCTTGGCGATGTCCCCCACCGAGGACTCGGGATCCGCATCAAGAACCACGTCGGCGGTGGCACCGCCGAGCGGGTCGACGACGGTCAGAGTCAGGCGCACTCTCGTCCTCCCCAGCCACCTGAGGCCGCTCCCGGAACGCCGGCCACAGTGTCCACGACGATAGCCGCTCCTGCCTTCCCGCAGGCAACGAGCCGTGTGAGGGCTCCTTGAAGACCCGCTGCCGGTCACAGGCCCGGCGGCGCCCGCCCACACAAGGCCGGAGCGCTCCCGTGACAGAACCGGGGTGTGCTCCTGCAAGCGCCGTAAGTAAGCTGCTTGCTCAATGCGGAAGATCGCATCATCCGCATCAGGAGCCACGGGGGTTGGCCCTGCGGCGAGTTGAAGCATGGAGGACGCCACATGGCCGGCGGCAAAGACGCAGACATCACATACGAGAAGATGCGGCACGCTGCGAAGCGTCTGGGCCACGAGAAGGAGAAGATGGAGGACAAGCTCCACGGGCTCGACAGCTACATCGACGGCCTGGTCGCGGACGGCTACACGACCGCGAAGGGTTCGCAGGCCTTCGACGACTCCTTCAAGGAGTTCACCAAGGGCATGAAGGACACCCTGGAGGGCCTCAAGGGCATGGCCAAGTTCCTCGACGACGCCGCGAAGGCGTACGAGGACCTGGACGACCAGCTGGCCAAGGGCGTGAAGGGGAAGTAGCGTCCCGCGTCCGGCGCGACTCGTGGGCGCGACGGGGCACTTGTGGTGTCCCGGCGCGCCCGTGGTCCCAGATCTCGTCGGCGCCCGGCTCACCGGTCGGTGAGCGGCACGACAGGTACCTGCGGATCGCGCTGTGCTGCTCCTCGGTGGTGAACGCCCGCCGGGGGTTCGGGAATCCTGCCGGTCGTGCACCAGGCATCCGCGTCCGGGGTCAGCCCGAGGCGCTTGTGTACGGCACGTTCGGTGGCGCTCGGCAAACGGTCTTCCTCCCGGACAGGCGCCCTGCTGCCCCCTTTCCGGACCGCTCTGTCAACGACGGCGGTCGCCCGTCGCTTCCCGCTGGCAACGAGCTGTGTTCGAGGTGCTCGAAGACCAGTTGCCGGTTACAGGCCCTGCGGCGCCCGCCCGCACGGAGGCTCGAGCCTGCCCGTGACAGAACCAGGGTGTGCTCCTGCAAGCGCCGTTAGTAGGCTGCTGGCTCAACGCGGAAGATCGCATCATCCGCGTCAGGAGCCACGGGGGCCGGCCCTGCGGCGAGTGGGAGACGGAGGGCGCCACATGGCCGGCGGCGAAGACGCGCCCCTGCTGTCCCCGGTTTCCGTGAACCGTCTCTGCAGGGGGAGTCATGTCGGACCAGACAGCTGACACCGACCGCATCAAGGAGAGCGCCCGATCCCTCTCCAAGATCCACCGAGAGTTCAGCGGCAACGCGAACCCGGCCGACGGACTGGGCGTCGGAACACTCGGCGAGCAGGGACTGGTCGACGTCTTCGAGGACTTCGGCAGCAACTGGAAGATTCACCGCGAGCGCCTGACGGATGAATTGAAGAAGCTCTCGGAGATCCTGTCCACGGCGGCCAAGGCGTACGAGGACATCGATCACCAGCTGGCCGAGGCCCTCCGCGGCACGGACAAGAAGGCCGACGGCGGCAAGGGAGGAAAGAAGTGACACGCCCCCGCGCCGACGAGTGGACGGTGATCGGAGAGTCCTCGGACCCGATTCCCGGCGATCCCGAGGAAGTCGCGCAACTCGGCCGCGACCTGCGGAAGACGGCGGAGGCCATCAAGAAGCAGGCGAACGAGATCAAAGCGCTCTCCTCCGTGGAAGCGTGGAAGAGCAAGGCCGCCGAGGAATTCCGCAAAGAGGCCGAAGAAGCCGGGGGGAAGCTGCAAAAGGCGTTCAAACGCTATGACGTGGCCGCGGACGCCATGGGCGAGAAGGTGGTCGACGGCGGGCCCTCGAAGGAATACGCCTCCGAACTGCACCGCGCGCAGATCATGGCGGACAAGGCGCTGCGCGACGCGAAGGACGCGCACGACGAGCACACCACGAGTTCCGGTGCCATCGACAAACTCCCCAAGGACACGGCGGACGACGACCCGGACCGCAAGAAGCTGGAGAAGCGCCAGGAGGCCGCGACTTCGGCGATGGAACGGGCGAAGAAGGACCTCGAAGCGGCCAAGGGCGTGCGAGACGTCGCTGCCAAGAGGGCGCGCGACGCCATCCGGCACGCCATCGACCACGACGGTCTGAAGGACGGCCGCTGGGACAAGTTCAAGGACTGGGTGCACGACAACGCGGGGTGGATCCAAAAGGTCCTCGACGTGGCGGGATGGATCGCGACCATCTGCGGGACCTTGTCGCTGTTCGTCGGATGGATCCCCATCATCGGGCAGGCGCTCGCGGGCATTCTGGGCTCCATCGCACTGGCCGCCACGATCATCTCCCTGCTCGGGCACGTCCTGCTGGCGCTCGCGGGGGAGGGGAGCTGGTTCGATGTCGCCCTTGACGTTGTGGGTCTGGCAACACTGGGCATCGGCCGTGGCGCCATCGCGGGAGCCAAGGGAGCGTCGCTCGCCGCCAAGGGGATCGGGCGCTCGGCGGCGGCGCGGGCGCTCCGGGCAGGCATCAAGGCGAAGCCCGGCACGGCGGCGTACAACAGGGCCGTCAATCAGACTTGGAAGAAGGCGAACGCGCTCAGTGGTGGTGCGTTGCGCGGAAAGGCCGGCGCCGAGGCGATAGCCAAGGCCCCCAAAGGCTGGTTCCCCGGCGCCGAGCGCTTGGCGGACGCCTTCAGCCCGAAATCCATTGCCAAGGAGGCGTGGGACGGTTTCAAGGGGATCAAGGATTTCAGCCCGAGCAATCTCCGGCAACTCGGGCGTGGCGAGACGTGGGCAGGAGTACGGATGAAGTTCGGCGACACAGGCATCGCCGAGTTCGAACGGGGCCTCGGGGAAATGGCGCAACCCCTGCACGACCAGGCCGCGGTAAAGGCGGCAACCGACGTGTTCACGACGCAGACACGGATCTGGAAGGGCTCGACGGGCATTGCCTCGGCCACCGACCTGCTCGACAAGGGTGAGATCACGGGCGTGATCGCTCGTCCTTTCGGGGTCGACGGTCTCGATGACGGAGTCTGGTCGGCGACCGGAGTCAAGGACGCCTGGACGACGAGCAATGGCTGAACGACCGAGTGCTGAACAGACGACTGAGCGTGGATCGGGGCGGTCGGCGACGGAGCGATCAGGATCGGGTACGTCGCTTCGGGAGCCGGCCGAACCGGTGGTGCGCCCGCGGGGCATGCGCCCGCACAACACCTCTGTCGTGCGCCGGGCCCGGCTCTACACCGACGGAAGGACCCTCGTCGTACGCGATCGCCGGCTGCGCGAGCGCCGTTACGCCGTCGGCGCCGGGGGCATCCGGCGTGCCGTCTTCACTCCCCCCGGTGATCTGTGGGAGACCGTCGTGAAGCGCTCCGCCGAGCGTTGGGGTGTACTCGCATTCCAAGGAGAAGACGGACGAACCATCCTGCGGGTCCCACTCGCGGAATGGCTGCCGGAGGCGCAGGTCGTCGGAGTGCTGGATCTTCGTCCGTCGAAGTGCCTGAAGCGGACGGGGCTGCGGGAACTCGTCACTTCCCTCGGGATCCCGCTGGAGGAGAGTCCACGGTCGGGTGACGTCGGCGAGGAGCCGGGCGGGGGACTGGGGGACAAGTCCGACAGGGCGGTCCACGCCGAACTTCCCCGCTGGCACAGCTGGGCCAGGGGAATCGGCTGGTTCGGCTGGCTCATCGCTCTCGGGGTCGGTTTCGCAGCCGCCCCCGATTGGGGGTTTCCCGTTGCTGCCGTAGCCCTCTTCCTCGTACCGGCGGCCGACGCCGTGGTGCGCGTCGGCGCCTGGTGGCGCAACCGGCGAGATGTGTGGCCCACCGATACCGTTGTGATCACGCCTTCCCCTGAGGCCGACGCAGGGGCGACCCGACGGTTTTGCCGGACGGCGTGCGTACGCGTACTGCCCAGGGAAGTGGTCCTGACCAACACCGTCGGTGAGGAACGTCGGCTCGGGCGGAACGGCGCCCACGGAGTCGCGAGGCTGGTGCGCCTGGTCGCGTCGAAGACAGGGGAGCCGCTGGGAGTGGAATTCCGGGACGGCGAGGGCGAAGCCCGAGTGCTTCTGCCCTGGCGGTACTGGTTCGGGGGCGTCCAGGGCGATGAGCGCTGGGCCGCGCTGAGATCGGCACTCGGGGTTCCCGTCATGGACGAGGAGGTCCGGCACGGCCGAGAGAGCACGCGGGGCTCGAAGGGCACGCAGCCCTGGTGGACGGGCCACACTCTCGCGGCCGACGCCCACCGCATGTCGCCGATGGACGCCAAGGAAGCCCGTGACTCGACGAATTGGCATAGCGCGGTCATAGGCAGCAACGAGGTGCTGATCATCTCGATCTTCAGCCTCCCGCTGCTGCCGGGCATCCTGAGCGACCGAGGTCCGGCGCTCCTGGCGGGTGTGCTGTCCGCGCTGACCATCGTGGGCGAGCTCGGCCCCGCGGCGGTCGACGCGCTCATCAGCCGGTGCTCGTACGACAGGCCGCACTCCGCGGCAGCCGACACACCGACGACACCGGAGCCATCGTGAGTCCGACCCCTGGAGCCGGCGACAACGTCGCGCCGCCCACCGACTACCGGCTGCTTCTGCCGCAGGGCTGGTTTCGCGTGCGCATCGACCCGGAAGGGCGCGAGCGGTCCGTCGACGCCTTGCTGGAACGCCAGTTCGCGGGCATCGACAACGCTCCCCACATCAGGCAGCAAGTGCGCGAGAACCTACTGGCTCAAGCCGTCGCAGCATTCCAGGACGGCGGGATCGAGCTGTACATCAGCCTGCAGGATGCCGGTTCCCTCACCATCCCCGCTTCTCTCCTGGTCACACTGCTGCCACCGCCACCCGGCGGAACTCTGCCGACCGTGTACGAGCTGGTCGGCCTCCTCTCGGCCGACGGGGACGCGGAAGTCTCTGCGGTCGAGCTGCCCACAGGCGCCGCGGCCCGCGTCCGCCGCATGACGGGGCAGAGTGACCGCCCAGCCCCCGCAGACCTACCGGGCGGCACTGACCAGGTGCTCCCGTCAGTCACGCTGGACTATCAAATCCCCGTGCCAGGAGCAGGCGCACACCTGCTCCTGACCTTCTCCACCCCGCTCGTCCAGATCGCCGACGCGATGGTCGAGCTCTTCGAAGCCGTAGCGGGCTCGCTGCGCTGGATCGATGGTGATGAAACGCATGAGTGACATCCGTACGTGCGGCATCGTCTGCCCGACGGACTGGGTACCTCTTCCGGTCCTTCCGTCGGACGACGTCAAGGGGTGGGCCAAGGCCACGGCGGCGCAGCTGAGCGAGCGTGCCAAGGCGGCGGGTTACGAGGTGGACAAGCGCGCGGTGCGGAAGGACCTGCGTGCCAAGGCCGAAGACAGTCGCAGCCGCGAGCCGTTCTACGCATTTGCCCTGTACCCGGACGGCTTCGACACCTCGCTCGCGACGCTGGAAGTGGACCTGATCCACCCCGACACCACGGTTCCCCAGATCACTCTCGAATGGCTGGCGGACACCTTCAGCGCCCACGACTTCGGGCCCCCACAGATCACGCACACCGAACTGTCGATCGGTCGCGCGGTGTGCATCCGCCAGAACTTCGCGGCCGACGGCGCACCGGCCGGCGGGTCCGGAATTCTCCTCGAGACGATCACCTATGGTGTCGTGCCCACCGGCGCGGAGAGCGCACTGGTTCTCCTCATGTCCTGGAGGGTTCCGGGCATCGCAGACGAGATGGAGAAGGCCGCGGACGACATCGTGCGGACTCTGAGCGTGGAGTTCTGACCCGAGTCTGCATGCTCGCCTCCGCCTCACGGTACGCACACGGACGCGGCGGACGGCATCGTCAAGACGCTGACCGTGGAGTCGTGAGCCCGCCGACGGCGGATGTGCGAGGAAAGAGACAGGTGCCGCACGAGACAGGAAACGGATCGCGGGCGCGGCAAGGGCTCGCGATCGCCGGGTTCGTCCTCGGCCTGCTGGCGGTCGCCGCGGCGATTCTGCTGGCCCTCGGGACATGGCGGGGGTTCGTGCGGGAGACCGCACCGGAGCTCCTGGACCGGCCGGGCGGGCCGTGGGCCGTGGGCTGCGCTCTCGGGCTGGTCACGCTCGGCGGCGCGTTCGGAGGCAGTTGGCTCGGTGATGGGCCCTCCGGTCGGCCGCGCCTGCGCCGTATGGCACGGGGGACCGGCGCGGCCGTCTGCTGGGTGGCCGCCGCCGCCCCGGGGATGTACCTGCTGGGAGCCCTGCCTGGCAGGAACTGCCCTTCCTACAAGACGAGTTGCCAGTACATCCCGGGCACGGGCGGCGCTCTTCTCGCGTACCTGCTCACCGCGACGCTCCTGGGCTGGCTCTGCTTCCGCCTGCGCGGTGTCCGGGCCGAGGCGCGAGGTGCGCGCGAACGCGAACGCCTGCGCAGGCTCCGCAAGAAGGGCAAGGGAAAGAGCCGGGCGGGACGTCAGCGGTAGTCGACCGTGGGCGCTGACGGACCTCCTGGCACAGGTGCGCCGCCCGCACAGAGGGCCGTCACAGCGGGCCTTGGGCGCGGCGGCCGGCTCCTCGGCTCAGGGCGACGTGGACTCCTGGGTGTCCGCTTCCTCCGCCGCGGACCGCCTCCTCGCGTCCGGCTGCTTCTTGTCCGAGTACGGACGGGGACGGCGGTGACCGCTGACCGTGCCCCAGACGACGGCGACGAGGGCGGCGACGGTACCGAGGGCCAGGAGCGAGACTTCGTAGGCCGTCCAGTGGGAGTGGGCGAGGTACGGGGGATGCGGTGAGACGCGGCCGTCGTGCAGGAGGTGGGCACCGGCCTGGGAGCCCAAGAGGCTCCCGATCATTCCGACGGCGAGGAAACCGTTGCGTGCCCGAAGCCACGCCCCGATCAGACCGCCCACCGCCAGGGCGACCGGCCCGGTGGGGAGCGTCACCGCACGGTCGTCGTAGGGGACGAGCAAGGAGCCGAGCCATGCACCGGCGGCCATGGCGACGAGCGTGAACGCGAGGACGGCGACGCCTCGCCAAGTGGTGCCGAGGGGCGTCCGGTGCGGCCAGACAGCGGGCGGACCGGACCGATCGACGGTGTTCTCGTCCATGGCGGGTTCAGTCCTCCGGCTCGACGAAGGAGACGGTCTGCAGGATCGCCGCGACCATGTCGCAGAACTCGCCCCAGTACTCCGTCGACGCCGTGGAGAGCGTGCAGACCGCCGTGTACGGACCCGTCGGGAAGGGCACATGGACCTGGATCTGTCCCGTGAGGAGCTTGGCCTCCTCGCCACTCGCGGTCACCGACGGATCCAGGGTGAGCTCACGCAGGGTGATGCAGGAGACCGCGGGGCCGCAGGGCAGATCGAGCCGACGGGCGTCGTTGAGCGGGTCCTTGGTGAGGACCGCCAGCGTGCCCTGCGCGGCGACCTCCGGGTCCGTCTGGTCGGTCTCCACCGCCGCCACGGTGAACGCGCACTGGGCGACACCGCCTTCCTCGGTCGAGAAGAGCCCCATGGCGGAGTACGAGACACCCTCGCCGGCCATGTACTCGGCGATCGCCGCGTAGTAGGGGGCTGCGGGCGCCCAGACCGACTCGTCGCCCCGCGCATAGAGCTCGCGGACGAAATCGTGTGCAAGAGCAGTGCGTTGCTCGACGGTGGGGGCTATGGGGAGGGTGAAGAGGCCCTCGGGGACGGAGAACCAGACAGGGGGGATGTCGGATCCGTCGGAGGGCACGGAAGGTATGGAGCCGGTCGAGAGGGTCATGCGTGCCGTTCCGCTCAGAGGTCGCCCGGCTTGGACTTCACGGGCTCGCCGTCGGCCCCCATGATCTTCAGGTGGGGATCCGCGCCCGTGCTCGGGTCGGGAATCGGCTTCGAGACCGCTTCGATGGTGAGATGGCCGCTGGGCCGACGTGTCACCACGGTGCGGAGCGCGGCGTGCTCCGCCGCGAAGGCGGCCACGGTCTCCCGCTGGCCGGGCGTCAGCGCGTCGAGCGGGACGACTTCGGACGCGTGGGCGAGATGGCGTACGACCTCCCAGTGGCTGTCGGCCTCCGGAGGGGCGAGCCTGCACCAGGACCCGTCGGCGAAGACGATCTGCGCCTCCACCCCCATCCGCGTGAAGGTCCTGCGTTCGACCCGCGCGATGGCGTCCCGGTCCGTCTCCCAGAGCACCTCGTCCCGCGCGGTGTCGTCGTCGGGAAAGCCGACAACCAGTACGCGGCGATCGGTGACGATGACATGGGTGCGGTAGCCGTCCGGGCAGCGGCCCGGATCCAGTTGCCAGGGAAGCGTCCGTGCCAGCGTGCCGGGCGCGGCCCACAGGACGGGGAAGTCCTCGACCTCGTTCGCACGGTCCTGCGCGGAACCGGTCCCCCTGGGACTGCTGCCGACGCTCCCCGCGGAAGCCAGCGCTTCCACCGCACCCATGACCGCCAGAGCGAGGGCACGGCCCGCGAAACCGCCGGCTGCCCGGGTCCGCCGTTCGGTCTTCGACCGGATGGTGAATTCCGGGCCTTCGGGCCACCCTGTCAGCTCGTGCTGGATGTCGTTGCGCTCGTTGTCCCGGAACCACCGCATACCCGCGACGGCGACGGCCGTGCCGGTGGCGAAGCAGCCAGGGGTGCGTGCCAGGAGGGTCTCACCGGGGGCGGGTTGCCAAGTAGCCATCCGAATGGTGCCTTCAGTGTGAGGTGGCTGCGTCGTGGAAGCGTTCGCCGGGGTTGACCGCTTCTCCGATGTGCTGCGTGATGGTGGTGATCTTCGGGCCGATCTTGCCCGCGGCGTCGAGGGCGATACCCACGGGAGTCTCCGGGTTCAGGGCCAGCCTGTTGCCGCTGATGAGCTTCAGCCCCTTGGTCCCGATCCACTGGCCCTGGTGGTAGCCCGCTTCGGCGAGCCCCGCCAGACGGTTCATGGTTCCGGAGCCCGAGCTGATGAAACCGATCTCCTTGAACGAGCCGCCCAGCACGATCCGCTTGCCCAGCAGGGGGAGTCCGCCCTCCACCTTCTGCGCCAGTTCTCCGGTGGCGAAGAGGTTGCGGGCGCCGGCCGCCAGTTCCGTGCCCTGCATCCCCTTGCCGAACATCAGGGCCCGCTCCGCCGCAGTCGCCTTGGTGGCCACCTTGACCCCCTTGCCGAACAGGCCGATGCCCGGCAGCAGCCCGAGGGCGTCCGTACCCATCTCCATCCAGCTGACGTCCGCCCCGGCGGCCTTCGCTATGGAGTGGCTCAACAGGGCGAGACCGCTGGTGAGGAGAGCCGCGGCACCGAAGATGGCGCCGAGGGGCTCGAAGGGGATGGTGATGATGGCCAGCAGCCCCAGGATCGCGGTCAGATCGCTGAGCAGGTCGCCGATGAAGGCGATCAGATCGGCGTGATCCTTGATCCACTCACCGGTGGCGTCCCACGCGTCCGCGATCCCGTGCCCCAGCTTGTCCCAGAACCCCGGCTCGTCCGGTGCGATGTCGGCGGCCTTGTCGAGGTCCTTGCTGATGAGGGCCGCGGCCTTCTTGTAGCGGTCCTCGAGGTCGTGGACGTCACTGATGACCTTGTCGACCGCGCCGGACGCCTTGCCGAGCTCGTCGCTGCCCTTGCCCTCGGCCTTCTTCTCGGCCTTGTCCTCGGCGTCGAGCTTGTCGCCGGCGGTCTTCTCCAGCCGGTCGGCCTCGTCCTGGAAGCCGGAGAGCTGCCCGGCCCAGCGGTGCAGGGCGCGCGAGGCCTTGTCGAAGGAGTCGTGGCTCTTCTTGATCAGCGGCGTGACATCGGTGGAGATGTGCTCGCTGAACGCGATCGCGGTCCTGCCCTTCCAGGCGCCGCATTCGATCTGCTGCAACTCCCGCAGAGCCGTGCCGAGTTCGCCCGCGAGCCCGCCGAGCTTCTTGGCGAGCTCGCGCGTCTGCTCGACGTCACCCGGCGTCGGGTCCCAGCCTATGTGGGGGAAGGGAGGGCGTCCCATGCGTGCCTCAGTGCCCCTTCTTCTTGGGGGACTTGAGCGATTCGGCGAGATCCAGGTCGAGCTTCTCGAAGGACTCGCCGATCTTGTCGATCATCTCGATGGCGCCCTGGGTGTGCTTGCCGAGCTGCTTGATGCCGTAGCCCCAGTCGTCGGCGAAGTCGTGCACGTCGTCCACGAGACCCGCGTCCCCGACGACCGAGCCGTCGGTGCCGCGCAGCGTGCGGCGAGCGGTGTCCATGCGGTCCGTGACGGTGGAGAACGTCTTCCTCAGATCCTCGAAGATCGTGTCCTCGAGCCGTAGATCACTCACGATGTCCGTCCCCGTTGCCTCTGTGAACAGATCGCCCCGACGGGAGCGTGAGCGGACGCCCCGCCGGCCACGGCGACCGTCCGGCCAATCCTAAGGACGGTTCCGGCCAGCGCGCCCGGGAGGGCTCCTCTCCGGGTGTTGTTTGGGATGCCTATGGGGCTGCGTTTGCCTGGCCTTGGCGCGGCCGGGGAGTTTTCGCTCTTGCGTATCGCGAAGGGTGGATCGGGGGGATTGGGGTGGGTGGGAAGGGTTTGCGTGGACGGCCGCGTACTCGCTGAAAGGGCATCGCTTCGTGCGCGTTCCGACGGCACCACACGAATGGCGTCCACCCGCACGGACCGTCTGGAAGTGATGGATTGGTCCGAGGACTCTCGCGGAGGCCGGACGGCGGGCAACCCATGTACAGGAAGCCGACGACGGATACTCGTGCGGTCGACTCAGGAGAAGCCATGGACATGCGCGCAGTTGTGACCGGTTTTCCGAACGCCACCCCGCTTCCGGGACTCGACGACGCCTGGCACTGGACGCCGGCGCCGGGCATCGACTTCGCCGGGGCACTGTCGGCCGATGGTGAGCGTCTGCTTCAGCTGAGCGGCAGAGATTCCTACGACCGGGAACTGGCGACGGCCACCTTGATGTTCGCGAGGGACCGTGAAGCGGACATCTTTCGGCACAACCCCCATTTCGGGGCGGCAGCGGGCTTCGTGGCACCGCCCGGGCGGACGTTCGACGTCGTCGCCGGAGTGGGCGCCGAAGTGCACCGCTTCTACCGTGTCGAGAATCCGGACCTGACCCCGTTGGTCCGTCTCACGTTCCCGGCGTACGCGGACGAGTTCTCCGGGGGCGAGACGCTCGACGAGGCAGTGACCCGGTACCGGATGCTGCGCATGAACAACCTGGATCGGGCCCCCGTTCCCTACCTCAAGATGCGCTACGCGAATACGCGGACGAAGAGCCGGAGCGCCAACTCGGGACGTGGATTCGCCGAGCCACGCCGCCTGTTGGAGGAGATCCAGTTGCTGGAAGGGGGCCCGGGCAGCTTCGTCGAGTTCGAGAACAGGCATCACCAGGTGTGGCGCGTGGAGTGGCACGACGTCCACCTCCTGGCGGAGTGGGAGCCGGATGCCGGTGCGCCCAGGGAGATCCAGCTCGAAGAGCTGCTTTCCTTCGCGGAACGGTCCTTGTACGTCTGAGCGAAGTGCCGGGTTGCCGAGTCCGTGACGAGGCCGAGGCGCCCGAATGACGCCGCACGTCACCTCGTAGGCTGACCCGGCCGAACTGAAGGACGAGCAACGGGGGACGCGCCATGGCCCGCTACATGGAGACGCTCACCATCGAGCGCGGTGGCTTTCGCATCAAGGTGCCCGAGTCGTGGTGGGAGTTCGACGTGCGGCCCGAGTCCCGCGACGACTCCGTACGGCGCATGGTCGGCGAGCGGATCGAGCAGCATCCGGAGCTGGCCGCGTACCGCGACACGTACACCGCCTTCCTGCGGAAGTCCGCGGCCGACGCGTGGAAGTCGGGCGCGCTGTACTGCGGCTGCATGGCGGAGAGCTTCGGCGGCGACACCCCGATCACCGCGTCCGTCACGGTCTCGATCGTCGGCGGCCGGACCCGGTCCGGTGACCCTCTCTCGACGGACCCCGCGACGATCGCGGGCGGGCTCGCCGTGCGCGAGGCGAAGAAGGAGGGCGACGCCTGGCGGAAGGTGACCACCGTCGACATCCCCGGCGTGGGACCGGCGGCCCGCACCTACGGCATCGAGGACATCCCCGTACCGGACGACGCCCTCAACCGCACCGTCCGCGCCGTGCTCATGCAAACGTTCATCCCCGTGCCGGGCCAGGAGGGCAAGGTCGCCCTCGTCGCCGGCAGCAGCCAGGTACTCGACCTCGCGGACTCCTTCTTCGACATCTTCGACGCCATCACCTCGACGTTCCGCTTCGCGAACTAGACCGGGCGAACGGCCTTCCCGCCACCCGCACATCCCTAGTAACTTCGATCGTTCGTACGGTTGTTGTGGTGTGGGCGTGACGGGGGTTGCGGTATGGCGGGGAATCGGCCGGGGGACTGGCATGTCCTGGACCTGGACAAGGACCCGACGCCGGGCGACCCGGACCGGGTCCGTCATCTGTCCAAGAACCTGCACGACTTCGCCGACGATGTCGGGGACGCGCTCCGCCTGATCAAGGGCATGGCGGACGAGGATGCGGTCCTGAAGTGGGCGGGGAAGTCTGCGAAGGCGTTCGGGGACGAGTTCTCGGGCGTGCCGAAGCAGTTGAAGAAGCTGAAGAAGTCGTACGAGATGGCCGGGGATGCGCTGGCCGTGTACTGGCCGGTGCTGGAGCGTGCGCAGGCCCTCGCCGACAAGGCTCTGGCGAAGGGCCGTGAGGCGCAGTCCGACCTCTCCTCGGCCAAGTCGCGTCTTTCGTCGGCGGATTCGTGGGTGACGCGGGCGAACAAGGAAGCCGACAAGTACAAGGACGACCCGACCGGCAGCAAGGACAAGGAGAAGCCGGACGAGGCGAAGGTCCGGGCCGCCACGCGGGATGCGCAGCATGCGAAGTCGGCGCAGACGTCGGCGCAGTCCGATGTGACGAGCGCGAACGGTGCGTTGGACGCGGCGAAGAAGATGGCCGAGGACGCGCGGAAGATGCGCGAGGAGGCCGCTCGCACGGCGAAGACGAAGATCGACGAGGCGTCGGACGCGGGGATCCACAACCGCAAGTGGTGGGAGGAGGTCGGGGACTGGTTCTCCGACAACTGGGACACCATCGTCGCGGTGTGCAAGGTCGTGGTCGCGGTGGTCGGGATCATCGCGATGATCATCGGCGGGCCGATCCTGGCGGCGATCGTTGTCGTGGCGGCATTGGTCGTGCTGGCCGACACTCTAAACAAATACCGCAAAGGCCAAGCCAGTCTGCTGGACGTTGCCTTTGCCGCCATGGACTGCATACCCGGCGGC
>NZ_AUKV01000042.1:0-73688 GCF_000424945.1 Streptomyces sp. 142MFCol3.1
GAGGCCCTTCATACCCGGTATGCAGTCCAGCGCAGCGAAGCCGACATCCCATAGGGAGGCCTGGCCCTTCGCGTACTTGTTGAGCGTGTCAGCGAGGACGACGAGGGCGGCCACGAGGACGATCGCGCCGAGGATCGGCCCGCCGATGATCATCGCGATGATCCCGACCACCGCGACGACGACCTTGCACACCGCGACGATGGTGTCCCAGTTGTCGGAGAACCAGTCCCCGACCTCCTCCCACCACTTGCGGTTGTGGATCCCCGCGTCCGACGCCTCGTCGATCTTCGTCTTCGCCGTACGGGCGGCCTCCTCGCGCATCTTCCGCGCGTCCTCGGCCATCTTCTTCGCCGCGTCCAACGCACCGTTCGCACTCGTCACGTCCGACCGCGCCGACGTCTGCGCCGACTTCGCATGCTGCGCATCCCGCGTCGCCGCACGCACCTTCGCCTCGTCCGGCTTCTCCTTGTCCTTGCTGCCGGTCGGATCGTCCTTGTACTTGTCGGCTTCCTTGTTCGCCCGCGTCACCCACGAATCCGCCGACGAAAGACGCGACTTGGCGGAAGACAGGTCGGACTGCGCCTCACGGCCCTTGGCGAGAGCCTTGTCGGCCAGGGCCTGCGCACGCTCCAGCACCGGCCAGTACACGGCCAGCGCATCCCCGGCCATCTCGTACGACTTCTTCAGCTTCTTCAACTGCTTCGGCACACCCGAGAACTCGTCCCCGAACGCCTTCGCAGACTTCCCCGCCCACTTCAGGACCGCATCCTCGTCCGCCATCCCCTTGATCGACCGCAACGCCTCCCCGACATCGTCCGCGAAGTCGTGCAGGCTCTTCGCCAGATGGCGCACGCGATCCGGATCACCGGGAGTCGGGTCCTTGTCCAGATCCAGGACATGCCAGTCCCCCGGCCGATTCCCCGCCATACCGCAACCCCCGTCACGCCCGCATCGCCAACTGTCGTACGCATCAGCGAATTTACAGGCCTGAGGACGCGGCAGGACAGGTGATCAGTTCCCCGAGGCGAAGGTCACGAAGTCCGCCCACGCGGTGGGGGCGAGTGCCAGGCGGGGCCCCTGGGGTTCTTGGAGTCGCGGATGTGGATGGTGGCTGCCGGGTTCGGTGCCGGGCCCCGGGGGCCGCACCCGAATCACGTCCGCGCCGTCGCCCGCTTCTCCGGCCCCCGGACACTGACCGTGTGCCGACGGTCACCCGCTCAGGAGCGGCGCCCGCGCAGGGCTTGCAAGGCCTCTTCGACGGTTTCCCGGGACCGCAGCCACCGGCTCTCCAGCGCGCTGTCCTGCCCGACGAGCTCGCTCGGCGTGCCGATTCCCTCGACCAGCTTCTCCAGCACCCGGTCCGCGCTTTCCGCTGGCAGCGTGACGTCATCCCTGCCGATACTCTCCAGCCCGCCGAACTCGGCGAGAGACCTCCGGGGCCCTCACGCGCCTCAAAGCCGCCCCGCTCGCGGAGGATGCTCTCCCCCGCGGCGATGGTCGCCGACCGGACGGATGCCGACCGGCCTCCCTCAAGACGCGATCCGTCCAGGCGGACCACCGGAGCCTCGATTCACCGTCTGCGCGATCAGCTCCGTTCATCGACCAGTTCTTCCAACGCGCGGGCGTACAGCCGCAGATCGGCCTTGACCGACTCCCCCGAGGGGGAGTCGGGTCGCAGGACGTCCGGCAGGAACTTGACGCGCCACATCCGGAAGGTGTCCCGCACCACTCGCTCGTCGTGGAAACCCAGCAGGGCCCCCGCCATGCGCACGGCGTCGGCGACGAGCGGCACCGAGACGCCGAGGCCCGGACCTCGCGCCGTGGCCGTTCCCACGAGGGCGTCCATGAAGGTGGCCAGCTGGAGGTCGCTCCCCATGCGGACGATGCGCCGCAGCACGACGGGGTCGCCGGTCTCCGGCGGGTATCCCTCGATGCAGCCCGAGTACATCGTCAGGTATTCGGACGTCACCTGACGGCCGTCGTTCCATCCGCCCTGCTCCTCGAAGATGGCCATCGTCTCGGAAGAGAAGTCACCGAGATCCCGGATCATCGCCAGGAGCCCGTCGATGTCCTTCCGGTGAGCCGCCACGAAGCCGGCGAGCGCGAGGCCCCGCAGGGCCTGTGCCCCCGACTCCGCCACCACACCCAGTTCCAGGATCCCCCACAGCGGCGCGAACACGTCGTAGCCGAGCCCCGTCTCCGAGATCGGCGCGTGATTTTCCGTCATGGAAATAGCCTCGAATACCTCAGAACAAGCCCGCGAAATGCTTCATCGTCGCTTCTGCGGTGGGCAGGATCTCCGTGATCCCGTCGTTCATTATCTGTGCCCCTTCGGGGGTGTTGACGAAGAACTCCGGCTGATTGTCCCGCGGTCCGCCCAGCTGGAAGACGGATTCAGCGAACTCCTTCGGCACCTTGACCCGCACCACGTGTCCGCCCCGGCCGTACGACGTCGCCACCCTGTTGAAGTCGTCCGACAGATACACTCCGGCATTCGGCGTGCCCGCCTGCTTCGCGTCCTCGAGATGTCCAGGGAGAAATTACCCGCGGAACGAGGGTCGCCGAGTTCGATCACGATATGCGCTCGTTCGACTACGAGAACTCGGGGAACTCCAGTTCGAGAATCCAATACTCACCCTCTTCAGTGCTGGCGGCGCACACATTGTGGCCACTCATGGAACGAGCGATGAAGAGAAGCCCTCCCTCTGGGTCTTCCATGGCTGAAATATCAGTGTTCTCCGTCAGCCTGACATGCACCCAGCCATAATCTATGCCAGCCGCAGCCAGGAAGGAACCGTCGTCGGCCACGACCCTACCGTTACGTGCGCGATCCTTCCAGAATTCGTCAACCCGCCGAGCAGCACCGCTTTCATTCCGTTGAATTCGATCGACGGGCTCGGCATCAATATGCACCACCCTGCGGAACGCCTCCGCGACCGACGGCCCCCGACCTCCCGAACACCCGCCGATCACCTCCAGGCCTGCACTCTGGAAGCGGGATGTGATTTCCGCATCCATCCTTCCTACCCCACTGGAAGTTACTTCTTATAGAAGAAGTGATGGTCTCCACCGAGCTTGTCCAACGCCCGATATCGCCCCATCGTGCCATTGCCGCTGTCGTCTGTTCGCACATTTTCCTGCCGTCCCAGGTGAAGTCGACGCGCTCGACAACTCCTTCGCCGTCCTCCGCCGGACGGAGTTTGGCAGTACGCCGCCCCAGCGGATCGTATGTGTAGCGCCACCGAGTCCCGTCCGGGGTGGTGACAGCGATAAGGCGGTCTTCCACGTCCCATTCGTAACCCCACGTCTCCGGCTTGCGAGACAGCCGAGACTTCTGGCGCAGGATAATGCGGCCGAGTGCGTCGTGTTCATAACGGACGCGGCCCGCCCGCGTGATGCGAGTGCCTGCTTATGTGCGGTCACCGGTGGCTTCCCCGCCCGGATGGTTTCTCCGGCCAGGACGCCTTCGCTTGGTTGCCCATCTCGTCACAGGCATACCGTTCTGTCCAATCCGCGGCATGCACCGCGGTCACGCGGCCGACCGAGTCCAGCTCGTAGCGGCGGGAACCGGCCAGCTGGTCGTCGACGGCGGTGACATGGCCACCGGCACGGTACGTGTACGTGCGGCACTGAACACTGCGGTTCTGCGAGCCTGTCAGCGTCTGACTCATCAGACGCCCCGGTTCGCGGAAGGACAGGTGATCAGTTCCCCGAGGCGAAGGTCACGAAGTCCGCCCACGCGGTGGGGGCGAGGGCCAGGCGGGGACCCTGGGGGTCCTTGGAGTCGCGGACGTGGATGGTGGTGGGGGTGGGGGCTATCTCGACGCAGTCGCCGGCCTCGCTGCTGCTGCTGTAGCTGCTCTTGAACCACTTCAGCTCGGAAGCGCTCTCGACCGAGGTCCCGTGGATCATGTCTCTCCCAGCACTTGCGCGATGAAGGCCAGCGATTCTCTCGGGGTGAGAGCCTGGGCCCGGATCATGCCATACCGCAGTTCAAGGATCCGCAGGTCCTTCGGCTCCGAGACCGGGCGGCCGTTGAACGCGCCATCAGAACGCCCGATCGCCGTGCCATCACCGAACTTCAGCACCTCGATCAGCCCCTGCATTCCGGCATGGTCCTCTCGGTCGGTCGGCATGACCTGAAGTGAGACGTTTCGCAACTGACCGACCTCCAGCAGGTGTTCGAGCTGACGGCGCAGCACCATTTTCCCCCCGATCGGGCGTCGCAGCGTCACCTCTTCCTGAATGAAGCTGAGCGCGGGAGCCGGGGACCGCTCGAAGATCGCCTTCCGCCCCATACGCGCGGCGGTTTCACGCTCCACCACGTCCTGCGGGTACGCAGGCTGGCGCGTCTCAAACAGCGCCTGCGCGTAAGCCGGTGTCTGCAACAACCCATGGATGTTGTGGTTGCTGTACAGCAGCAGCTCGACCGACCGGTCCTCCAACATTTTCAGCTCGCGCACCTTCTTCGGATACCGAGCCTTCTCCATGTCCTCCTTGAACGCCCTGATGAGCCCGCCCGCGTTCAGGACCTCGTCCGCCCTGTCCAGGAACTCCGCCCGCGGAATCCGCGCCCCGCGCTCCACCTTCCGGACCAGGTCCTCGCCGTACCCGATGGCCTGCCCGAAGTCGATGACGCGCATCCCCGCGGCCTCTCGCCGGAGCCTGATCTGCCGCCCCGTCGCCTCCACCACCGGAGCGATCTCGTCCTCCGGGCTGACATCCCACCCGGGCTCGTCCACACCCTCGCTGCTCACACCCACCCACCTCCAACGCCCACGCGTACCCGTACGGCACTCAGGACAGCCAGGACAGACCAGGACAACCACCGGACAATCCCTGTACGCACAGGCGTCACAGCAGCTCAGACTAGGCACGCTCCGCCACGCTGAGTGACGTGAATCAGGAAACCGCCGGGCCTGCCGCCCAACTCGTCGAACCCGTCCGCAACTTCAGCCTGCTGCTGTCCACCACGCCACGCGGCGCCCGCCTGGCCCGGCTGCTCGCCACCGAGCAACTCCGCGCCTGGGAACTCCCGTTGCAACCGGCGGAGCACATCGTGGCCGAGCTGGCGGCCAACGCGGCGGCCCATGGGCGCGTGCCCGGCCGGGACTTCCGGCTCACGCTGTACGTCGTCGGCGACACCCTCCGCATCGAGGTGACCGACACCCGGGGCGACCGAGTCCCCCGGGTCGGCACGGCAGCGCCCGACGCCGAGTCCGGCCGAGGTCTGCTCCTCGTGGACGCGCTCGCCGACCGTTGGGGCACGACGCCCGGGCCCGCCCCGCGCAAGACCGTCTGGGCCGAGCTGACCCTCGTACCGGCCGGGTCGCGGTCCATCGCGTCACGGTGAACGGGGACGCGGCGGGGCGCGACATCAAGTCTTCAAATCCCCGAGGGAAACCCCCCGCCCAACCCCACCGACCTCCCCGTCGCCGCCCGTCACCCGTACGAGTGGCGATCACCAACTCGGCTGGATTCAGCGCCGGTTGTCGGGCATATGCTCGCCGCGACAACCGCACATCGCTCTGCACATCGCAGACATGCGACGGCCCCCGGCCGGGACTGGCATCCCGATCGAGGGCCTGACCACCGAGGAAAAGCAGCTTCCCGATGGACAGGCAAAACCCTAGCGCGCCCTCGCGCGCCCAGTCCCCCGTTCCCGGGGTGATTGACCCGACCGTGACCGGCCGCCCGGCAGCCGCCGGCACCGGCCCCAGCTCTGGCGTGACGCACGTCAACGTCCGCCACACCACCCGCTACACGGTCATCGGCAACCACCTCGCTCAGCACCGCGAGCTGTCCCTCACGGCGATCGGCCTCGCCGCCCACATCCAGTCGCTGCCGGCCGGTGCCCGCGTCGGCATCAAGGCGCTCGCCGACCGTTTTCCCGAGGGCGAGACCCGGATCGCGGCGGCCCTGCGGGAGCTGGAGGCGTACGGCTACCTGGCCAGGAGCCGCGAGCGTCTGCCCAGCGGCCGGGTCGTGACGCACACGGTGTCGTACAACCAGCCGAAGGGCTTACCCGTCCCAGGGGTCCCAGAGCCCGCACCCACACCCGCGCCGGCTCCCCCAGCGGGGCCCGCCCCTGTACTCCCGGCTCCCAAAGCCCCACCGGAAGCGCCGCCCCCGCCCGCTCCCACGCCTCCCGAGCCCCGCCGTCCCAAGCCCCCACTCCCCGAACCCCGCAGCCAAGACCTTCCCCGCCACCGCACCGCCACCGCCCTTCTGGGCGACCTGCACCGCCACGACTCCCGCCTGCTGCTCGCCGAGCGCGACGTGCGCCGCCTTGCCCCGGCCGTCGCCGCCTGGCTGGAACGCGGCGCCGCCCCGGAAGCCGTGCAGCGCACGCTGACCGCGGGTCTCCCCCATGAACCGCTCCGCCACCCGGCCGCGCTCCTGGCCCACCGCCTGACAGAGCTGCTCCCGCCCCCCTGCCGTCCAGCCCCGGCCCGCCCGCAGCCCTTCCAGACCTGCGACACCTGCGACCGCGCTTTCAGAGCCCCCGAACCGGGCCACTGCCGCGGCTGTCGCACCGACCGCGACGTCATGGAGGCCGCCTAGCCTGAAAGTGACGACCCTTGCCCCTGGGCAGAGACGACGAGGAGCGCACGCCATGAGCATCGCCCCGGACGACGCGCGGCGGGACACCCACCACCTGTACCGGACGATGCGGGAGTTCGTTCAGTCGATGGACGACACCCTTCCCGGCAAGTTCGAGATCACCAAGGAAGGGATCGTCCACGACATGGCGTCGCCCGTGAAGCAGCACGAACTCACCGCGCTGCGCCTCCGGAAACGCCTCGAAAAGGTCATTCCGGAGGACCTCGTGGCTCACACGGGCACACCGGACGTGGAGGACGTACCCGAGGGCATCATGCGTCACCCCGACGTGATACTGATCGCCGAGGCCGACATGGAGGGGGACGGCTCCTTCGACCCCCGCACGCTCATCGCCGCCGTCGAAGTCGTCTCCTGCTCCAGTCCGGACAACGACTGGGTAGGCAAAGTACGGGACTACCCCCTGCTGGGTATTCCGCTGTACGTGATCTTCGATCCACGCACGGGCTCGGGCGCGGTGCTCTCCGACATCCACGAGACACCGATCGGCCCTCGCTACGCCACCCGCAAGGACTTCGTGTACGGCGAGGACGTCACCATCGCCGACTGGACGATCTCGGCCGAGGACCTGCCGCGCTACCCGGAGGGCTGAGGCCCGGAGTAGGAAATCCGTCTGGAGCACTCCCCCGCGACAGCGCGCCGCAGGGCACTCGATCGTGGACCCATGGCAGAAGACACCACCACCCTGGCCGGCCCGCCCGACGAGGGGTCGCTTCCTCCCGTGCGGGACTGGCCGGACGTCGGGACGAGCGCGACGGACTTCGATCCGGTGCTCGCGGAGCTGATGCGCGAGGGGCCACTGACCCGGATCCGGCTGCCGCACGGGGAGGAGGACTGGGCGTGGCTGGCGACGCGCTACGACGACGTCAAGATGATCACGAACGACGCGCGGTTCAGCCGTGCGGAGGCGTCCGTACGGCAGTTCACGCGGCTGGCGCCGCACTTCGCGCCCCGGCCCGGCGCGCTGGCCTGGGCCGACCAGCCGGACCACAACCGGCTCCGTCGCGCCGCCTCGACCGCCTACACGGTGAGCGCGGTACGGCGGCTGCGCCCCCGTGCCCAGGAGATGCTCGACGAGCTGGTCGACGCGATGGTGCAGGACGGGCCGCCCGCCGACCTGGTCGGGCGGGTGCTCGAACCCTTCCCGATCTCCGTGGTGTGCGAGGTCATGGGCGTCCCCGCCGACGAACGCCGCAAGGTGCACGACTGGACGCGGGAGATCATCTCCACCGCGGGCGGTGCCGAGGCCTCCGAGCGCGCCAAGGAGGGCCTGTTCGGCTGGATCGCGCAGGCCGTCCGCGACCGCGGCGACAGTGACGGCCAGGACGTGCTGTCGCTGCTCGGTGCGGCGGTGAAGAGCGGTGAGCTGCGGCACGAGGAGGCGGTCAGCGTCGCCGGCCCGCTGCAGATCGGCGGTGAGGCGCTCACCAGCAACAGCGGCCAGATGTTCTTCCTGCTGCTGACCCGGCCCGATCTGCTGGAGCGCGTGCGCGAGGACCCCGCGTCGCGCCCGGCCGCCGTCGAGGAACTGCTGCGCTACATCCCGCACCGCACCGCGGTGGGCCTCCCCCGCATCGCCCTGGAGGACATCGAGATCGGGGGCGTCCGCGTCGGCAAGGGCGACCCGGTCTACGTGTCCTACCTGGCCGCCAACCGCGATCCCGGGGTCTTCCCGGATCCGGACCTCATCGACGTCGACCGGGACGCCGGCGCGCACATGGCGTTCGGCAACGGCCCGCACTACTGCACGGGCGCCGTCTTCTCCCGTATGCAGATCGAACTGCTGCTCGACACCCTGCTGGAGCGCCTGCCCGGACTGCGGCTCGCCGTGCCCCCGGACGAGGTCCCGTTCCGGCGCCGCACGATGATCCGCGGCCCGCAGGCCCTGCCGATCGCCTGGTAGGCGGAGCCGGGAAGCCCGGTAGGCGGAGCCGGGAAACAGCGGAAGGGCCCGTACGACCGAAGTCGTACGGGCCCTTCCAGGAGCTCTGTCAGGAGCTGCCAGGTCGGATCAACTTACTTGTTGATCTTGGTGACCTGGCCGGCGCCGACGGTCCGGCCACCCTCACGGATGGCGAACTTGAGGCCCTCCTCCATGGCGACGGGCTGGATGAGCTCGACCTTCATCTCAGTGTTGTCGCCCGGCATGACCATCTCCGTGCCCTCGGGGAGGGTCACAACACCGGTCACGTCAGTCGTACGGAAGTAGAACTGCGGACGGTAGTTGTTGAAGAACGGCGTGTGGCGGCCACCCTCGTCCTTGGACAGGATGTAGGCCTGGGCCTCGAACTCGGTGTGCGGGGTGACCGAGCCCGGCTTGATGATGACCTGGCCGCGCTCGACGTCCTCGCGCTTGATGCCGCGAAGCAGCAGACCGACGTTCTCACCGGCCTGGCCCTCGTCGAGCAGCTTGCGGAACATCTCGATGCCGGTGACCGTGGTGGTGGTCTTCTCCGGCTTGATGCCCACGATGTCGACGGTCTCGTTGACCTTGAGGACACCACGCTCGATACGGCCGGTGACGACCGTACCGCGACCGGTGATCGTGAAGACGTCCTCGATCGGCATCAGGAACGGCTTGTCGACGTCACGCTCGGGCTGCGGGATGTTCTCGTCGACGGCCTTCATCAGGTCGAGGACGGACTGGCCCCACTCCTTGTCGCCCTCAAGGGCCTTGAGCGCCGAGACCTTGACGACCGGCAGGTCGTCGCCCGGGAACTCGTACTCGGAGAGGAGCTCACGAACCTCGAGCTCGACGAGCTCCAGGATCTCCTCGTCGTCCACCATGTCGGCCTTGTTCAGGGCGACGACGATGTACGGAACGCCGACCTGGCGGGCCAGGAGCACGTGCTCCTTGGTCTGCGGCATCGGGCCGTCGGTGGCGGCGACCACGAGGATGGCGCCGTCCATCTGCGCCGCACCCGTGATCATGTTCTTGATGTAGTCCGCGTGACCGGGGCAGTCGACGTGGGCGTAGTGACGCGTCTCGGTCTGGTACTCGACGTGCGCGATGGAGATGGTGATACCGCGCTGGCGCTCCTCAGGAGCCTTGTCGATCTGGTCGAAGGCCGAGGCCTCGTTCAGGTCCGGGTACGCGTCGTGCAGCACCTTGGTAATGGCGGCCGTGAGGGTCGTCTTACCGTGGTCGATGTGACCGATGGTGCCGATGTTGACGTGCGGCTTAGTCCGCTCGAACTTCGCCTTCGCCACTGGGGTCCTCCTGTGGAGTGGTTCTGTACGCCTTACTCATCGGCGCCAGGGTGATCTTTGCTGGGGTGCCGCCCGCCGGGGTTCTTCCTTGGGGTCGGAACCCCGGCGTTCGGTGTCAAGCCTAAAGCGTGTAAACGGGGTGCGTTACTCGCCCTTGGCCTTCGCGATGATCTCCTCGGCGACGTTCCGCGGAACCTCGGCGTAGGAGTCGAACTGCATCGAGTAGCTTGCGCGACCCGACGTCTTGCTGCGGAGGTCTCCGACGTAGCCGAACATCTCCGAGAGGGGCACGAGGCCCTTCACGACGCGGGCACCGGCCCGCTCCTCCATGGCCTGGATCTGACCACGGCGGGAGTTGATGTCGCCGATGACCTCACCCATGTAGTCCTCGGGCGTGGTGACCTCGACGGCCATCATCGGCTCAAGGAGCACGGGGGACGCCTTGCGCGCGGCCTCCTTGAAGGCCTGCGAGCCGGCGATCTTGAACGCGAGCTCGGAGGAGTCGACCTCGTGGTAAGCACCGTCGAGAAGCGTGACGCGGACGCCCGTCATCTCGTAGCCGGCGAGGATGCCGAACTGCATGGCCTCCTGCGCACCGGCGTCGACCGAAGGGATGTACTCCTTCGGGATGCGACCACCGGTCACCTTGTTCACGAACTCGTACGAGGCGTCGCCGCCCTCGATGGGCTCGATCGCGATCTGCACCTTGGCGAACTGACCGGTACCACCGGTCTGCTTCTTGTGGGTGTAGTCCACGCGCTCGACGGCCTTGCGGATCGTCTCGCGGTACGCGACCTGCGGCTTGCCGACGTTGGCCTCGACCTTGAACTCACGGCGCATGCGGTCGACCAGCACCTCGAGGTGCAGCTCGCCCATACCGCCGATGATGGTCTGGCCGGTCTCCTCGTCCGAGTGAACCTGGAAGGAGGGGTCCTCCTCCGCGAGACGCTGGATGGCGACACCCAGCTTCTCCTGGTCACCCTTGGACTTGGGCTCGATGGCGACCTGGATGACCGGCGCCGGGAAGTCCATGGACTCCAGGATCACCGGGCTCTTGTCGTCGGACAGCGTCTCACCGGTGGTGGTCTGCTTCAGGCCCATGACGGCGACGATGTCGCCGGCGCCCACCGACTCGATCTCCTCACGCTTGTTCGCGTGCATGCGGTAGATCTTGCCGATGCGCTCCTTCTTGCCCTTGACGGAGTTCAGCACGGCGGTGCCGGACTCCAGGCGGCCCGAGTACACCCGGACGAAGGTGAGCTTGCCCAGGTGCGGGTCGCTCATGATCTTGAACGCGAGGGCGGAGAGCGGCTCGTCGTCGGACGGCTTGCGCTTGACGACCAGCTCCGGGTCCTTCACGTCGTGGCCCTCGATGGCCTCGACGTCAAGCGGAGTCGGCAGGTAGCGCACGACCGCGTCGAGCAGGGGCTGAACGCCCTTGTTCTTGAACGCGGTGCCACAGAACACCGGGGTGACCGTGGTGTCGTTGGACTTGCCGGACGCGATGGTGATGCGACGGATCGCGGCGTACAGCTGCTCCTCGGTGGGCTCCTGGCCCTCCAGGAACAGCTCCATGATCTCTTCGTCGTTCTCCGCGACGGCCTCGACCAGCTTGCCGCGCCACTCCTCGGCAGCCTCGGTGTGCGTGGCCGGGATGTCGACGACGTCGTACATCTCGCCCTTCGCCGCCTCGGCGGACCACACGAGCGCCTTCATGCGGACCAGGTCCACGACGCCCTTGAAGTCGGCCTCGGCGCCGATCGGAAGCTGCATGACGAGCGGCTGGGCGCCCAGGCGGTCCGAGATCATGTCCACGCAGCGGTGGAACTCGGCGCCGGTGCGGTCCAGCTTGTTCACGAAGCAGATACGCGGCACGCCGTAACGGTCGGCCTGACGCCACACCGTCTCGGACTGCGGCTCGACACCGGCGACACCGTCGAACACCGTGACGGCACCGTCGAGGACGCGCAGCGAGCGCTCCACCTCGACCGTGAAGTCGACGTGGCCCGGGGTGTCGATGATGTTGATCGTGTAGTCGTTGTCCTCAAGCGGCCAGTGACAGGTGGTGGCAGCAGAGGTGATCGTGATGCCACGCTCCTGCTCCTGCTCCATCCAGTCCATGGTGGCAGCGCCGTCGTGGACCTCACCGATCTTGTAGCTGACGCCGGTGTAGAAGAGGATCCGCTCGGTGGTGGTCGTCTTGCCCGCGTCGATGTGGGCCATGATCCCGATGTTTCGGACCCTGGCCAGGTCAAGTGAAGTGGTAGCCATAAGGCTTCAGTCTTCTCTCGGTCTCGATGTGGGTAGCGACTACCAGCGGTAGTGCGCGAAGGCCTTGTTGGACTCGGCCATCTTGTGGGTGTCCTCACGCTTCTTCACGGCCGCACCGAGGCCGTTCGAGGCGTCGAGAAGCTCGTTGAGCAGACGCTCGGTCATGGTCTTCTCGCGACGGGCGCGGGAGTAGCCGACCAGCCAGCGCAGCGCCAGGGTGTTGGCGCGGCCGGGCTTGACCTCGACCGGCACCTGGTAGGTGGCGCCACCGACACGGCGGGACTTGACCTCGAGGGTCGGCTTGATGTTCTCAAGAGCGCGCTTCAGCGTGATGACCGGGTCGTTGCCGGTCTTCTCGCGCAGGCCCTCCATGGCGCCGTAGACGATGCGCTCGGCGGTGGAGCGCTTGCCGTTCAGCAGCACCTTGTTGATCAGGGAGGTGACAAGAGGAGAACCATAGACCGGGTCGATGATGACCGGGCGCTTCGGGGCGGGGCCCTTACGAGGCATTCTTACTTCTCCTTCTTGGCGCCGTAGCGGCTGCGGGCCTGCTTGCGGTTCTTGACACCCTGGGTGTCGAGCGAACCACGGATGATCTTGTAGCGAACACCCGGCAGGTCCTTCACACGGCCGCCGCGCACGAGCACGATGGAGTGCTCCTGCAGGTTGTGTCCCTCACCCGGAATGTAAGCGGTGACCTCGATCCCGCTGGTCAGACGCACACGCGCGACCTTACGCAGGGCCGAGTTCGGCTTCTTCGGGGTGGTCGTGAACACACGCGTGCAGACGCCACGACGCTGAGGGGAACCCTCGAGTGCGGGCGTCTTGTTCTTCTCGACCTTGTCCTGCCGGCCCTTACGGACCAGCTGCTGGATCGTAGGCACTACTTCTCCGGTTTCTGTGTGCCGAATGGTGAAGCTAACCTGGAACATCGCCGACCCACGCGGTCGGGTGTGTCGAAGCTGCTGACTTCCGCCGTGAGGCGAAAACGGCGCAGATTACGGTGGCCGCTCACGGCACCCCTTGCGGTTGAAGGCACGCACGAGGGCCAGGGCACACCCCAGGCACAAGGTCTGAGCGTACCTACCTCATGGACTTCGGTCAAAACAAATGCCCTGGGGCCCGACACGCCGGACTTCTCCCGCTTGTGCTCGGGCTTCTCCCTGACGTATGGCGTCACCCCCGGTGAATGTCCCCGATTCGCTGCACCCGCCATGCATCGGATGAGTACGTTGGTCGGTTGCTGTGCATCGGCCGAGCAGCCGATCGGGGGACGGGGGATTCATGACGACTGCGCACTTACCCGGCGACGAGGGCCTGGACGACCGGGTGCCGTTCCTGGCGCGGCTGGAGGGCGAGGACCGCTCCGCGCTGCTGGCCCTCGGCCACGAGCTCTCCTTCGTTCCCCGGACGGTTCTGCTGCACCAGAGCGAGCCGTCCTCGCACGTGCTGATCGTGACGCACGGCTGGACGAAGGTCACCGCTGCCGCCGCCAACGGGTACGAGGCGCTGCTCGCGCTGCGCGGGCCCGGCGACATCATCGGCGAGTCCGCCGCGCTGACCGGGCGTCCCCGGTCGGCCACGGTCACCGCGCTGGAGCCGGTGCGCACCGTCGCCGTCGTCCGTGAACACTTCACGGAGTTCCTCGCCCGCTCGCCCGCCGTCTCCTTCGCGCTCCTCGGCCTCACTTCCGACCGCACCCGCGCGGCCGACCGCCGCCGCCTGGAGTTCGCCTCCATGAGCGTCCGCGAACGCTTCGCGGCCCTTCTCCTCGACCTGGCCCGCACCAACGGCCACCGCACCGAGGAGGGCATCGAACTCTCGGTCCCCCTCAGCAAGCAGGAGCTCGCCGGCTCCGTGGGGGCCTCCCGAGAGATGGTCCAGCGCCTGCTCAAGGAGCTCCGCGAACGGGGAGCGGTGGTGACCGGCCGCCGCGCCATGGTCATCATCCGCATGGACGTACTCCGCCGCATCGCCGGCCGCTGACCAGGGGCTGCCCCGGCCTCCGGCCCGTCCGGCCTCGGGGGCGAGGCCGCCGGCGCTCCCCCCGGCTCGTGCGGCTCATGCGGCTCGTGCGGCTCATGCGGCTCATGCGGCTCGTGCGGCTCGTGCGGCTCCTGCGGCTCGTGCGGCTCGTGCGGCTCGTGCGGGGGCCGGGTAACCCGGCGCGTGGCAGCCCGTACGGGTGCCGGTACCCGGCGCGTGGCAGCCCCTGCGGGGGCTGATACCCGGCGCGTGCGGCTTCGGTCGGGTACAGGGGCCCGGCGAGCGTGTGAGCGGGGTGTGTCGACCCCTCCACCCCTGCCCGTCCCGTGGTCCTGGGGGCTGCCGCCCCCAGACCTCCGTATCGGCCCGGGACGGCCTCGTCCTCGAAACGCCGGACGGCCGGAACTGGGCGCCGGTGGCCTCGCCCCCGGGCCACCAGCCCCCTTCTGTGCACACGGTCACAGTTCGACTGGGCAATCCGTCCTCACACCCGCCCCGGCCGCACCGCCACGCTGCATGCCTGGCGATGCGACCCACCGGAAGGCGACCATGACCGACCCCGTGAGCCGGACGATCGTCCTGCTCGACATCGAGAAGTACAGCGACCGGGACGACGTCGAGCAGGCCTACTTGCGGCGCATGCTCTACGACATCACCGACCGTGTCCTGGAGAGCGCCGGCATCGACGAAAGACTCCGCCTGCGCGCGGACCGCGGCGACTCGGTGATGGAGCTGATCGACGCCAACGCCTCGGTCACCGCACTGCTGCGCGCCCTGCTCACCGAGGTCCCCGCCCAGCTCCGCTCCGTCAACCGGATGGCGTCGAGCTCCGCGCAGATCCGTCTGCGCGGTGTCGTCGCCACCGGATACGTCGCCGTCGACGACCACGACGGCTGGGTCGGCTCCGACCTGAACCACGCCTGCCGTCTCCTCGACGCCCGGCTGCTGCGCGCCGCCCTGCGGGAAAGGCCGGACGACTTCGCGCTGTGCGTGTCGGAGGGCGTGCACCAGGGGATCGTGCGCCACGGCCATCACGGCATCCCGGCGCAGGACTTCCACCCGGTGACGGTGGACAGCAAGAACGGCCCGCTGCGGGCCTGGCTGCACGGGCCCGTTCCGCAAGCGGCCGGCGACCACGACCACAGTGAGAAGGGGGGAGTCCCGGCGCCGGGCGGCTCGGGGGAGAGCCCGGCGCCGGGCGCGGCGTCACCCGCGACCGGAACCCCCGCGACCGGAACTCCCGGAACCGGGACCCCCGCATCGCAGGCAGCCCCCGCGCCTCCGGGCCCCGCGGCTTTGGCCCCCGGAGGCGTCGTCCTCAACTTCAACGGCGGCGCCCCCCGCTTCGGCGGCAGCCTCGTCACCGGGGACCAGCACGGCGTCTCCGGCGGCCAGGTCACCGGGGACGTGCACCAGGGCGGGTCCGGGGGTGAGCCCGCGTGACGGTGCCCCCACCCCCGGCGCCGGCCCCCGACGACGGACCACCGGCGGACCCACGACAGCCGAGAGCACGGACCGGGCCGAGCGGTCCGACCGGACCGGAGGGACCCGACGGAGCGCCGGGCCCTGAAGGACCCGCGGGGCCGGACCCGGTGCCCGACCGCCACGAGCTCGGCGAGCCCGAGGAACGTACCCAGGAAGCGCGGGCCGCCCAGCGCGAACTCGTCGCGCACACCCCGGACTTCATCTTCAGCGAGGCCGCCTCCTTCGGCGGCAGCCTGGTCGGCGGTGCGCAGCACGGGGTGTCCGCGGGCGGGTCCGCCCGCGACGTGTTCATGGGCGGCAAGACGGAGATCCATCATCACGGCCCGGCCGCCACGGCGGTGTACGCCTCGGGCGAGATCCCCCGGCAGCGGCTCGACACGCTCGCCGAGGTCTTCGCCGAGGGCCCTGTCTTCGCCGCCGCCCTGGCACGCCTGCGTGAGGAACGCGTCCTCGTGCTGTCGGGCGCCCACTCGACCGGACGCAACGCCGCGGCGCTCATGCTCCTGCACCGCCTCGGCGTCCCCGCCGTGCACGCGCTGTCCTCCGAGACGAGCCCGGCGGCGCTGGGCGGCCGGCTCTTCTCGCTCGGCGGCCACGTCCTGCGCGACCTGCCGCTCAGCCGCAACCGGCCGCTGCGGGAGGCCCAGTTGTACGCGGCCCGCGACCAGCTCAGGAAGGTCGACGGGTACCTCGTGGTGACCGTCGAGAACTCCCCGTTCCTGCTCGGGGCCGCGCCCTTGCCCTGGGAACCGCCCGAGCCGGCCGCAGTACTGCGCGCCCATCTGTCCGGCCCGCGCGCCGGGGGCACCGGCCGGTCCGTCGCCGAGGTGGAGGCCCTCCTGGACCTCGGCCCCGTACGGGACTTCCTGTCCCGGGACGCCCACCGTCCCGCGGAGGCCGCCCGGTTCGCCGTGGAAGTGGCCGGCTACGACGGAAGCGAGGAGGCCGTGGCGCGGCTCGCCGACTTCGGTCAGGCCGCGGTGGAGGAGCAGTGCCGGGAATGGCTGAGCGACCCGGAGACCACCCTGCGGGACAAGGCCTTCCTGATCTCGCTGGCCGTCTTCGACCAGGCGCCGTACGTCCTGGCGGCGGAACTCGCGGACCGGCTGTACGTCCACTTCCAGCGCTTGCAGCATCCCGAACAGCCCCCGGAGATCCCGCTGTTCGGGCTCTCCGCCGAGGCCCGCCTGGAGCGGGCGCGAGCCACGGGCGAGCTGCGCGCCGAAGCGACCGAATGGGGCTCGGTCCCGCAGTACACCGCGTACTTCCGCAAGGAGGACACACCGCGCGTGCTGCTCACCGAGGTGTGGACGGGCCACCCCTCGGCCCGGCCCGCGCTGGTGGCCTGGCTGAAGGAGCTGGCCCGCGACGCCCGTCCGGTCGTGCGGACGAGGGCCGCGGCGGCCACCGCACTGCTCGCGCACGCGGACCTGCCGTCGGCGGTGGCGCTGCTGATCGACGGCTGGGCCGTCTCGAAGTCCTTCGGCCCCCGCGTCACCGCCGCGAACGCACTCACGCTCGCCCAGCTCCTCGACGCGCCCGTCGTCCTCCGTCTGCTCACCCGGTGGTGCACGGATTCCCACTGGGCCCGCCGCTGGACCGCGATCCGTGCCTTCGGCCTGCTCACCCCGTTGCGTCCGGACCTCGCGGGGCCCGCGCTCAGCGCGCTCGCCGCCCGCGCCCGTGCCGGGAACAGCAGTCGTGCGGAGGAGAACAACCTCGTCGAGTCCACCGCCCTGCTGCTCTCGGTGGGCGCGCGTCGCGGAGAGATGCTCTCCGAGCTGGTGCGGCTGCTGCACCACGACACGCCGTCGGTCCGCGCGCTCGCGCTGGGCGCCTTCGTCCGCGCCTGCGACAACGGCGAGGAGGGCGCACTCGTCGAGTGGTACGCCGACACCGGTATGTACGAGGCCGACTCAGCCCGCGACCTGGCCACCCTCTGGCGCACCGCACTCGGCGACCGCGCCCACAC
The DNA here is from genome assembly GCF_000424945.1 of Streptomyces sp. 142MFCol3.1. NCBI lineage: Bacteria > Bacillati > Actinomycetota > Actinomycetes > Kitasatosporales > Streptomycetaceae > Streptomyces > Streptomyces sp. 142MFCol3.1. Next base: position 17,546 of record NZ_AUKV01000042.1, read on the forward strand.
CCGGGCCGCCCTGAACGCGCTGCACACCTGGGTGCACGTCGCAGAGCGACGGACGGACGCGGCCCAGGCGCTGGAGTTCCTGCTGCCCGCGCTGGTGGTGACCGCCGACGACCACCGGCGTCTGAGCCACGAACTGCTCGCCCTGCGTGCCCCCGACGGCGGCCCGCGCCCACCGATCGCCGACCGGCTGCTCGGCGTACTCGTCCCCTCCCCTACGGATCCATCGAGGAGCTGAACCATGGCGGAGTTCCGCCGTCAGCCGGAGTGGCAGCAGGACGCCGACCGGCACACGACGCTGATCGACCCGGTGCTCACCGTCCGTCCGATCGCGCGTTTCGACTACACCGCCCGCAGGCCGGTCACCGCGATCGACCACGCCCTGGTCTTCGTGACCGCCAAGGGCGCCTACGACGTGTTCGTCCCGCCGCACCGGCCGAGCCGTTCGGACGCGGCGGCCCGCCGCTACACCTCGGTGTACGAGGTGGACATGGGCAGCCATCCCGTGCAGCTGGAGCTGGAACTGCCCAGCGGCGACGACGCGTTCTCCTTCGGCGCGACGGCCGATCTGACCTGGCGGGTCTCGGACCCGGTCGCGTACGTGGCGAGCGGTGAGCGCGATGTGCCCACACGGCTGACGCGTGAGCTGCACCGGCTCGCCCGGCCGGTCAGCCGCGGCTTCGCCGTCGAGGACAGTCCGTCCGCCGAGCGGGCCGTCCAACAGGCGGTCGCGGCGGGCGGCTTCGCGGCGGGCACCGGTCTCGCGGTGACGTGTGTCGTACGGCTGCGGCTGGACGACGAGGCGATCGCGCACCGGCGGCGGCAGCGGAGCCTGCGCTACGAGTCGGAGATGCTGGACCCCGAGCACGAGTTCCGGCTCCGTCAGGCCCGGCTCCAGCACGAGCTGGACGTGCTGCGCCAGCAGCAGAACCACCAGCTCGTGGCCGAGAAGATCAACTTCTACCAGTACCACCTCCAGCACGGTGGAGTCGGCGCCTGGGCGCTGCACCTCGCCCAGCACCCCGAGGACACCCAGCTGGTCGTCGGCTCCATCCAGAAGGACCAGCTGTCCATCATCAGGACGCAGCTGGAACTCATCGCCGGGGACAGCCTGGAGGACTACCAGAAGGCGGAGTCGGCGCGTTCGACGCTGCGGGCCGTCGACGACCTGATCGAGCAGCAGCAGTCGCCGCCGGAGCCGCGGGACGGACAGGGGGCGCTGCCCCCGGGCGCGTCTCCCGGGCAGCCCTACGTCCCCCCGCAGCCGCCGTACCCGGGAGCGGCGCCGCAGCAGGTCCCCCAGCAGCCGTACGCGGACCAGCCTCCGTACGCCGGGCAGCCTCCGTACGCCGGCGGTCACGTGCCTGCCGGTCAGGCGCCGTATCCCGGTCAGGCCCCGCCGCCTCCCGTGCAGCAGTACGGTGCCGCGCCGCAGGGCCCGCCGCCTGTGCCGCGGTACGCGACCGAGCCGCCGTCCGGTGCCCAGGCGCCCGTGGCCGCCCCGTACGGCGCTTCGCCCCATGCCGCGGCCGGACCGGCCCCCGCGGTCCCGCCGCCGCCCGGCCCGGCGGGCGCGCCCGCTCCCGTCGCTCCGCCGAACGACGTGCCGCGGGGTGAGCCCGCGTGACCGGTCCCGGCACCCTTCCGGGCACCACGCCCGCGCTCGGCGCCCGTACCGCCGAACGGCTGCTCACCGAGCTGCGCGGCGAGATCGCCCGAGCCGACAGCAAGGCGTCCGTGCTGGTCGCGGCCCTCGGCATGACGGCCGGAGTGTTCAGCGCGCTGCTGGCCGGGCGCGACTGGACACCGAGGGCCCTGTCCGGCGCCGGCGCCGCTCTGTGGTGGGCCGGGGCCGCGGCGCTGGCGCTCTCCCTGTTCGCACTGCTGCTCGCCGTCCTGCCCCGTTACCGCGGCGGCTCGTGGGCCCCCGGCCGGCCCCTGTGCTACTTCGGCGACATCCAACAGGCCGCACGTGAGGGCCGGTTGGCCACCGCCTTGGCCGACACCGACCGTGACCCGACCGCCGGACTCTCGGCGGCCCTCGTCGAGACCAGCCGCATCGCCGCCCGCAAGCACCAGTGGATCCGCACGGGCCTGATCGCCTTCTGCGCCGGTACCGCACTGCTGCCCACCGCGCTGCTCGTCGGCTGACGTCCCCGCACTCGAAGGAGCCCCGCATGACCCAGCCACCCCCGGGCCCGACGGCGCCGGAGCCCCGGTATCCCGGCGCGGCCACTCCGCCACCCCAGTACCCCGGAACGGCCGCGCCCCCACCGCAGTACCCGGGAGCCGCCGCTCCCCCGCCCCAGTACCCAGGAACGGCCGCGCCCCCACCGCAGTACCCGGGAGCCGCCGCGCCCCCGCCCGCGTATCCCCAGGGCCCTCACCCTGAGGCCTCGTACCCGCAAGCCCCGCACCCCCAGGCCGCGCCGCCGCAGTGGGCGTACCCGCAGGCGACCCCCGCGCCGCACCAGCAGGGGACACCGCCCCCGGCCGCCGGGTACCCCGCTCACGTCCCGGGGCCCGCCCCCTTCGTGCCACGGCCCGCCACCGGGCCCGACGATCTCGACTACCGCCACCAGGGTTCCCGCGTCCATGTGGCGGCTCATCAGCGGGGCGCCGACGCCACCGCCATAGGACAGCTGGCGACCCAGATCCCGGGTTTCCTGGTGAGCCTCGCCGTGGTCGCCGCGATCGCCGTACCGCTGTTCGGCACGGCGCTGGGCTGGCTGGTCGTACTGGCCTGGCTGGCCTCGGGAGCCCTCGTGTTCCACCGGCCCACCGAGCTGTTGTTCGCCCGGCGCGCGCTCAAGCTGCGGGCTCCGCTGGCCGAGGAGCGGGCCCGCCTGGAACCCGTCTGGCGCGAGGTCACCGCCCGCGCGGGCATCGAGGCGCACACGTACGAGCTGATGGTGGAGAACAGCGACGACCTCAACGCCGTCGCGGCCGCCGGCCATGTCGTCGGCGTCACCACCTACGCGCTGAACCGGATCCCGAGCAGCAACCTCGCCGCGGTGCTCGCCCACGAGCTCGGCCACCACACCGGCGGCCACGCCTGGGCCGGACTCCTCGGCTACTGGTACTCGCTGCCCGGGCGGATCGCCTGGGCGCTGACCCGGGGGATCGCCAGGATCGCGCTCGCCGTCGCCGGCGTCTTCTCACTCGCCGCGACGGGACTCCTGGTCCTGTTCATGGGGATGTTCGTGGTCGCCGGATTCGTCGTCGCCTGGTACATCACGATCCCCCTCGTCATCGCGCCCTACCTCCTCGCCTACGCGGGCCGGCTGGGCGAGCTCCGTGCGGACCAGCAGGCCGCCGCCCTGGGCTTCGCCCGCGAGATGGCGGAGGTCCTGTACCACTTCCAGGCCGAGGAGGACGCGGCGAAGGCGCACGCCGCGGCCCAGGGCCGCAAGCTCAAGGAGCCCGGCGGACTGGCGAGACTGCTGTCCACCCACCCCGACAACCACACACGCCTGCGGGCCCTGGAGCCGTACCTGTACCCCTCGCGCTAGCGCGGACCGACGGGAGCGGACCCGGACACGCCGAAGGGCGGCCACCCCGCGAGGGAGTGGCCGCCCTTCGGACTGCCCGCTTACTGGTTGTACGGACCGTAGTCGTAGTCCTCCAGCGGAACGGCCTGACCGGAGCCCGTGCCGAACGGCGAGTAGTCGATGTCGTCGTAGCCGACGGCCGAGTACATCGCGGCCTTGGCCTCCTCGGTCGGCTCGACCCGGATGTTGCGGTAGCGGGACAGACCCGTACCGGCCGGGATGAGCTTACCGATGATGACGTTCTCCTTGAGGCCGATGAGGCTGTCGGACTTGGCGTTGATCGCCGCGTCCGTCAGAACTCGGGTCGTCTCCTGGAAGGAGGCGGCCGACAGCCAGGACTCCGTCGCCAGCGAGGCCTTGGTGATACCCATGAGCTGCGGACGACCCGAAGCCGGGTGACCACCCTCCTGGACCACACGACGGTTCTCGGTCTCGAACTTCGAGCGCTCGACCAGCTCGCCGGGCAGCAGCTCCGCGTCGCCCGACTCGATGATCGTCACACGGCGCAGCATCTGCCGGATGATGATCTCGATGTGCTTGTCGTGGATCGACACACCCTGCGAGTTGTAGACCTTCTGGACCTCGCCGACCAGGTGAACCTGGACGGCACGCTGACCCAGGATGCGCAGCACGTCGTGCGGGTTGGTGGCACCCACGGTGAGCTTCTGGCCCACCTCGACGTGCTCGCCCTCGCTGACCAGGAGTCGGGCGCGCTTCGAGATCGGGAACGCCGTCTCGTCGCTGCCGTCGTCCGGGGTGACGACGAGCTTCTTGGTCTTCTCGGTCTCCTCGATCCGCACGCGGCCGGAGGCCTCGGAGATCGGGGCGACACCCTTCGGGGTACGGGCCTCGAAGAGCTCGACGACACGGGGCAGACCCTGGGTGATGTCGTCACCGGCCACACCACCGGTGTGGAAGGTACGCATCGTCAGCTGGGTGCCGGGCTCACCGATGGACTGGGCGGCGATGATGCCGACCGCCTCACCGATGTCGACCAGCTTGCCGGTGGCCAGCGAACGGCCGTAGCACATGGCGCAGGTGCCGACGGCGGACTCGCAGGTCAGGACCGAGCGGGTCTTGACCTCCTCGATGCCGTGCTTGACCAGCTCGTCGATGAGGACGTCGCCCAGGTCGGTGTTGGCCGGGGCCAGCACCACGCCGTCGACGACGATGTCCTCGGCCAGCGCACGTGCGTACACGCTGGTCTCGACGTTGTCCGCCTTGCGCAGGACACCGTCCGCGCCGCGCTCCGCGATGTGCAGCTTGAGGCCACGGTCGGTGCCGCAGTCCTCCTCGCGGATGATGACGTCCTGGGAGACGTCGACCAGACGACGGGTGAGGTAACCCGAGTCGGCGGTACGCAGAGCGGTGTCCGCCAGACCCTTACGGGCACCGTGCGTGGAGATGAAGTACTCCAGAACGGACAGGCCCTCACGGAAGGACGCCTTGATCGGACGCGGGATCGTCTCGTTCTTGGCGTTGGACACCAGACCACGCATACCGGCGATCTGACGCATCTGCATCATGTTTCCTCGGGCACCCGAGTCAACCATCATGAAGATGGGGTTCGTCTTCGGGAAGTTCGCGTTCATCGCCTCGGCGACCTCGTTGGTCGCCTTGGTCCAGATCGCGATGAGCTCCTGCGTGCGCTCGTCCTTGGTGATCAGACCGCGCTCGTACTGCTTCTGGACCTTCTCGTCCTGCGCCTCGTAGCCCTTGACGATCTCCTTCTTCGCCTCGGGAACGACGATGTCGGAGATGGCCACGGTGACGCCGGAGCGGGTCGCCCAGTAGAAGCCCGCCGCCTTCAGGTTGTCGAGCGTCGCCGCCACGATGACCTTGGGGTAGCGCTCGGCGAGGTCGTTGACGATCTCGGAGAGCTGCTTCTTGCCGACCTCGTAGTCGACGAACGGGTAGTCCTCGGGCAGCAGCTCGTTGAAGAGCGCGCGGCCCAGCGTGGTCTTCAGGCGGAAGGTGTCACCCTGCTGCCACTCCGGCTCGCCCTCCTCCTGCGCCGGCGGGGTCCAGCCGCGCGGCGGGATGGTGCCCACCGGGAAGCGGATGTCCACGCGCGACTGCAGCGAGAGCTCGCCGGCGTCGAACGCCATGATCGCCTCGGCCGCGGAGCCGAAGGACCGGTCCTCGCCCTTGACGTTGCGCAGCGCGCCGTCGGTGGTCAGGAAGAACAGACCGAGGACCATGTCCTGGGTCGGCATCGTGACCGGGCGGCCGTCGGCGGGCTTGAGGATGTTGTTCGAGGACAGCATCAGGATGCGGGCCTCGGCCTGCGCCTCCGCGGACAGCGGCAGGTGCACGGCCATCTGGTCACCGTCGAAGTCCGCGTTGAACGCGGTGCAGACGAGCGGGTGGATCTGGATGGCCTTGCCCTCGACCAGCTGGGGCTCGAAGGCCTGGATGCCGAGGCGGTGCAGCGTGGGCGCACGGTTCAGCAGAACCGGGTGCTCGGCGATGACCTCTTCGAGGACGTCGTACACGACCGTGCGGCCGCGCTCGACCATCCGCTTGGCGCTCTTGATGTTCTGCGCGTGGTTCAGGTCGACCAGGCGCTTCATCACGAACGGCTTGAAGAGCTCCAGCGCCATGGCCTTCGGCAGACCGCACTGGTGCAGCTTCAGCTGCGGACCGACGACGATCACGGAACGCGCGGAGTAGTCCACACGCTTACCGAGCAGGTTCTGACGGAATCGACCCTGCTTACCCTTCAGCATGTCGCTGAGGGACTTCAGCGGACGGTTGCCGGGGCCCGTCACCGGGCGACCACGACGGCCGTTGTCGAAGAGGGCGTCGACCGCCTCCTGGAGCATGCGCTTCTCGTTGTTCACGATGATCTCGGGCGCGCCGAGGTCGAGAAGCCGCTTCAGGCGGTTGTTGCGGTTGATGACACGGCGGTACAGGTCGTTCAGGTCGGAGGTCGCGAAGCGGCCACCGTCCAGCTGCACCATCGGACGCAGGTCCGGCGGGATGACCGGCACGCAGTCGAGCACCATGCCCTTGGGGCTGTTGCTGGTCTGCAGGAACGCGGAGACGACCTTGAGGCGCTTGAGCGCACGGGTCTTCTTCTGGCCCTTGCCGGTACGGATGATCTCGCGGAGGCGCTCGGCCTCCTCCTCCAGGTCGAAGGACTCCAGGCGCTTCTGCAGCGCCGCGGCACCCATCGAACCGTCGAAGTACGTGCCGAAGCGGTCACGCAGCTCGCGGTAGAGGAGCTCGTCGCCCTCCAGGTCCTGGACCTTGAGGTTCTTGAAGCGGGTCCACACCTCGTCGAGACGGTCGATCTCGCGCTGCGCACGGTCGCGCAGCTGCTTCATCTCGCGCTCGGCACCCTCACGCACCTTGCGGCGCACGTCGGCCTTGGCACCCTCGGCCTCGAGCTCGGCCAGGTCGGTCTCGAGCTTCTTGGCGCGGGCCTCGAGGTCGGCGTCGCGGCGGTTCTCGATCTGCTGACGCTCGACGGAGACGTGGGCCTCCAGCGAGGGCAGGTCGCGGGTGCGGCGCTCCTCGTCGACGTACGTGATCATGTACGCCGCGAAGTAGATGACCTTCTCCAGGTCCTTCGGGGCGAGGTCGAGCAGGTAGCCGAGGCGCGACGGAACGCCCTTGAAGTACCAGATGTGGGTGACGGGCGCGGCCAGTTCGATGTGGCCCATCCGCTCACGGCGCACCTTGGCGCGAGTGACCTCGACGCCACAGCGCTCACAGATGATGCCCTTGAAGCGGACACGCTTGTACTTACCGCAGTAGCACTCCCAGTCCCGGGTCGGACCGAAGATCTTCTCGCAGAAGAGTCCGTCCTTTTCGGGCTTGAGGGTGCGGTAGTTGATGGTCTCGGGCTTCTTGACCTCGCCGTGGCTCCACTGACGGATGTCGTCAGCGGTGGCCAGGCCGATCCGGAGCTCGTCGAAGAAGTTGACGTCGAGCACTATGCGTCAATCCCTCTCAGGGTCGTAAGTCTTGGGGTCTGATACGGGGGTCCTGGGGCCGGCCGGGCTCTTGTCGAACCCGGCCGGACTCCCGTCAGACCTCTTCGACGCTGCTCGGCTCGCGCCGGGACAGGTCGATGCCGAGCTCCTCCGCCGCGCGGAAGACGTCCTCGTCGGTGTCACGCATTTCGATGGACATACCGTCGCTGGACAGCACCTCCACGTTGAGGCAGAGAGACTGCATCTCCTTGATGAGCACCTTGAAGGACTCGGGGATGCCGGGCTCGGGGATGTTCTCGCCCTTGACGATGGCCTCGTAGACCTTCACGCGGCCGGTGACGTCGTCGGACTTGATGGTCAGCAGCTCCTGGAGGGCGTACGCGGCGCCGTAAGCCTCAAGCGCCCACACCTCCATCTCACCGAAGCGCTGGCCACCGAACTGGGCCTTACCACCCAGCGGCTGCTGGGTGATCATCGAGTACGGACCGGTCGAACGGGCGTGCAGCTTGTCGTCGACCAGGTGGTGCAGCTTGAGGATGTACATGTACCCGACGGAGATCGGGTCCGGGAACGGCTCGCCGGAGCGGCCGTCGAACAGCCTCGCCTTACCGGTCGGGAGCACCATGCGCTCGCCGTCGCGGTTCGGGATGGTGTGCTGCAGCAGGCCCGCGAGCTCGTCCTCACGCGCACCGTCGAAGACCGGGGTGGCGACGTTGGTGCGCGGGGCGACCTGGTCGGCACCGATGGCCTGCAGGCGCTGCGCCCACTCGTCGGCCAGGCCGGAGACGTCCCAGCCGCGGCTGGCGAGCCAGCCGAGGTGGATCTCCAGGACCTGTCCCGGGTTCATTCGGGACGGCACACCGAGGGGGTTGAGGATGATGTCGACCGGGGTGCCGTCCTCGAGGAACGGCATGTCCTCGATCGGGAGGATCTTGGAGATGACACCCTTGTTGCCGTGACGGCCGGCGAGCTTGTCACCGTCCGTGATCTTGCGCTTCTGCGCCACGTAGACACGAACCAGCTGGTTCACGCCCGGCGGCAGCTCGTCGCCCTCCTCACGGTCGAAGACGCGGACGCCGATGACCTTGCCGGTCTCGCCGTGCGGCACCTTCAGGGAGGTGTCGCGGACCTCGCGGGCCTTCTCACCGAAGATCGCGCGGAGCAGGCGCTCCTCCGGGGTCAGCTCGGTCTCACCCTTGGGGGTCACCTTGCCGACGAGGATGTCACCGGCGATGACCTCGGCGCCGATGCGGATGATGCCGCGCTCGTCGAGGTCGGCGAGGACCTCCTCGGAGACGTTCGGGATGTCCCGGGTGATCTCCTCGGGGCCGAGCTTGGTGTCACGGGCGTCGACCTCGTGCTCCTCGATGTGGATCGAGGAGAGGACGTCGTCCTGCACGAGGCGCTGCGACAGGATGATCGCGTCCTCGTAGTTGTGACCCTCCCACGGCATGAACGCCACGAGCAGGTTCTTGCCGAGCGCCATCTCGCCGTTCTCGGTCGCCGGGCCGTCGGCCAGGACCTGGCCGGCGATGACCCGGGCGCCCTCGTCCACGACAACCTTCTGGTTGACGGACGTGCCCTGGTTGGAGCGGGAGAACTTCGCGAGGCGGTACGTGGTGTACGTGCCGTCGTCGTTGGCGGTGGTGATGTAGTCCGCGGAGACCTCCTGGACCACACCGTCCTTCTCCGACTTGAGCACGTCGCCGGCGTCGACGGCGCAGCGGTACTCCATGCCGGTGCCGACGAGCGGCGCCTCGGACTTAATCAGCGGCACGGCCTGACGCATCATGTTCGCGCCCATGAGGGCACGGTTGGCGTCGTCGTGCTCGAGGAACGGGATCATGGCGGTCGCGACCGACACCATCTGGCGCGGCGAGACGTCCATGTAGTCGACGTCGTCACCGGGGACGTAGTCGACCTCGCCGCCACGACGGCGGACCAGGACGCGGGACTCCTCGAAGCGGAACTCGTCCGTCAGCGGCGCGTTGGCCTGCGCGATGACGAAGCGGTCCTCCTCGTCGGCGGTCAGGTAGTCGACCTCGTCGGTGACGACACCCTCGACGACCTTGCGGTACGGCGTCTCGACGAAGCCGAACGCGTTGACGCGACCGTAGGAGGCGAGCGAGCCGATCAGACCGATGTTCGGGCCTTCGGGCGTCTCGATCGGGCACATGCGGCCGTAGTGCGAGGGGTGCACGTCGCGGACCTCGAAGCCGGCCCGCTCACGGGACAGACCACCCGGGCCGAGCGCGGACAGACGACGCTTGTGCGTCAGCCCGGACAGCGGGTTGTTCTGGTCCATGAACTGCGACAGCTGGCTGGTGCCGAAGAACTCCTTGATGGAGGCGACGACCGGCCGGATGTTGATCAGGGTCTGCGGCGTGATCGCCTCGACGTCCTGGGTCGTCATGCGCTCGCGGACGACGCGCTCCATACGAGCCAGACCCGTGCGGACCTGGTTCTGGATGAGCTCGCCGACGTTGCGCAGACGACGGTTGCCGAAGTGGTCGATGTCGTCGGTCTCGACGACGATCGACGTGCCGTTGTCACCGACGGTCTCGGTCTCACCAGCGTGCAGCTTCACCAGGTACTTGATCGACGAGATGATGTCCTCGACGGTCAGGATGCCGGCGTCGAGCGGGGCGTCGCCGCCCAGCTTCTTGTTGACCTTGTAGCGGCCGACCTTCGCGAGGTCGTAGCGCTTCGGGTTGAAGTAGAGGTTCTCGAGCAGCGTCTGCGCGGCCTCACGCGTGGGGGGCTCGCCCGGACGCAGCTTGCGGTAGATGTCGAGCAGCGCGTCGTCCTGGCCCTGGGTGTGGTCCTTCTCCAGGGTGGCGCGCATGGACTCGTACTCGCCGAACTCCTCGAGGATCTGCTCGGTCGTCCAACCGAGAGCCTTGAGCAGGACGGTCACGGACTGCTTGCGCTTGCGGTCGATGCGCACACCGACCATGTCGCGCTTGTCGATCTCCATCTCCAGCCAGGCGCCCCGGGACGGGATGACCTTGGCCGAGAAGATGTCCTTGTCGGACGTCTTGTCGATGGAGGAGTCGAAGTAGACGCCCGGCGAGCGGACGAGCTGCGACACCACGACACGCTCGGTGCCGTTGATGACGAAGGTGCCCTTGTTGGTCATGAGCGGGAAGTCGCCCATGAAGACCGTCTGGGACTTGATCTCGCCGGTCTCGTTGTTGGTGAACTCGGCGGTGACGAAGAGCGGGGCCGCGTACGTGAAGTCGCGCTCCTTGCACTCGTCGATGGAGTTCTTCGGGGGCTCGAAGCGGTGGTCGCGGAACGTCAGCGACATCGACCCGGAGAAGTCCTCGATCGGGGAGATCTCCTCGAAGATCTCCTCCAGACCGGACTTCGTGGGGACGTCCTGTCCGTTGTCCAGAGCCGCCTCGACACGAGCCTTCCACGCGTCGTTGCCGAGCAGCCAGTCGAAGCTCTCGGTTTGCAACGCAAGAAGGTTCGGAACCTCAAGGGGCTCCTTGATCTTTGCAAAGGAGATGCGCAGCGGGGCGGTGCTGGCGCCGTTGTTCGTATTCGCGGTCGAGGCAGTGCGCGAGGCGGCCAAGAGGGGGTCCTTCCGAGGGCTCGGACTCACTACGCGCGTACCGGTCCCATGCTGGACACAGAGAGAGGCCGTTCCCGAATCAGCCGGATAAGGCCAGGTCGGGGACGATTCAATCGTCGGTGCTCATGCACGGGCATGCCCCTGGTGACGGGCAGGAGGCAGCTAACAGGCAGCGCAAAGGGTCAGTGTAGCCACTCGGCCCACTGATGTCCAGTCCCGGTTTTTGAGACCCTCGTTGTTCTCAACACCTGCGGCAAGCCACGCCCTCAATGCACATCGATACTGCCCTCTTCGTCGTCGATCCATGCCTCGGATTCGGATCGTTGTGACGACGCGTCCTGAGAATTGCGCGCTGCGTGCGGTTCGTCAAGGCCCCCCATGCCCCAAGCAAGTGCCGCGATCGTCACGTGCGGCACCTCTTGCAACCCGTCTTGCAGCCCGTCACAGGGCGGGCGGAGGCACAACGAAGATCACCATACTCGTCGCCACCGACAGCGCAAGGCAGCCGCCGCGGCGACCCCCTGGAACGCCGAAGAGCGACCACCCAGTTGGGTGATCGCTCTTCAGTGCGTCAGCGTTACAGCGCCGCCGGAACGCCTCGCGGCGCCTCCGGAGAGGGCTGTTTCAGCTCGCGGTACGGTCCGCGGGGACCGTGAGGTGTTACTTGACCTCGACGGCCGCGCCGGCGCCCTTGAGGGCCTCGGCAGCCTTGTCCGCGGCCTCCTTGTTGACCTTCTCCAGGACCGGCTTCGGGGTGCCGTCGACGAGGTCCTTGGCCTCCTTCAGACCCAGGGAGGTCAGCTCGCGCACGACCTTGATGACCTGGATCTTCTTGTCGCCGGCACCGGTGAGGATGACGTCGAACTCGTCCTTCTCCTCGGCGGCCTCGACCGGGGCACCGGCAACCGGGCCACCGGCGACGGCGACGGCCGCGGCGGCGGTGACGTCGAACTTCTCCTCGAAGGCCTTCACGAACTCGGAGAGCTCGATGAGGGTCATCTCCTCGAACTGAGCGAGCAGGTCTTCCTGGCTGAGCTTCGCCATGATGGGCGATCCTTCCACTAATTCGGCTGGTGCCGGATGTACATGTCGGCGGGCGTACTTTCGGCCCGCTTCGACCGTCGCCTCAGGCGGCGTCGGTCAACGTGCGAGCCGAATTACTCGGCACCGCCCTGCTCGTCCTGCTTGGCACGAAGAGCGTCCACGGTGCGGACGAGCTTCGAGGGAAGCGCCTGGAAGAGCTGCGCAGTCTGCGTCTGCTTGCCCTTGAAGGCACCCGCCAGCTTGGCGAGCAGAACCTCGCGGGACTCAAGGTCCGCAAGCTTTTTGATCTCGTCGGCGGACAGCGCCTTGCCGTCAAGGACACCGCCCTTGATGACGAGGTTCGGGTTGTCCTTGGCGAAGTCACGAAGACCCTTCGCCGACACCACCGGGTCACCGGTGATGAAGGCGACCGCCGTCGGACCGTTGAACAGGTCGTCGAGCGTGGAGATCCCGGCCTCGTTGGCCGCAATCTTGGTCAGCGTGTTCTTCACCACGGCGTACTGGGCGTCGTCACCGAGCGAACGGCGCAGCGTCTTGAGCTGCGCCACGGTGAGACCCCGGTACTCGGTCAGCACGGCGGCATTCGAGCTGCGGAACTGGTCCGCGAGCTCGGCTACCGCGGCAGCCTTGTCGGGCCTTGCCATAGAGCGTGGCCTCCTTCCGGGTGATGAGGACCGCTCGGAAGGGGCTGGGCAAAACGAAACGCCCCGGCGCAGGCGCTCGGGGCGTAGCTCGACCGGTATGTTCGCTTGCTGGGCAAGCGGACTCCGGGAGCACATCCACAGTCACCTGCGCGGGTCGTCCGCAGTTCAGCGGATCCTTCGGCCACCACGTCCTCTTGCGAGCACACGGCAACGACCAGCGGTCTTTGGCTTCTGGAGAACAGTACGTGAAGGGGGCGCCACCGAGCAAATCCGTCAAGGGACAGGCCCCCGGGCCCCACGGGCCGGCACTCACCGGCCCCGGAACGCGGTGGGCCGGGTCCGGGGCGGACGGGCCGGGGCCGGCCCCCGACGGGCCCCGCCGGCCCGCGGCGCGTCAGCCCTGTGCGCCCTTCAGCATCTCGGCGAGGTCGACGGTGTCGCCGGCGGCCGGGGCCTTGATCGACACCGGCTTGTTGAAGTCGAGGAAGGTGATGGTCACGTCGAACGGGCCCTTGTCGGCGTCGGCGCGGGTGCGGAACTGCTTGGTGTGGTCGTCGCCGTCGATCCACATGTCCATCGCGAGCTTGTCGATGCCCAGGTCCTCGTACTGCTTGAGGCTCTTCTCGCGGCGCTCGCGGGTCGACTTCTTCTCGTCCTCGAGGCTCGCGCGCAGGGCGTCGAGGGTGACCGTGCCCTTGTAGTGGGTGGTCTCGACGCCGTCGACCTTCTCGGCGCCGACCTTCTTCACGTCCTTGGAGCCGGACAGGAAGGTGGACTCCTGGGCGGGGTTCTGGTCGGCCTGGTCGGAGAGCTTGCTCGCGTCGAATCCCGGCGAGCCGTCCCCGCGCTCGGCCATCCCGGACATGTCGAACTTCATCCAGTGCTTGCCGTCGAGTTCCTTGGCGGCGTCCTCGCCCCCGCCCAGATACATGACCTTGTCGACGATCCGCAGCTCCGTCGTACCGCCGTCCTGGCCGGCCGCCGTGATCTTCATGCTCATGGCCAGCGGCTCCATGTTCATCGCCGCGGTGGCCTTGACCCGGCCCGACTCCGGGACCGTGCCGCTCATCCGGTAGCGCAGGGACGTGATGTCCTCGCTGTTCTTGGCCGCTCTGGCGACGGCCGCGGCGGGCGCCATCTTCGGCTCGTCCTCGGCCTTCGACTTGGCGCAGCCGACGGCGCCGCCGCCGAGGACCAGCGCGGCAAGCGCCGCTCCGGTCGCCCCGCGTCGCACGGTGGCGCGAACAGAAATCCCCATGGTTCCCCCCAGGAAACACTTGAGTGATACACAGACTGGCCGTGAGCGTATCCCAAGGGGTGCGGGTGGTCCTTTCCATTTCCCGTGGGGCGGACGGGGCGGGTGGGAGCCGGTCCAGGCGGGCTCGGGGCAATCGGGGCCTCGCTTGTTCCGGGCCGGGCGGGTGCGGCGCGCTCGCCGCATCCGCCGCACGCCGGTTCTCAGGAGCTGGTGCCGCCGGTCGCGCCCTGCCGCTGCATGAGGTCCTTGAAGTCGGCGGTGTCACCGGCCGGCGGCTCCTCGGCAGAGACCTTCACGCCGTAGTCGCTGTAGTAGGCCGTGGAGGACATGGTGCCGGTGGACAGCTCGCCCTTCTCGACCTTCTTGACCAGCAGGTCGTCGCCATTGACCCAGATGTCGATCTGTTCCGTGCTGACGCCCGCCTGGGTGAGCTGCTTCTTCAGGTCGGCCAGCTGGCCGGCGCTGAGGTTGGAGCTCTTGCCGGCGAGGTCCGCGACGTCCACGGTGCCGGAGTAGTGCGTGGCCTGCTCGCCGCGCACCGTCTCCTCGCCGACCTTGCGGACGTCGCCGGAGGCCAGCAGGAGCTTCACGGACTGGTTCGGCGTGGTGTTCTGCATCTGGTCCTTCAGATACGCGCCGGAGCCACCGCCGAGCTTGGCGAGGTCGTCGTACCCGTACCGGATCCAGTGCTTGCCGCCCGCCTGTTCGGCGAACTTGTCGCTCATCCGCGCGTAGTAGGCGTCGGGCAGATAGCGGGCCTGCATCGACGTGCTGCCCGTCTGACGCATCGTGTCGGCCATCGTGCCGCCGGTGTACGTGATGGTCAGGTTGCCGGTGAGGCCGTCGGCCCAGCCCATGGCTCCGTCGGCCTTCATGGACATCAGCGTGCCCATGGTCGTCGTCGACTCGACCTTGGCGGAGTCGGCGGAGTCGGTGGACTTCTCCGCGGAGCGCAGGGCGGCGACGGGACTCACGTGCGTGGTGCCCTTGTGCACCGCCTTGTCGTCCTTGCCCGAGCCTCCCGAGGACTCCGAGGAACTGCAGGCGGCCACCCCTGTCAGTGCGCCGGCCAGCGCGATCGAGAGGGTCACGCGACGCACGGTCGTGCTCTTCATTCGTCCCACCCCTATGCGAAATCTGTGTCCTGCACGCTAGCGCAGCCCACTGACACCCGTATCCGGATTCTTCGTCCGCAGACAGGGACGGGCCCCGCACCTCGAAAGGTTGCGGGGCCCGTGTCAAGAACGCGTGCGCGACGCGGTCACCGGGGTGAGCTCAAGGCTCAGACGGCGGCCGGGTCCTCCTCGACGAGGAGGTTGCGGGTGCGGTTCGGGTCGACCGGAACGCCGGGGCCGATCGTGGTGCTGATCGCGGCCTTCTTGATGTAGCGACCCTTGGCGGCCGACGGCTTCAGACGAAGGATCTCTTCGAGCGCGGCGCCGTAGTTCTCCACCAGCTTGGTGTCGTCGAAGGACACCTTGCCGATGATGAAGTGCAGGTTCGAGTGCTTGTCGACGCGGAACTCGATCTTGCCACCCTTGATCTCGGTGACAGCCTTCGCGACGTCCGGGGTCACGGTGCCGGTCTTGGGGTTCGGCATGAGACCACGGGGACCGAGGACGCGGCCGAGGCGACCGACCTTGCCCATGAGGTCCGGGGTGGCGACGACGGCGTCGAAGTCCAGACGGCCCTTCGCCACCTCGTCGATCAGCTCGTCGGAGCCGACGATGTCGGCGCCCGCGGCAGTCGCGGCCTCGGCACGCTCACCGGTCGCGAAGACCAGGACCCGGGCGGTCTTGCCGGTGCCGTGCGGGAGGTTCACGGTGCCACGGACCATCTGGTCGGCCTTGCGCGGGTCGACACCCAGACGGAAGGCGACCTCGACGGTGCCGTCGAACTTGGTCGTGGAGGTCTCCTTGGCCAGACGGACGGCCTCGAGCGGGGCGTAGAGCTTGTCCCGGTCGACCTTGGCGTCCGCAGCGCGGAGAGACTTGCTGCGCTTGCTCACTACTGCTCCTGATGTGTTCTGAGGAGTCGTGGTGCGGGCCGAGCAGGCCCTTCCACGGTTGTCCTGAAGGTGGGTGTCAGCCCTCGACCGTGATGCCCATGGAACGGGCGGTGCCGGCGATGATCTTCGCGGCGGCGTCCAGGTCGTTGGCGTTGAGGTCGGGCATCTTGGTGGTGGCGATCTCGCGGACCTGCGCCTCGGTGATCTTGGCGACCTTGGTCTTGTGCGGCTCGCCGGAGCCCTTCTCGACACCCGCGGCCTTGAGGATCATCTTGGCGGCCGGCGGCGTCTTGGTGATGAAGGTGAAGGAACGGTCCTCGTAGACCGTGATCTCCACCGGGATGACCCAACCGCGCTGCGACTCGGTCGCGGCGTTGTAGGCCTTGCAGAACTCCATGATGTTGACGCCGTGCTGACCCAGCGCCGGGCCGACCGGCGGAGCCGGGTTGGCGGCGCCGGCCTGGATCTGGAGCTTGATGAGCCCCGTGACCTTCTTCTTCTTGGGAGGCATGTGCTCTCTCCGGGTCCTAGTGAGAGTTTTCAGCTTCCGTCCGGTTCATCCGGATGGAGGCATACCGCACAACGATAACGGGTATCCTCGCGCGGCCAAAAACCGAGCAGGTCAGACGGTCTCCCGCAAGCGGGAGGTGCCCCCAGTGAGAGCCCGTCTGACCTGTTCGGAAGCAGTGGATCCGAAAGAACGTCAGTTCTTCTGGATCTGGTCGAAGGAGAGCTCGACCGGGGTCTCGCGGCCGAAGATCTCGACGAGGCCCTTGACCTTCTTCGAGTCGGCGTTGATCTCGTTGATGGTCGCCTGCAGCGTGGCGAAGGGGCCGTCGGTGACGGTGACCGAGTCGCCGACCTCGAAGTCCAGCACCTGGACCTCGACCTTGCGCTGCGGGGCGGGCTTGCCCTCGGCCTCGGCGGCCTCGCGTGCGGCCTTCTCCTCGGCCTCGGGGGCGAGCATCTTGACGATCTCGTCCAGGGTCAGCGGGTACGGGTCGTAGGCGTTGCCCACGAAGCCGGTGACGCCGGGAGTGTTGCGGACGACACCCCAGGACTCGTTCGTCAGGTCCATGCGGACCAGGACGTAGCCCGGGAGCTTGTTCTGCTTGATCGTCTTGCGCTCGCCGTTCTTGATCTGCGCGACCTCTTCCTGCGGCACCTCGGCCTGGAAGATGAAGTCCTCGACGTTCAGCGAGACGGCGCGCTGTTCGAGGTTGGTCTTCACGCGGTTCTCGTAACCGGCGTAGGTGTGGATGACGTACCACTCGCCGGGGAGAGTGCGCAGTTCCTCGCGCAGCGCGGTGACGGGGTCGACGGGCTCGGCCTCTTCTTCGGCCTCTTCCTCGTCGAGGGCTTCCTCGGAGACCTCTTCGTCCTCGGAGACCTCTTCGTCCTCGACGTCCTCACCGGACTCGTCCTCGACGTGGAGGGCGGCCTCTTCGGCGGGCTCGCCGGCTTCGGCGTCGGCAGCGTCGACCTCGTCCGGGTCCTCGGTGTCCGCGCCCTCCACGATGTCGAGCTCGTCCTCGACGGACTCGACCGACTCGGAGGCGTCGTTCAGGTTCGGGTCAGACACGGTGGCTGCTTCTTCCTGGATGCATGGGGGTGGAACACGCGAAAGGGGCGCCGGTGACGGCGCCCTTCGCTCTCGGCTCAGCCGAAGACGTACTTGGCGGCGTGGTTGAGTCCATAGTCAATCACGGTCACCAAGGCGATCATGATGACGACGAAGACAATCACCACTGTGGTGTACGTCGTCAGCTGGTTGCGAGTCGGCCAGACGACCTTGCGGAGCTCCGCGATGATCTGGCGGTAGAAGGTGGCAAGGCGCTTCAGCGGGCCCTGCTTGGCACGCTTACCGCCCTTGCGGGGCTTCTTCTTGGACTCGGGCGCCTCGGCATCAGGCATGTCGATGGAGCCCACGGCGTCCGTCACTCGTCCTCACCTGATTCCGGGTCGTGGCCGTGCCGCGCCCGGTTGAGCCGCACGGCGGTGCATTGCAGTACGTACATGCGCACACATCCTGGCGAAGGAGTGTGTAGCAGGGCCGGAGGGACTTGAACCCCCAACCGCTGGTTTTGGAGACCAGTGCTCTACCAATTGAGCTACGACCCTTTGATTTCCCCCAACGTACCGCATTCGCCCGGGTGCTCGTTGTGCACCCGGTGAGTGCGGCCGGTGAAGGCCAACGAGGTGAGAGTGTACGTGCTCCCGGGGCGGGCGTCGAACAGAAAGTGTCCGCACGGGCCTCCCATGACGAAGATCCACTGGTGAGCCGTCCGGATCCGGACGGATGTTCTGTGGATGTTCAGTCCGTGAAACCCGCGTGCCGGGGGCGTTTCGGGTCTGAAACGATGGGTGCATGAGCGCTGCAACCCCTCCCACCGAGCGCCGGGTCTCCGCCCGAGTCGGCGCGATCTCCGAGTCCGCCACCCTCGCCGTGGACGCCAAGGCCAAGGCCCTCAAGGCCGCCGGGCGTCCGGTGATCGGCTTCGGCGCCGGTGAGCCCGACTTCCCGACCCCGGGCTACATCGTCGAGGCCGCCATCGAGGCGTGCAAGAACCCGAAGTACCACCGCTACACGCCGGCCGGCGGTCTGCCCGAGCTGAAGTCCGCCATCGCGGCGAAGACCCTGCGCGACTCCGGCTACGAGGTGGAGGCCGCCCAGGTCCTGGTCACCAACGGCGGCAAGCAGGCCATCTACGAGGCCTTCGCCGCGATCCTCGACCCGGGCGACGAGGTCATCGTCCCGGCGCCGTACTGGACGACGTACCCGGAGTCGATCCGTCTCGCCGGCGGTGTGCCGGTGGAGGCCGTCGCCGACGAGACCACCGGCTACCGCGTCTCGGTCGAGCAGCTGGAGGAGGCCCGCACCGAGAACACGAAGGTGCTGCTGTTCGTCTCCCCCTCGAACCCGACCGGCGCGGTCTACACCCGTGAGCAGATCGAGGAGATCGGCCGCTGGGCCGCCGAGAAGGGCCTGTGGGTCCTGACCGACGAGATCTACGAGCACCTGGTCTACGGGGACGCCGAGTTCCACTCCCTGCCGGTGGTCGTGCCCGAGCTGCGCGACAAGTGCATCGTGGTCAACGGCGTCGCCAAGACGTACGCGATGACCGGCTGGCGCGTGGGCTGGGTCATCGGCCCGAAGGACGTCGTCAAGGCCGCGACGAACCTCCAGTCGCACGCCACGTCCAACGTCTCCAACGTGGCGCAGGTCGCCGCGCTCGCCGCCGTCTCGGGCGGCCTGGAGGCCGTCGCCGAGATGCGCGAGGCCTTCGACCGCCGCCGCAAGACCATCGTGCGCATGCTGAACGAGATCGACGGTGTGCTCTGCCCGGAGCCCGAAGGCGCCTTCTACGCGTACCCGTCGGTCAAGGGCCTGCTCGGCAAGGAGATCCGCGGTAAGCGCCCGCAGGACACCGTCGAGCTGGCCGCGCTGATCCTGGAGGAGGCCGAGGTCGCGGTCGTCCCGGGCGAGGCCTTCGGCACGCCGGGCTACCTGCGTCTGTCGTACGCCCTCGGTGACGAGGACCTCGTCGAGGGCGTCTCACGGATCCAGAAGCTGCTGGCCGAGGCGCGGGACTGACGTTCTCGTACGCCCTCGGGGGCGTCGTTCTCGATGTCGCGCTGCACGCGCGTGTGCGGGCCGTTTCCCTTCGGGGGAGCGGCCCGTCCGCTTCGGGCGCCCCGGCCGGCCCGCGGTGGGGCCCAGCCCGCCCGGTCGGGTGCCGTGGCGGCAGCGGGGAGCCGGCCCGTTCGTCCGTGCGATCAAGGCCACTAAAGAGGAAACGGCTACCGGGAGGGCGGGGAGGTGCGGCAGGATCCTGGGATGGAGCGTGTACGTGATGTCTCTGAGCTGCCGAAAGCCCATCTGCACCTGCACTTCACCGGTTCGATGCGGTCGACCACCCTGCTGGAGCTGGCCGACAAATACGGTGTCCGGCTGCCGGAGGCGCTGACCGACGCGCTGACCAGCGGGGAGCCGCCGAGACTGCGGGCGACCGACGAGCGCGGCTGGTTCCGCTTCCAGCGCCTGTACGACGCGGCCCGCTCGTGCCTCAGGAAGCCCGAGGACATCCAGCGGCTGGTCCGTGAGGCCGCCGAGGAGGACCTGCGGGACGGCTCGGGCTGGCTGGAGATCCAGGTCGACCCGACGTCGTACGCCCCGCGTCTGGGCGGGCTCATCCCGGCGCTGGAGGTGATCCTGGACGCGGTGGACTCGGCGGTGCGGGACACCGGTCTCGGGATGCGGGTCCTGGTGGCGGCGAACCGGATAAAGCACCCGCTGGACGCCCGTACGCTGGCCCGTCTCGCGGTGCGGTACGCGGACCGGGGCATCGTCGGTTTCGGGCTCTCCAACGACGAACGGCGCGGCATGGCGCGGGACTTCGACCGGGCCTTCGCCATCGCGCGCGACGGCGGGCTGCTGTCCGCCCCGCACGGCGGGGAGCTGACCGGCCCGGCTTCGGTGCGTGACTGCCTGGACGACCTGCACGCCTCCCGGATCGGCCACGGGGTGCGGGCCGCGGAGGACCCGCGGCTGCTGAAGCGCCTCGCGGACCGCCAGGTCACCTGTGAGGTGTGTCCGGCCTCGAACGTCGCCCTGGGCGTCTACGAGAAGCCCGAGGACGTCCCCCTGCGCACTTTGTTCGAGGCGGGTGTCCCGATGGCGCTCGGCGCCGACGATCCGCTGCTCTTCGGTTCCCGCCTGGCCGCCCAGTACGACTTCGCCCGCCGCCACCACTCCTTCACGGACGCGGAGCTGGCCGAGCTGGCGCGCCAGTCCATCCGCGGTTCGGCGGCCCCGGAGGACGTGCGGGCGAAGCTGCTGGCGGGGGTCGACGACTGGCTGACGTCCTGAGGGGCAGCACGCGGCCGTCCGGGGCGGGCGCGGGCGGCAGCGTGCAGGGCGTGAGGCTGTGCCGCGCCTGCGCCCGCGCGCGCCGTGCGGGCCGGTGCCGGGGTGAGGGCCTCCGGGGCCGGGCGGACGGCGCCTGGGTTCCCTAGAGGCGTACGCCGACCGTGACGGGCTCGTTGACCAAGGTGATCCCGAAGGCCTCGTGGACGCCGGCGACGACCTCGCGGGCCAGCGCGAGGAGGTCCTCGGTGGTGGCCTCGCCCCGGTTGGTGAGGGCGAGCGTGTGCTTGGTGGAGATCCGGGCGGGCCCGCTGCCGTAGCCCTTGGTGAAGCCGGACTTGTCGATCAGCCAGGCCGCGGAGGTCTTGGTGTGGCCGTCGCCCGCCGGGTACGCGGGCGGCACGGTCCCGGCGCCGAGCCGGTCCTTCACGCGCGCGTGGAACGCGGCGAACTCCTCGTCGCTGAGGATCGGGTTCGTGAAGAACGACCCGGCGGACCAGGTGTCGTGGTCCTCGGGGTCCAGGACCATGCCCTTGCCGGAGCGCAGCCTCAGCACCGTCTCGCGGGCGGCCGTCAGCGGCACCCGGTCGCCGGGTTCCACGCCGAGCTCGCGGGCCGTCTCCGCGTACCTGATCGGCGCCGACAGCCCCTCCGCGTCCTCCAGCCGGAAGCGGACGCGGAGCACGACGTAACGGTCGGGGTCGGCCTTGAAGCGGCTGTGCCGGTACGAGAAGGCGCACTCCGCGTTCGTCAGTGTGACCGTCTCGCGCGCCGTGCGGTCGTAGGCGACCACTTCGGTGATCGTGGACGACACTTCCTGACCGTACGCGCCCACGTTCTGGATCGGGGTGGCGCCCGCGGAGCCGGGGATGCCGGCCAGGCACTCGATGCCGGCGAGTCCGGCCTCGACGGTGCGGGCGACCGCGTCGGTCCACACCTCGCCGGCCGCCAGCTCCAGCCGCGTACCGTCGAGCGCGAAGCCGGTCGTCGCGATGCGCAGGGCCGTGCCGTCGAAGCCCTTGTCGCCGATGACCAGGTTCGATCCGCCGCCGATGAGCAGCAGCGGCGTACCGGTGTCGTCGGCCTCGCGCACGGCGGCGACGACCTCGGCGTCGGTCGTGGCGGTGATCAGCCGGGCGGCCGGGCCCCCGAGCCGGAAGGTGGTCAGCGGGGCGAGCGGGGCGTCGTGGAGTTCCTGCACGCGCCCAAGACTACGAGAAGGGCCGAGGGCGTCCGGCCACCGGTGGCGGCGGGCGCGACGGCGTACGCCCTCCGCGGCGGCGCGGACACGGCTGTGGCCCCGCCGTCGGGCGGGGCCACAGCCGTGTCACATGCGGTCAGTCGAAGCGTTGCAGCACCTGTGCCCAGTCGAGGGGCAGCTCGTCGGCGGACGTCTTCCAGGTGAGGAACCTCGCGTCCTTCATCTGGCGCCGCAGGCCTCCCGCGGCCGGGGCGTGCGGGCCGGAGCGGGCGAACTCCTTGAGGGCGGCGGGTGACTCCCAGGCGGACACGGTCCAGAAGGTGCGCCGCAGGGGCGCCGCCTTCAGTGAGGCGCCGTACGCACCGGGAGCCTTGCCGACCTGCCGCCACACGCCCGGCGTCCGCGCGAAGAACCGGAGCGCTCCCCAAAGGGTGCGGGTCTCGAACCGGGATGCCATCACGTGCACCTCGGTGTCCTGCGGTGGCGTGTTCGGCACGGTCCAGGGAAGAGTGGGCATGTCCGGACTCCTTCCGGGCTTCAGTGGGTGGCGGTCTCGAGGGCGGGGGCCGGCGCGAAAGACGCGACGGGCGTCGTTGCGTCGCGGCGTGCGGTCGGGATGACCAGGGCCGCGATGCCCGCCAGGGCGACGACCGAGGAACCGACCACGAGGGCGGGCCGCAGTCCGTCGACGAAGCTCTGCGCGGACTCGTAGCCGCCCTGCGCGGAGAAGATCGAGGACATCACCGCGATGCCGAGCGCACCGCCCACTTCGCGCAGCGCGTTGTTGGCTCCGGAGGCGATGCCCTGCTCGGTGGCGCCGACGCTGGACATGACCAGGTTGGAGGCGGGCGCGAAGTACAGGGACATCCCGATGCCGCTGACGATCAGCGCGGGCAGCTGGGAGAGGTACGAGGCGTCGGCGGCGATCACAATGGCGTAGTACGCGAGGCCCGCGGCCTGGAGGAAGAGGCCGGTGGCGACCACCGGGCGCCCGCCGATGCGGTCGGAGAGGTACCCGGCGATCGGCGCGACGAGCATCGGCATGCCGGTCCAGGGGAGCATGCGCAGTCCCGCCTCGGTCGGCGAGTAGCCCAGGACGCCCTGCATGTACTGGCTGAGCAGGAAGATCGAGCCGAACATCCCGAGGAACATCAGCAGGCTCGCGGCGTTGATCCCGGCGAAGGCGCGGGAGCGGAAGAGCCGCATCGGCAGCATCGGGTTCTCGGCGCGGCTGCCGTGCAGGACGAATCCGGCGAGCAGCGCGGTGCCCGCGAACAGGCCCGTCAGCACGAGCGGGCTGGTCCAGCCGTCGGCGGGTCCGCGGACCAGGCTGTAGACGATCCCGAAGAGGCCGCCGCTGGCGAGCAGGGTGCCGGGAACGTCGAGCCGCGCGCCGGTGCCGTGCGACTCGGAGAGGCGCAGCCGGGCGAGCGGCAGCAGGGCCAGGCCGAGCGGCACGTTCAGCCAGAAGATCCAGTGCCAGGACACGTGTTCGGTGAGGCTGCCGCCGATGAGCGGACCGGAGGCGACCGCGAGTCCGTTGACGGCACCCCAGATCCCGTACGCCATCCCGCGCCTGGCGGGCGCAACCGCCGCGGTCAGCAGGGTCAGAGTCAGCGGCATCATGATCGCCGCGCCCACGCCCTGGACCGCCCGGGCGGCGATCAGGGAGTCGATGCCGGGCGCCATGGCCGCGGCGGCGGAGGCGCCGGTGAAGACGCTCAACCCGACGAGGAAGAGCCGTCGGCGTCCGAAGCGGTCACCGAGTGCCGCGCCGAACATCAGCAGGACGGCGAAGGTGAGCGTGTAGGCGCTCACGGTCCATTCCAGGTCGTCGAGCGCTCCCCCGAGGTCCTTGCGGATCGAGGGCAGGGCGGTGGTGACGACGAGGTTGTCGAGGGCCGCCATGAATCCGGCGACGCTGGTGATGACGAGGGCCCAGACTGCTCCCCCGCGACGTGCGGCCGGTTCCGTGCGCCCCGCCGGTGCGGACTGTGCGGTTCCCTGTGACATCGCTCCCCCAGAGCGTGATGGCAATCAATGGTTAGTTATTGCTGACTAACTTTCGCGGGCATGGAGAGGGCTCGAATCCCCCGACTCCGGACCTGCGGTCCCTGCGTCTGCCTCAGGCCTCAGCCTGCCTATCCCAGGCCTCAGCCCATCCGTCTCGGGCTTCAGCCTGCCCATCCCAGGCCTCAGCCCGTCGAACCCGTCAGGCCGGAATGGCCCGTAGGGCCCGCCGGACCCGTCGCGCCTACTTCTCCAGCCGGCCCGTGATCCTCGCCGACGGATAGAGCCCTTCCCAGACCCGGTGCTCGGGCGGGAAGCCCATGGACACCAGGCAGTTGACGAGCATTCCGTACGCCATGAAGGTCGCGGTCTCGTCCACGTCCGCACCCAGCGGTACGTGGACCACGTCCCAGAGCCGCATCCAGCCGGCCCGCACCGCCTCGCCGAGTTCACGGTCACCGGCCTCTTCGGCCGCGGCCACGGCGACGTACATCTGCATCTGCATGAGCAGCCGCTCGGGTTGCTCGGCGATGACCCTGACGTACGCGTTCGCCATGGCATGCAGGGCGTCTTCGCCCTGCAGCCCCTCGGAGGCCTCCTCGAAGGTGCGCCGAGTGAGCTCCATGCAGTACTCGGCCGCCGCGAGGAAGATCGCCTTCTTGCCCGGGAAGAGGCGGAAGAGATACGGCTGCGAGACGCCGACGCGCTTGGCGATCGCCTCGGTGGACGTGCCGTAATAGCCGCCACGGGCGAACTCGCTCATCGCCGCGCGGATGACGCTCTCGCGCCTCTCCTCTGCGCTCATCCTGACCATGCGAGTAAGTTAGTACTCAATCACTAACTGCGTCAAGGAGGTGGGTGTCGGGATTCGGAGCCGGGCGACGGGGACCCTGCCCGGAGCGTGGCGACGGAACGCCCTGCCCTCGCGGCGCGTTGGGGCCGGTAGGGGTCCTCACGCATGTAAGGGGCGCCCCACGGTGGAGAACGCCCCTTACTTCGCTACACGCTCGCGACACTTCCGTCGTGCCTTCACGGCCCTTCCGTCGTGCCCTCGCGGCCCGCTCCGGCCCCTCAGGCCAGCCGTACGACCGCTCGTGACATGCCCAGGACCTTCTGGCCCGCGCTGGTCGCGGTGAGGTCGACGCGGACGGTGTTGTCGTCGAGCTTGGCGCCGATCTTGGCGCTGACCTCGATCGTGGCGCCCTTGTCGTCGTTCGGGACGACGACGGGCTTGGTGAAGCGGACGCCGTACTCGACGACCGCGCCCGGGTCGCCTGCCCAGTCGGTGACGACGCGGATCGCCTCGGCCATGGTGAACATGCCGTGCGCGATGACGTCGGGGAGGCCGACCTCGACCGCGAACTTCTCGTTCCAGTGGATGGGGTTGAAGTCCCCGGAGGCGCCCGCGTACTGGACCAGGGTGGCCCGGGTGACAGGGAAGGTCTGGGCCGGCAGTTCGGTGCCGACCTCGACGTCCGCGTAGGTGATCTTCGCCGTCATGTCAGCCCTCCTCCGCCGCGCGCGAGACCAGCTTGGTGACGGCCGTCACGACGTGCTCGCCCGACTCGTCGTGGACCTCGCCACGGATGTCCAGGATGTCGTTGCCCGCGAGGGACTTGATCGACTCGATCGTCGAGGTGACCGTGAGCCGGTCGCCCGCGCGCACCGGGCGGGTGTAGGCGAACTTCTGGTCGCCGTGCACCACTCGGCTGTAGTCGAGACCCAGTTGCGGGTCCTGGACGACCTGGCCGGCGGCCTTGAATGTGATCGCGAACACGAAGGTCGGCGGGGCGATCACGTCGGCGTGCCCGAGCGCCTTGGCGGCCTCCGGGTCCGTGTACGCGGGGTTGAGGTCCCCGACGGCCTCCGCGAACTCGCGGATCTTCTCCCGGCCGACCTCGTAGGGGTCGGTGGGCGGGTAGGACCGCCCCACGAAGGACTGGTCGAGCGCCATGGGCTCGGCACCTCCTGGTTGTCTTCGCCGGCCTCGGCGTCCCGGCCGGCGGAATGTCGTCCCGTCCGGACCGGAACGGATTGCCTTCCCGCCCTGGCCGGGACGGGTCGTCGCTCCCGTCATAGCCGGGCGGGCTGTCTTCGCTCTATAACGACGCGGCGCGCTGCGGCGACGCGGCACTCGTCCGGACCCGCCGCGCCCTGGGGCGCCGCGGGTCCACAACGACGCGAGGCCGCCCCCCGCGAAGGGGACGGCCTCGTGTACGAGCCTGATTTATCGCGTTTCGCGGTGCGCGGTGTGCGCGTTGCAACGCGGGCAGTGCTTCTTCATCTCCAGTCGGTCCGGGTTGTTACGCCGGTTCTTCTTGGTGATGTAGTTCCGCTCCTTGCACTCCACGCAGGCCAGCGTGATCTTCGGGCGGACGTCGGTGGCAGCCACAGGAGTGCTCCTTGACGAACGGATGGGACGATTAACGCATAGAAGAGTAGCCGATCGAAGGACCGACCCCACAATCGGCTACTGTCAGTAGCGGTGACCGGACTTGAACCGGTGACACAGCGATTATGAGCCGCTTGCTCTACCGACTGAGCTACACCGCTGCGATGCGATCGGACCCCGTCTTGCGACGGGAACCTCTCACACCAGAGCCCCAATACGGAATCGAACCGTAGACCTTCTCCTTACCATGGAGACGCTCTGCCGACTGAGCTATTGGGGCGAGCGATGAAGACATTACACGGTAGGCCGCCGATCGCCCAAATCCGTTTCGCGGCACCCGCCCCAGCCTGTTCCCGTCCGCTTCCGCGAGCGTTCCCACGGGCCTTCCGCAGCCACTCACGCATCTCTGATCACCAGGGATCGCCACGGGGCCGCGCGCTCCTGAACCGGCAGGCCACACCGGTACGACTATTGCGCTCCTCCCCGACGCGGGCGGGTTGCCACCCTAGGCTCGACTCACGCTGAGTGATCTTGAGTCCCGCTCCTCGCGGGCGCCCGTCCCGCACCCGAGCCCCAGGAGCGCGATGCCCGACAGCCAGCCGCAGCCGCCCCACTCCTCGTCGGGCCAGGCCGACACGGCCACCCTGCTGCTGTGCGGGGCGCGGCTCACCGACGGCCGGACCGTGGACGTGCGGCTGGGCGGCGGGCGCATCGAGGCGGTCGGCACCGCGGGAAGCCTGGCGGCAGGGGTCGCCGGCACCCTCGCCTCGAAGGTGGACCTCGACGGCTACCTGCTCCTGCCCGCCCCCGCCGAGCCGCACGCCCACGTCGACACCGCGCTGACGGCCGACGGCGAGGGGCCCCTCGAGTACAACTCCCCGGAGGTCCAGCGCCGCGCCACCGAGGCGGCGCTGCTGCAACTCGGGCACGGCGCCACGGCGCTGCGCTCTCACGTACGTGTCGGCGACGTACAGGGGCTGGACGCGCTGGCGGCGGTGCTCCAGGCCCGGCGGTCGCTGCGCGGGCTCGCCGAGCTGACGGCGGTGGCGATGCCGCGGGTGCTGACCGGGGTCGCCGGGGCGGACGGTCTGGCGATGCTGCGGGACGCCGTGAAGATGGGCGCCACCGTGGTGGGCGGCTGCCCGGACACCGATCCCGATCCGACGGGGTACGTGGAGGCGGTCCTGGAAATGGCCGAGGAGCTCGGCTGCCCGGTCGACCTGCACACGGACGGCGCCGACCCGGCCCGACTCGCCCGGCTCACGGCGATGGCGGGCGGGCTGCGGGCCGGCGTGACGCTCGGCCCGTGCTCCGGTCTCGGGCGGCTGCCCACCGAGGCGGCCTCACGCGCGGCCGACCGGCTCGCCACGGCGGGGATCACGGTGGTGTGCCTGCCGCAGGGCGGCTGCGCGTCGGTGGACGCCCGGGGAGTCGCGCCGGTACGGGTGCTGCGCGCGGCGGGCGTACGCGTGGCGGCGGGCAGCGGTGCCCTGCGCGACCTGTCGAACCCTGTCGGGCGGGGGGACCCGTTGGAGGCCGCGTACCTGCTGGCCTCGCGATGGGGGCTGCGCCCGGAGGAGGCCTACGACGCCGTGGCGGGCGCTGCGCGGGCCGCGCTGGGACTGCCCGAGGTGCGCGTGGAGGCGGGTTTCCCGGCCGAGTTGCTCGCGGTACGGGGCGAAGGGCTCGCGGGCGCGCTGTCGTTGGCGTACAGCCGGATCGTGGTGCACCGCGGGCGGGTCGTGGCGCGGACCAGCGCGGTGCGGGAGTACTGCAACTCGGCGACCGTGGCCGGAATGGACCTGCCGCGGCAGGGGCGGGCGGAATCGTCGTGAGGCACGCCGGGCCGCGCTCCTTGCGCCGCGCCGGCCCACCGTGCGGCGTGCGTGCCCGGGAGCCGCTCCCGTGGAGCGGGACAAGCCTCGGAGCCGCCTGTACGGAGCGGGGCTCGCCTCGGAGCAGGGCGCGCCACGTAGCGGCCTGTACGGAGCGGGGCTCGCCTCGGAGCGGGACAAGCCTCGGAGCCGCCTGTACGGAGCGGGGCTCGCCTCGGAGCAGGGCGCGCCACGTGGCGGCCCTGCCCGAGCAGGACCCGAGTGGGAGCCAGTCGCCCGAAGCGGGGCACGCCTGGGAGCCGTCCGCCCGGAGCAGGGCGCTCCCTCGGACCCGCGCGCGTGGAGTGTTCTCGTGCTGCCTCCACGCGCGCCCTCGAAGGCCGGGGCCGACGCCCCGGCCCGCTCCCGGCCCCGGTGCCCGGAGCCGCCCCGGGGCGGGAGTCCTGAAGCTCCAGGGTTCGCCGCCCTCTAGAGTCCGCCGCCGAACAGTCCGCCGCCGAGCGGGCTGCCGCCGGGGACCTTGTCCACGGGGATCTCCGTGGCCCCCGCCGGTGCGTTGACGTCGTCCGCCTCGGAGAACTTCAGGACCAGCGGCAACTTCGCGGGCTTCGGGGCGTCGGCGAGGACGCCGAGGTCGATCTTGACCTGGGTCAGGTCGCCGTTCTTCAGCGTGAAGTCGACCGCGACCTTCTTGTTCGGGGCGTCCTTGAACTCCTTGTCCGTGGGGAGTTCCGTACCGGGCGGAAGGTCGCCCTCCAGCGGGCGGAGCTTGTCGAAGACCTCGCGGATCAGCTCACGGAAGTTGGCCTTGGCCACGACGTGTTCGGTTCCGTCGCTGCCGCTCTTGGTGCTGAAGGTGACGTCACGGGCGATGACACCGCGGACGGCCTTGAGGATCTTCCGCTGGGTCTTGGCGTCGACGTCGCCGGCCGGTCCCTTCGCGCCGCGCTTGTGCGACTTCTGGGCCTCTGCCAGCTCGCGGGTGTCGACCTTCACCCAGTCGCCCTCCAGGACCTTCTTGAACTCCTTCTCGGAGTCCGGGATCTGGTCGGCCGTCGGCATGGGGACACCCATGGCCTTGCCGATGGCCTTCATGTCGGAGCGGTAGTACGTGAAGTCGCCGACGACCCGGTACTCGGCGAGGACGCCGTCGGCCCCCGAGATCTTGAGACTCGTGCCGATCAGGTCCTTCTCGCCCGAATCCTGGAGCGGCTTACGGGACTTGACGGCTACATCCACGCGCAGGCCGCTGACGAGCTTCCCGAACTCCGGCGGCATGGCGTCGTCGGCGTCGCCGGACGAGTTCGCCAGCGAGGTGATCGCGTCGGGAGTGGCGTCGAGGTCCAACTGGAAGGCGAGGGACTTCTTTTCGCCGAGCTGCTCGACGGCGTGGTCGACCTTCTGTCCGGCGGTGAGGTTCTTGACCGTGCCGCAGGCGGCCGCAGTGGCGAGGAGGGCGGCGGCGCAGCCGGCCGCGGTGACGGTCTTGCGTATGGCAGTGATGATGCTCTCCTCTGTGACGCCGCGCGCGTCCGCGCGACGTCCCCTCGAATCCTCGTTCTCAGTGATCACACATGTGACACATGAGCCGCCCACAAAGTTGTGCGGCGAACGCGTCCGTCCGGGCGTACGGTCGGAAACATGCGCATTGTCATCGCTGGAGGTCATGGTCAGATCGCGCTGCGGCTGGAGCGGCTGCTCTCCGCGCGCGGCGACGAGGTCGCGGGTATCATCCGGCGCCCCGAGCAGGGCGACGACCTGCGGGAAGCCGGCGCCGAGCCGGTGCTGTGCGATCTGGAGTCGGCTTCGGTGGAGGAGGTGGCCGCGCACCTGCAGGGCGCCGACGCCGCCGTCTTCGCGGCGGGCGCGGGTCCGGGCAGCGGGGCCGCCCGCAAGGAGACCGTGGACAAGGGGGCCGCGATCCTGTTCGCGGACGCGGCGGAGCGCGCGGGCGTGCGCCGTCATGTGGTCGTGTCGTCGATGGGCGCGGATCCCGCGCACGAGGGGGACGACGTGTTCGACGCCTATCTGCGCGCCAAGGGCGAGGCCGACGCGTACGTGCGCAGTCGTCCGGGCCTGGACTGGACGATCCTGCGGCCCGGGGGCCTGATCGACGACGCCGGCACCGGTCTCGTACGTCTGGAGGCGCACACCGGCCGCGGCATGATCCCGCGCGACGACGTCGCCGCGGTGCTCGCAGAGCTGGTGGACACCTCGGCGACGGCCGGGCTGACCCTGGAACTGATCAGCGGCTCGACGCCGGTCTCGGTGGCGGTCAAGTCGGTGGCGGGGAACTAGACAGCGGCGTATCGCGGCCGCGGGACGCCCTGCTCCTAGGCCTGGTTTTTTCTGTGCGCGGGGGGCGGCACCCTCCCGGTGTTCGTCCCGGGTGCCCCAGGTACTCGTCAGACGCACTCCGGGTGCTCGCCATGCGTACTCCGGGTGCTCGACGGGCGGGCCCGGGGCGCTCCCCGGGCGTGCTCGGGGTTCTCGCCGGACATACTCCGGGTGCTGGTCGGGTGGGCCGCGGTGATCGTCGGGTGGGCCCCGGATGCTCGGCCGGCTCGGTCCGGGCGTACGTCAGAACAGCGGGAGCTGTCCAGGGAAGTCGGGGACCGTGTACCCGTCCAGTGTCGGCTGGGCCGTGCCCGTCTGGGCCTGCCGGCGTGAGCCGGGGCACGAGACCAGCGCTCCGCTCCCCCGCGGACCCGGCGGATCGTGCCGCGCGAACCGGCCCGCGACGACGGCGATCTCCCGGCGGCACTCGGGGCAGTTCCTGCGAAGCGACGACATGGGTCCAGTCTGCCCCGGCCGGACGGCGCGCAGGCACGGCCCGCGCTCCACGGGTGTACGAAGCACCCCCGCCGGACCGCGTTCTCGCGGTCCGGCGGGGGCCCGAGCGAAGGGCCGACGGCGTCGGCAGGTGGTCCTACCAGGTGACCGGCAGCTCCAACGGGAAGCGCCGGATCGTCTGCCGGTCCCACCGCACTTCGTCCGGCGGAACGGCGAGCTTCAGCCCGGGGAAGCGCTGCAGGAGGCGCCCGACGGCCACCTCGAGCTCAGCCATGGCCAGCGGGACGGCGATGCAGCGGTGCCCGCCCCAACCGAACGTCATGTGCGGACGGTTCGGGCGGTCGACGTCGATGACGTCCGGCTTCGGGTAGCGCTTCGGGTCGCGGTTGGCCGCCAGGTACGAGACGTGGACGAAGTCTCCCGCCCGGATCTGTGCGCCGTCCAGCTCCACGTCCTCCAGAGCCACCCGGGGGATGCCGACCCCCTTGCGGAACGGGATGTAGCGGAGCATCTCGTGCAGGACGTCGGTGAGCGTCTCGGGCCGGCGCCTGATGTGGTCCTCCAGCTCGGGGTGGGTCAGGAGCAGGTACACGATGTTGCTGATCTCGCAGGTCGCGGTGTCCTGGCCGCTGAGCGCCAGGGTCAGCGCCATGACCGCCAGTTCGTTGTCGTCGAGGTGGTCCTCGCCGTCCCGCGCCTCGGCCATCAGGCTGATGAGGTCGTCGCCGGGTGAATGGCGGCGCTGCTCGACGAGTTCGGCGAAGTAGGCCGTCAGATCGGCCTTGGCCTTCGCGGCCGCGTCCTTGTTGTGCGCGTCTACGACCAGCAGCCGGAGCACGTTCTCCTGCATCCGGGGCCAGTCCTCCCGTTTGACGCCGAGGAGGTCGAGGACGGTGTGCTGGGGAAGCGTGGTGGAGAGGTGCTTGGCCAGGTCCGTCGGCGGACCCTTCTCCTCCATCTCGTCGAGCAGGAGGTCGGCGAGCCGGACGATCCGGTGCCGCATGCCGTCGACCCGCTGCTGGGTGAAGGCCTGCGACGCCAGCTGGCGTACGCGGCTGCTGTGCGGCGGATCCATCACGTTGATCGACTCGGGCGAGACGATGGGCTCCGCCGTGAGCCGGGGGTAGTCGTGGCCGATGATGGCGGCCCGGCTCAGACGCTGGTCGGTGGTCACGCGCTTGACGGCGTCGAAGCCGGTGACCAGCCAGGCGTCGGCCTCGCCGTAGGGCAGCCGGATGCGGGCCGGGGTGTCACGGTGCATCAGATTCGCGAGCACCGGGTCGAAGTCGAGTGCTTCGCTGAAGTCGAACGGGCAGGTGGGCGTCTCTTTGTCACCGGTCATCAGCCGGCTCCTCCGGGCATAGGTACGACGTTGGTGGTGTCCACTGCGTGACGAAGGCCGACGGCGAGCTTCACGGCGTCACCGACGGCCCAGTAGTGGACGAAGAACAGGCGTGGTTCGTCGGTCAGGTTGTGGTGGTGCACCTCGACGAGTTCGACGCCGTTGCGCCGCAGGGCGACGAGTGCGGGTTGGACCTCCTCGGCGGTCATCACCAGGTCACCGCTGATCGCCGCCCGCCCGCCGCCCAGTGCTTGGAAGTTGACGGACGTGGTGGCGCCCAGTCCCGGGGGAAGGATCAGGTGGCCGTCGGCGATGGTCTCGCGGCGGGCGAAGACGCTCTTGTAGATCTCCTCGTCCGCGTAGCCCTTGACTCCCAGCGCGGCGTCGATCGCGGCGGTGTCCAGGTCGATGGGCGGCGAGGTGACGGTGGGTTCGGCGGGCGGGGTGCCGGTGCAGGCGAACGCGGCGCGCAGGCCGCGGGCGACGGCGACCGGATCGTCGCCATGGGCGTGCAGATGGACCCACCAGACGTCCGGCTCGTGAGCGAGCAGGTGCTTGTGGATGGCGGTCTGCATGATCCCGTGGTCCTGCAGTACGTCGATGAAGTGCTGCAGTTCGCACTCGGTGACCACGGCGTCGCCCATGAGGAGCGTGCTGTGGTCGGTGTACCGCACGAAGGACACGTGCGTGCCCAGAGCGAGGGTGGGGTTGATCCGGACTCCGCGGGAGAAGACCGTGAGGTCCTTGCGCGGCATGCCCGTGTGGTACAGGAACCGCTTCATGTCGCCGGGCCGGCCGAGGGCCTTGCCCACGTCCGCCCAGTCGGCCAGTTTTGTCAGCACCGGCTCGGCCATTGCCCGCCCGTTTCGGGTGGAGAGGGCGTGGGCTTCGCTCGGGGCCCCGGCCAGCACGGGTGCGAGGGCCGCCACGGCCAACACACGACGCCGCGACGTGGTGGGCCGGGAGTGGGTGTCCTGCCGTCGATCGTCAGCCATGTCATATGCCTCCTGGCTGTGATGGAAACACGCACGACGGCGCGGATCCGTGATCCGCGCGGCCATGTGCGGCCAGGTGGACCAACAGAGCCTCCTGACGGCGTGGGCGGCTCCGCCACCCGCGTCACGACGTCCGGCGGGGCCGCCGCACGGTCGCCGTGGCCGTCGGCGGAGCGGGGCTCCTCGCCCCTCCCCGGTGACGGAGGCCACGTGGCGTCGAGGGGCTCCGGGTGAGCGGTGGCGAGGGGCCGGGTATCGCGTCCTCGGCACCCGTCCGCCCGTCGGGAGGGGGTGTTCGAACACGCCACGGCGTAAGACGGGAGCCGGCCGCCCACGTATCCGAAGAAACCCCCTCCGAACTGCTTCTTCGCAGTTCCAAGGAGGTTTCCCGCAGGGTGGCCAGCTACGCCCGGTGGGCCGGCGCCGGGTGCGGTTTGTGAACCGTTGGGCCTACTGCGCGCCCCGTCCGGGTGACCGGGCGGACAGCCTCATTCCTTCCCGCACACGACGCTGTGAGACTCCGGCTCGGATCGCAGCGCCGTGATCATGTGGCCATCACACCCAAGCCCCTCCATCGGATGCGGCGCCGCGTCAGCCATCCACGATTGTCTGAGAGGACCACAGGAATGACGAAGATCGCTCGCACGGCGAAGGCTCTTGCGGCAGTAACCGGCGCCCTGCTGGCCGGAGTGCTCGCAGGGCCTACGGCGACCGCGGCCCCCCACACCGCGCCGTTTGCCGCCTCGCACCCCCCCGTCAACGGCGCAGGCGGCTGCCGGACCGAGCGGGATGTCAGCTCCGCCGTCGTCGACTACTCGGGCAGTGACCTGTTCGAGACGGAGTTCCGCGCGGCGACCAACCGTGCCGGACACGCGTTCCTCAACGACAGCCGCAACCCTGGCGGCTGGGTCGACCTCTCCGTCGTCCCCGGCGCCCCGCGCTGCGTCACCGAAACCTCCCTGGCCGTCACCGAGGAGGACCCCGGCCACCTCTTCATCACGCTCCTCGACGACAACGGCTACGTCCACCGCGCCGCGTGCGTCACCCAAGAGGGCAACCCCATCACCGCGGCGAACATCGCGACGCTGTGCGCTCCCGGATTCGACCCCGTACCCGGAACCCCGCTGCACTGAGCCCCACCCACAGACCGCAGCGCTCCATCGGCGGGGTGAGGCATCCGAGAGCCCTCACTCCGCCGCTTCGCCAGATCGCGCCACCGCGACCCAAACTGCCATCGGCACGAACTGCACCACGTGTGAGGCAGCTGGAATTCCAGAGCGCGCCATCCGGCATTTGCTCGACGGCCTGCTGCGACTGCCCGGTGCCGGGCAGTCGCAGCAGGCTCAGCCATTCGGCGAACCACTGGTAAGGCCGGTGACCGGCCCACCACAAGAGCCCGGGACGGCGTCGTATGCACCCGGGCTCTCACGCGTCTCGCCGGCTGTCGGCGACGGCTGAGGAGAGGTGCGGCGGCAGACTCAGCTGGTCGCAGAGCGCGCCGGCCACAGTGTGGCGGTCCTCTTGCGGGTGTACGCCACGTTCCTGAAGGACGGAGACGAGGCCGCCGACGCTACGATCTCCGCCCGGCCGGGCCAGGACGGGTGACGTGCCACGAATCCCGTCCACGCCCCGTCCAGGCACCCCTGGACATCCGTTCGAACGCGAGACAGTGCGAGACGGCCAGCGGGTCATCGGGGAGACACGACAAGGGGCCCGTGACCTGCGAAATTCGCAGGTCACGGGCCCCTTGTTCCCGTGTGGCGGCGCCAGGATTCGAACCTGGGAAGGCTGAGCCGGCAGATTTACAGTCTGCTCCCTTTGGCCGCTCGGGCACACCGCCGGGTTTGATGCTGTGAGCTCCGCTTTTCGGCGGTGCTCCCTGGCAACGACGTAAACGATACCTGATGCCCGGGGATGCTTCGCCACCCAATTGATCGACGCTCGGAGGGAGGGGGGTGGCTAGGCTTATGCGGATGCGGCCGGGGACCGACGCCGGGCTCGACGGCCGCCCCTACGCACCCCGATACAAGGAGCCACAGGACATGGCCGACTCCAGTTTCGACATCGTCTCGAAGGTCGAGCGGCAGGAGGTCGACAACGCCCTCAACCAGGCCGCCAAGGAGATCTCGCAGCGCTACGACTTCAAGAACGTCGGCGCCTCCATCTCGTGGTCCGGCGAGAAGATCCTGATGGAGGCGAACTCCGAGGAGCGGGTGAAGGCCATCCTCGATGTGTTCGAGACCAAGCTGATCAAGCGGGGCATCTCGCTGAAGGCGCTGGACGCCGGTGAGCCGCAGCTCTCCGGCAAGGAGTACAAGATCTTCGCCTCCATCGAGGAGGGCATCTCCCAGGAGAACGCCAAGAAGGTGGCGAAGATCATTCGCGACGAGGGCCCCAAGGGCGTGAAGGCTCAGGTTCAGGGCGACGAGCTGCGTGTCAGCTCGAAGAGCCGTGACGACCTGCAGGCCGTTCAGGCCCTCCTCAAGGGCAAGGACTTCGACTTCGCGCTGCAGTTCGTGAACTACCGGTAGCAGTCGCCGACCGGCAGCGGTCGCTTGCGTCAACCGGTCCCACCGGCCGGTCCGTTGCGGCTACGGCTACGGCTACGGCTACGAGGAAGGGTGGGCACCAGGGGTGCCCACCCTTCTCGCCTGCTGGCCGCGGTCTCGGGTTGGGTACTCAGCGGCGCGCGTCGTCAGCGTCGCGAGTCGCCGAACAGGATGCGGTAGAGGACCAGCAGGACCAGCGAGCCGCCGATCGCCGCCGCCCAGGTCGCTCCGTCGTAGAAGTGCTTGGTGATGGGGTGGTCGAGCCAGCGGGCCGAGATCCAGCCGCCGATGAACGCGCCGGCGATGCCGATGACGGTCGTCCCGACGAAGCCGCCCGGGTCGCGACCCGGCAGCAGGAACTTGGCGATGGCGCCGGCCAGCAGCCCCAGAATGATCCATCCGATGATGCCCATGTCCTGAACCTGCCCTTCCGCGCTGTGTCCACGCTGTCCCGGACCTGTGATTCCGGGCGGACCGGGGTGTGCCGTCACTGTTCGTGTCCGGCGCGGGCCGCGCGTGTGTCGGTGCTGTCGTCCGGCGCCGTTCTTCGATGGCGCCTCGATGAACAAGACGTCAACGCGGCTCCGGTCGGTTGCGCTGATCAGTAAGGTGCGGCGCATGACTCAGTCCGATACCGAACTTCGGCGCACTCTGGGCGTCGGCGACGCCGTGGTCATCGGGCTGGGCTCCATGGTCGGCGCCGGGATCTTCGCCGCACTGGGCCCCGCGGCGCGTGCGGCCGGGACCGGGCTCCTGCTCGGACTCGCGGTCGCCGCCGTGGTGGCCTACTGCAACGCGATGTCCTCGGCACGCCTCGCCGCCCTGTACCCCGCCTCGGGCGGCACGTACGTCTACGGGCGCGAGCGGCTCGGTGACTTCTGGGGGTATCTGGCGGGCTGGTCGTTCGTCGTCGGCAAGACGGCCTCCTGTGCGGCAATGGCGCTCACCGTGGGGGCGTACGCCTGGCCGGAGCAGGCGCACGCGGTGGCGGTCGCGGCCGTGGTGGCGCTGACCGCGGTGAACTACGGCGGCGTTCAGAAGTCGGCCTGGCTGACGCGGGTGATCGTGGCGGTGGTGCTGGCGGTCCTCGCTTGTGTGGTGGTCGTCTGTCTGGGCTCAAACGCCTCGGACACCGGGCGGCTGGACGTCGGTGTCTCGACAGGAGCGGGCGGGGTACTCCAGGCGGCCGGGCTACTGTTCTTCGCGTTCGCCGGGTACGCGCGGATCGCGACCCTCGGCGAGGAGGTGCGGGATCCGGCGCGCACCATCCCGCGGGCGATTCCCCTGGCGCTGGGGATCGCGCTGGTGGTGTACGTGATGGTGGCGGTGGCCGTCCTTTCCGTGCTGGGGCCGGCCGGGCTCGGCCGTGCTTCGGCACCGCTCGCCGACGCGGTCCGCGCGGCCGGTGCGCCCGGGTTCGTGCCGGTGGTGCGGGTGGGGGCCGCCGTGGCGGCGATGGGGTCGCTGCTCGCCCTGATCCTGGGGGTGTCGCGGACGACGCTGGCGATGGCCCGCGACCGTCATCTGCCGAGTGCTCTGGCCGCCGTACATCCACGCTTCCAGGTGCCGCACCGGGCGGAACTGGCCGTGGGCGCGGTGGTGGCCGCGCTGGCCGCGACGGTGGACGTGCGGGGCGCGATCGGGTTCTCCTCCTTCGGTGTGCTGGTTTACTACGCGGTGGCCAATGCGTCCGCGTGGACGCTGAGTTCGGCCCCCTTGCAGCGGGTCGTGCCGGCGGTGGGTGCGATCGGGTGTGCGACGCTCGCGTTCGCCCTGCCCGCGGTGTCGGTGGTGGTGGGCGCGGCTGTGGTGGGGGCGGGCGCGGTGGCGTACGGCGTGCGGTGGTGGGTGACGTCGCGGTCGTCGTGACGGCGGCATGCGGTCGGCTTGGCAGCGGGCGGCGTCCCGGTGTCCTGACGGCGACCCGCGATCGGACGACAGCGCCGGGGGCTGGTCCCGCGGCTTTGTGCCTCGGTGGCGCGGGCTAGGAGGCCTGGGCCGTCGTGGTGCGTATACGGAAGTCGGGCCAAAGGTCCAGGTCCGCGCCGTCGTTGGCCTCCTCGTACCAGCCCGTGCCGTCGAGCCAGATGCGCAGCCAGGTCGTGAGGTCGGGTGCGTCGACGAACCAGGCCGCTTCGGCCGTGTCGCCATTCGGCTCGAAGAGCAGGACCGGGCCCCTGGGGTCGTGGCAGTCCACGCACGCGTACATGCCGCAGCCCCAGTGGGATATCGGCAGGATGCCCTCCGGCCAGGGCCAGTCGGGGTCCTTGCGGGCGCTCTTGCGGTTGGCGAGGTACTGCGGGACGACTGCCGGTTCGCCCGACGGAGGGCCGTCGAGCAGGGGCAACAGGCCGTAGGAAGGACCGAATCCGCCGTCTCCTATCCGCAGATAGAGCGCGGCGAGCAGAGGCGGCAGCGGGAAGCCCAGGGTGGCCTCGGCGCGGGCGACCGCGGCCCGGTCCACGGGAGCGGGGAGTGAAGGCCAGCCCCACGGCCGCGTGTTGCGGGCCTCGGAGGAGACCCGTGCCAGCAATTGCTCGATGTCGGTCATGGGTTCATGATGCAGCGCGCCACTGACAATCGGGCAGCCTGTGGAAAACCCTCAGACGGGTCTTGATCAACTACCGACGGCTGCGCGTCACCAACGTGGTGGCTGAGTACAGCTAGCGCGACGCGAACGGCTGGTCCGTGCGCACGATTTCGCGTCCCAGGGGGAGCAGCGAGACCGGGATGAGCTTGAAGTTGGCGATGCCGAACGGGATGCCGATGATCGTGATGCACAGCAGCACACCCGTGACGATGTGGGCCAGGGCGAGCCACCAGCCCGCCAGGACCAGCCACAGGACGTTGCCGATGCAGGAGGGGGCACCCGCGTCGCGGCGCTCCACCGTCGTATAGCCGAACGGCCACAGCGCGTAGATGCCGATGCGGAAGGCCGCTATGCCGAACGGGATGCCGATGATGGTGATGCACAGGATCACCCCCGCGGCGAGGTAGCCGAGGAACAGCCAGAAGCCGCTCAGGACGAGCCAAATGACGTTCAGAATTGTCTTCACTGCTGGCGACCTGCCATCTGCTCGAGACGGGCGATGCGCTCCGCCATCGGCGGGTGCGTGGAGAACATCTTCGACATTCCCTGGCCCGGACGGAAGGGGTTGGCGATCATCATGTGGCTGGCGGTCTCGATCCGCGGCTCCGGGGGCAGCGGCAACTGCTTGGTGCCCGCGTCGAGCTTGCGCAGCGCGCTCGCGAGGGCGAGGGGGTCACCGGTGATGTGGGCGCCGGAGGCGTCGGCCTCGTACTCCCTGGAGCGGCTGATGGCGAGCTGGATGAGGGACGCCGCGAGCGGACCGAGGATCATGATCAGCAGCAGGCCGAGGATGCCCGGGCCGTCGTCGTCGTTGGACCGGCCGATCGGGATGAGCCAGGCGAAGTTGACCAGGAACATGATCACGGACGCGAGGGCGCCGGCGACGGACGAGATCAGGATGTCGCGGTTGTAGACGTGGCTGAGTTCGTGGCCGATGACTCCGCGCAGCTCGCGCTCGTCCAGGATGCGCAGGATGCCTTCCGTGCAGCACACCGCGGCGTTGCGCGGGTTGCGGCCCGTCGCAAAGGCGTTCGGTGCCTCCGTCGGGGAGATGTACAGGCGCGGCATGGGCTGGCGGGCCTGGGTGGAGAGCTCGCGGACGATGCGGTACAGCGCCGGGGCCTCGAATTCGCTGACCGGGCGGGCGCGCATCGCGCGTAGAGCCAGTTTGTCGCTGTTCCAGTACGCGTACGCGTTCGTGCCGATGGCGACGAACAGCGCGACGACGAGGCCGGTCCGTCCGAAGAAACTGCCGATGACGATGATGAGTGCGGACAGTCCCCCGAGGAGTACGGCGGTCCTGAGCCCGTTGTGCCGGCGGTGCACGGTACGCCCTCCAAGTGGTGCGGCAGGGGAACCCTTTGCTTGCTGATGCTGCTTCCACTCTTCAGTGGACCCTCCCCTACTGGTCAACGCCAGACGGGGAGCACTAGTTCCCTTGTGCGCGCACCGGCGCGCGTGGGCCGTCCGGGTGACGGCGGACGGCGGCCACGCGTGCGCGCGTGCGGTGCGAGGTGCCCGTGCCTGTGGCCGTGCGGGTCAGAAGAGTCCGGTGGCGGAGAACCTGAGGACCAGCTGGGGTGCACCGGACAGCGCGATGCCGAGTACGGCCGTCAGGGCGAGCGCGGCCGTGAGCGGGGCCGGCACACGGTGCTTGACCGGCTCGCCTTCGGGTGCGCGGAAGAGCAGCGTCGTCCACTGGAGGTAGTAGAAGAGCGCGATCACGACGTTGACGGCCATGACCACGGCCAGCCAGCCGAGCCCGGCGTCGACGGCCGCCGAGAACACGGTGACCTTGGCGAAGAGGCCGATGACGCCCGGGGGCAGTCCTGCGAGGCAGAGCAGGAAGAAGCCCAGGAGCAGCGCCGACAGGGGGCTCTGCGCGTACAGGCCCCGGTAGTCGCTGATGCGGTTCAGGCGGCTTCTGCGGCCGACGACGGCGGCCACGGCGAAGGCGCCCAGGTTGACGGCGGCGTACATCAGGGCGTAGGCGACCGTGGAGCCGATGGCCTTCTCGGCGTCCTTGGAGTAGGCGGCGGCCGCGATCGGCACCAGGAGGTAGCCGGCCTGGCCGACCGAGGACCAGGCGAGCAGGCGTACCGCGCTGTACGCGCGCGTGGCCTGCTGTCGCAGGGCTCCGACGTTGCCCACCGTCATGGTGAGGGCGGCGAGTGCGGCCAGGGCCGGGCCCCAGACGTCCGCGTAGGACGGGAAGGCGACGACGGTGACGAGGATCAGCCCGGAGAAGCCGACCGCCTTGCCGACGACCGAGAGGTAGGCGGCGATCGGCAGGGGCGCTCCCACATAGGTGTCGGGCACCCAGAAGTGGAAGGGCACGGCCGCCGTCTTGAAGGCGAAGCCGACGAGGGTGAGGACGACGCCGGTCTGGGCGAGGGTGTCGAACTGTCCGTCGACTTTCTGGATCTTGTCCGCGATCCGGGTGAGGTAGAGGGTGCCGGTCGTCGCGTAGACGAAGCTGATGCCCATGAGGCTCACGGCGGTCGCGGTGACCGAGGACAGGAAGAACTTCAGGGCCGCTTCGGAGGACTTCCTGTCGCCGTACTTGATGCCGACGAGCGCGAAGGCGGGCAGCGAGGCGACCTCCAGGGCGACGATGAGGGTCGCGAGGTCGCGGGAGGCGGGCAGCAGGGCGGCACCGGCGGCCGAGGAGAGCAGCAGGAACCAGTACTCGCCCTCGGGGAGTTCCCGGTCGGCGTCCTTGATGGCCGTGACCGAAAGCAGGGCTGCCAGGAGTGCGCCGCCGAGGACGAGGAGCTGGATGACGAGGGTGAACCTGTCCGCCGTGTAGCTGCAGACATTGGCGTCGCCTGTCAGGCAGAAGGTGGCGCGGTCGCCGTCCAGGAGGGGCAGCAGCAGCAGCGCGGACGCGGCGAGGCCCGCCACCGACACCCAGCCGAGGACGGCTTTCCTGGCGTCGCCGATGAACAGGTCGGCGACGAGCACGACGAGTCCGACGACCGCGGCAAGGGTGGGCGGCGCGATGGCGAGCCAGTCGACGGACTGGACCAGGGAGCTCATCGGGTGCCTCCTGCGAGGAGCTGCTGGACGGCGGGGTCGGTGAGGCCGAGGAGGGCCCTGGGCCACAGGCCGGCGACGACGGTGAGGGCCACGAGCGGCGTCCAGGCGGCGAACTCGTAGCTCTGGACGTCGGCGAGCTTCGGGCTGCCCGGCCGCGGGGTGGCGCCCATGCACACGCGGCGTACGACGACCAGCATGTACGCGGCGGTGAGCAGGGTGCCGAACGCGGCGATCGCCATGAAGGTCAGATACGCGGGGCGGCTGAGGTCGTCGGCGGGATCGAACGCGCCGAACAGCGCCAGCATCTCGCCCCAGAACCCGGCGAGGCCCGGCAGTCCGAGCGAGGCGACGGCGGCGAAGGCGAGCAGTCCACCGAGGCGGGGCGCCTTGCCGTAGAGCGCGGCGCCGGTCTCCTCGGCGAGGGTGTCGAGGTCGGTGGTGCCCGTACGGTCCTTCAGCGCCCCGACGAGGAAGAAGAGGAGGCCGGTGATGAGGCCGTGCGCGATGTTGGCGAACAGCGCGCCGTTCACGCCGGTCGGCGTCATGGTCGCGATGCCGAGCAGGACGAAGCCCATGTGGCCGACGGACGAGTACGCGATGAGCCGCTTGAGGTCGCCCTTCGCCCCCTGTTTGGCGAGGGCCAGGCAGGCCAGCGATCCGTAGATGATCCCGACCACGGCGAAGGCCGCGAGGTACGGCGCGAAGGTGTGCATGCCGTCCGGCGCGATCGGCAGCAGGATCCGGACGAATCCGTACGTGCCCATCTTGAGCAGGACGCCGGCCAGCAGGACCGAGCCGACGGTCGGCGCGGCGGTGTGCGCGTCCGGCAGCCAGCTGTGCAGCGGCCACATCGGCGTCTTGACCGCGAGCCCGATCCCGATCGCCAGAACGGCGATGACCTGCACGGATGTGGTCAGCGACCGGCCGCTGTCAGTGGCGAGTGCCACCATGTCGAATGTGCCCGCCTTGATCCCGATCAGGAGCAGGCCCAGCAGCATGACGACCGAACCGAGCAGCGTGTAGAGGATGAACTTCCAGGCCGCGGCCTGGCGCTCCGCACCGCCCCACCGGGCGATGAGGAAGTACATCGGGATGAGCACCGTCTCGAAGGCGAGGAAGAACAGCAGCAGGTCGAGGACGGCGAAGGTCGCGAGGGTGCCGGACTCGAGGACCAGCAGCAGCGCGACGAAGGCCTTCGGGGTCGGGCCCGCGGGCATCTTGAAGTAGCTGTACAGCGCGCACAGGAAGGTCAGCAGCGCGGTCAGGACCAGAAGGGGGAGGGAAATGCCGTCGACACCGAGGTGGATGCGCACGTCGAGTGCGGGGATCCAGCTGATGTCCGTCGTGGCCTGCATCTTCGACGGCTGGTCGTGGTCGAAGCCGAGCGCGAGGACGATCGCCGCGATGAGCACGGCGCCGGTGACGGTCACCCCGTGCCGCAGGACGGCCTGGTCGGCCGACTTCCCCTTCAGCCCGGGCGGGGCGGGCAGAAGAGCCGCCGCGGCCCCGATGAGCGGGCCGACGACGATGAACGCGAGAAGGATCTGCATCACGGATTCACTGATATCGATCACGCCTGCTCACGCTCCCGTGGCGACGAGGAGGGCGGCGACCACCAGGACGACGGTGCCGGCGAGCAGCGCGCTCACATAGGTCTGCACATTGCCGGTCTGGGCGCGGCGTACGGCCGCGCCGAGCCAGCGGGGTAGGGCCGCCGCACCGCGTACGTAGGTGTCGACGACCTCGCGGTCGAGGAACCGGACGAGCGAGGCCCCGGCCTGGACCGGCCGGACGAAGAGCGCCGAGTACACGGCGTCGAGGTGGAAGCCGACGGCCGCGTGGCGATGCAGCGGGCCGAGCAGCAGCCGGCCCGGGTCCGCCGGGTCGGGCGCGTAGGCCACGTCACCGAACGCGGACGCGTGCAGGGCGATGGCCTCGGCCTCGACCGTCCCTGCGTCGGCGTCCGGGTGGGCCACGACGGCACCGAGGGGCACGCGCACCGCCATCGCGGTGGTGTGCCGCCAGGCTCCGTAGGTGACCAGTCCGCCGACGAGGGCGAGTCCTGTTCCGAGGACGGAGGTGGTGAGGACCGGTGTCAGAGCGCGGCCGTCGAACCAGTCGGGCAGGGTGCCGTACGCCAGACCGAAGACGAGTGACGGGACGGCGAGCACCCACAGCACGGCGGTCATGCTGAGTGGCTGCCTGCCGTGGTCGGGGGCCTCGGCGCCCTGGCCGCGGAAGGCCAGCAGCCACAGTCGGGTGGCGTACGCGGCGGTGAGCACGGCGGTGA
Organism: Streptomyces sp. 142MFCol3.1; assembly: GCF_000424945.1. Classification (NCBI taxonomy): domain Bacteria; kingdom Bacillati; phylum Actinomycetota; class Actinomycetes; order Kitasatosporales; family Streptomycetaceae; genus Streptomyces; species Streptomyces sp. 142MFCol3.1. The sequence goes on from NZ_AUKV01000042.1 coordinate 61,472, forward strand.
TCAGCCCGGAGACGAGGACGATCCAGCCCGCGGCACCGGGGGCGTGCTCGGTGTGGCCGGTGGCGACGTTCTCGGCGGCACCGAGGACGGCCTCCTTGGAAAAGAAGCCGCTGAACGGCGGGATCGCGGCGAGCGCGAGCAGCGCCACGGTCATCGTCCAGTAGGCGTCCGGGACCCGGTCACGCAGGCCCTTCATGCGCGACATGACGGCCAGCGAGTTGGTGCCGGAGGCGTGGATGATCACGCCGGCGGCGAGGAACAGCAGGGCCTTGAAGGCGCCGTGTGCCATGAGGTGGAAGACGGCGGCGTCACGGTCGCCGACGGCGAGGGCGCCGGTCATGTAGCCGAGCTGGCCGATCGTCGAGTAGGCGAGGACACGCTTGATGTCGTCCTGGGCGAGCGCGGCGAGCGCCGAACCGGCCATCGTGACGGCGGCCATGACGGCGAGGACGACCATCGCGGCCGAGGAGGCCTGGAAGACGGGAAGGAGCCGGGCGATGAAGTAGACACCGGCGGCGACCATCGTCGCGGCGTGGATGAGCGCGGAGACGGGCGTGGGGCCCGCCATCGCGTCGGGAAGCCAGGTGTGCAGCGGGAACTGCGCCGACTTGCCCGCCACACCTGCGAGGAGCAGCAGGGCGACCAGCGTCGGATGGTGCAGTCCGCCGCTCGCGACGGTGCCGAGGACGGTGGTGATGCGGAATGACCCGGCGTCGGTGGCGAGGGCGAACAGGCCGATGAGGAAGGGGACGTCGCCGAGCTTGGTGACCAGGAAGGCCTTGATGGAGGCGGCTCGGGCCTCGGGGGTCTCCCAGTAGTGGCCGACCAGGAAGTACGAGCAGATGCCCATGATCTCCCAGCCGACCAGCAGCACCATCAGGTCGCCGGAGTAGACGACGAGCAGCATCGCGGAGGTGAACAGGGAGACGAGAGCGGCGTAGGAGGGGTACCGCGGGTCGTCGCGCAGGTAGCCCGTCGAGTAGATCTGCACGCAGGAGGCGACGACGCCGACGAGTACGGCGACGAGTGCGGCGAAGCCGTCGATGTGCAGGGCGAGTTCGATGGGGACGGAGCCGGTGGGGGTGAGTTCGGTGTGCGAGTCGATGGCCGGACCGCCGCCTTGGCGGACGGCGACGAGGACGGCGAGGACGAGCGAGGTGAGGGACGGCAAGACCGCGAGGGGACGCACGAAGCCGGGGGCCGTGCGGCCGAGGAGCAGTCCCACCGCGGCGCCCAGGAACGGAAAGAGGGGGACGAGGACGGCGAGGGTGGTCGTGGTCACGCGGTGGCCTCAGCCTTCTCGTCTGCCATGACGGTGGCCTCGTCGGGGCCGTGCGGCTCGGCGCTGTCGCGGAGCTTGTCGATGTCCGAGGTGCCGCGGCCGCGGTACACGGCGAGGACGATCGCCAGACCGATGCCGATCTCGGCGGCCGCGATGGCGATGGTGAACAGGGTCAGGGCCTGGCCGGAGTGCAAGGTGTCCCGCGCGGCCCTGGAGAGCCAGACGTCGAAGGCGACGAGATTCAGGTTGACGGCGTTGAGCATCAGCTCGACGGACATCAGGACCAGGATCGCGTTGCGGCGCGCGAGGACTCCGTACAGGCCCGTGCAGAACAGGAGGGCGGAGAGCACGGCGGGATAGGCGAGGTGCATCAGCGGGTCCCTTCCTTGTCGCTCCGGCCGTTCGGGACGTTCCGTGTGCCGGGGACGGTGCGGGCGCTCGGGGTGGGCGCCGCGTCCGCCTTCGCCTTGCGGGACAGGACGATCGCGCCGACCAGGGCGGCGAGCAGGAGCACGGAGAGCGCTTCGAAGGGAAGGACCCAGCTCTGGAAGAGGCTCGCGCCGGTCACCTCGGTGGATCCGGCGGGGGCGCCGCCCAGGTCGACCCAAGTCGTGCGGAACGCGTCGACGACGACCCAGACCAGGGCTGCCGCCGCGGCGACGGCCACGGTCAGGGCGGCCCAGCGGTTGCCGGAATCGGCGTCCGGGGAGCGGCCGATGGGCGCCTTGGTGAGCATCAGTCCGAACAGGAGGAGGACGACGACGGAACCGACGTAGATGAGGACCTGCACCCAGGCGATGAACTCGGCGGTGAGCAGGAGGTACTCGACGGCGAGACCGCCGAGCGTCACCACGAGCCACAGCGCGGCGTGCACCAGCTGTCTGGTGGTGACGGTGACGAGTGCGGCGCCGAAGGTGACCAGGCCGACGAGGAGGAAGGCGACCTCGACGCCGGTCGGGGAGAGGAAGCCGTGGCTCTCGGCGGCTGCGGTGGTGGCCCGCGCCGTCGCGGCCGTGGCTGCTGCGAGGCTCACGACTCACCGTCCTGCTGCGCGGGGCGTTCGGGGGTGTCCGCCGCCGACGGCTCGGCCGGGGCGGGGGCCGCGGCCTCGGCCTGCGCGGCAGCCTCGGCCTGCGCGGCGGCCTCCTCGGCGGCAAGCTTGTCGGCGGCCTTGCGGGCGGCGGCGATCTCCTTCGGCTCCTCCGCGCTCGGGTCGAGGGCGGGCGGGGCCGGGACGGTCCACATCCACTCGCGGAGCTTGTCGCGCTCGTGGGTGAGTTCGTGGATGTCGGTCTCCGCGTACTCGAACTCCGGAGACCAGAACAGCGCGTCGAAAGGACAGACCTCGATGCAGATACCGCAGTACATGCACAGGGAGAAGTCGATGGCGAAGCGGTCGAGGACGTTGCGGCTGCGCTCGCGGCCGCCGGGAGCCGCGGGCGGGACCGTCTCCTTGTGGGAGTCGATGTAGATGCACCAGTCGGGGCACTCGCGGGCGCACAGCATGCAGACCGTGCAGTTCTCCTCGAAGAGGCCGATGACGCCGCGGGTGCGGGGCGGGAGTTCCGGCTGGGCGTCCGGGTACTGCGCGGTGACGGTCTTCTTCGTCATCGTGCGGAGGGTGACGGCCAGGCCCTTGGCGAGGCCGGAGCCGGGGATCGACAGGCGGGACATGGTTAGGAGATCACCACCTTGACGATGCCGGTGAGGGCGATCTGGGCGAGGGAGAGGGGCACGAGGAGGGTCCAGGAGAACTTCTGCAGCTGGTCCTCGCGCATGCGGGGGTAGGTGACGCGCAGCCAGATCACGACGAAGGCGAGCAGCGCGCTCTTCAGCAGGGTCCAGACCCAGCCGAGACCGTCCGCGCCCCAGGGGCCGTGCCAGCCGCCCAGGAACAGGACGGTGGTCAGCCCGCACAGGACGACGATCCCGGCGTACTCGGCGAGGAGGAACAGGGCGAAACGCAGACCCGTGTACTCGGTGTACGCGCCGAAGATGATCTCGGAGTCGGCGACGGGCATGTCGAAGGGCGGGCGCTGGAGTTCGGCGAGGCCGGCGACGAAGAACACGATCGCGCCGACGATCTGCCAGGGCAGCCACCACCACTCGAAGGCGTCCACGATGCCCGGCAGGGAGACGGTGCCGGCCGCCATCGCGACGGAGGCGGCGGCCAGCAGCATCGGGAGTTCGTAGGCGAGGAGCTGCGCGGCGGTGCGGAGGCCGCCGAGGAGGGAGAACTTGTTGGCCGAGGCCCAGCCCGCCATGAGCGAGCCGAGGACGCCGACGCCCATCACTGCGAGCACGAAGAAGATGCCCGCGTCGACGGCCTCGCCGACCGCGCCCTCGCCCGGGCCGATGGGGATGGCGAGCAGGACGAGGAGATACGGGAGGAGGGCGACGGCGGGAGCGAGTTGGAAGATGCGCCGGTCCGCTCCCGTCGGGACGACGTCCTCCTTCTGCGCGAACTTCACGCCGTCCGCGACCAGCTGGGCCCAGCCGTGGAAGCCGCCCGCGTACATCGGGCCGAGGCGGCCCTGCATGTGGGCCATCACCTTGTGCTCGGTCTGACCGACGATCAGGGGGAAGGTCAGGAACACGACGAAGACGACGAGGAGTCGCAGGGCGACGTCGAGAGCGTCGTTCACTGCGTACCTCCGGAGGGGTCGTCGGGGTTGGGGTCGGGGTCTGTGCCGGGGTCGGGGTCTGAGCCGGTGTCAGTGCCGGTACCGGGTGCCGTGTCCGGTGCGGACCGGGGTTCCGGGGTCACGTCGGGTTCTGGCGCCGCGTCGGCTTCCGGCGCCGCGTCGGGTTCCGGCGCCGCGTTCGGCTCGGGGGCGGCCCCGGGCGCCGGTTTCGCCTCGGGCCCGGGTGTCGGCGTGCGCCGGGGCGCCGCATCGGGCTCGGTGGCGTCGGCAGGGGCTGTCGGCGGTTCCGGCTCGGGGGCGTTCGCGGGACCCGGGGTCGGCTCGGGCTCCGGCTTCGGTTTCCGTTCCGGTTCCTCGTCGAAGGCGGGGCGGGCGTGGTGCCAGGGTGCGTCCGAGCTGCGCGACGCGGTGGGCCTCGCCGCCGCGGCGGGTGCCGCGGGTGAGGCGGCGGGCGGTGCCGGCGTCTCGCGGGTGGCCGCTTCGGAGGCCGGCGCTTCGGGGGTGGGCGGCGCGGCGGGAACCGGCGCCTCGGCGGAGGGCGCCGGCCCGGTGGCGTCCGGGGTTCCGGTGTCCCGGGTTCCGGTGGCGTCCTGGGTTCCGGTGTCCCGGGTTCCGGTGTCCCGGGTTCCGGTGGCGTCCTGGGTTCCGGTGGCGCGCTGCGAGGCGGAGCCCTGACTCGCGCTGCGGGCCCGACGCGGCCCGGCAGGTGCGCTGGGCCGCTCAGAGGCACCCGACTGGTCCGGAGCCAGGTGCCGATCCGGTGCGGACGCCTGGTCCGAGGCGGGTGCAGGGGCTTCGGCGCGCTGTGAAGCCGAGCCCTGGCTCGCGCTGCGGGCACGCCGAGGTGCAGCCGGCGTCTCCGCGGCAGCGGCGGCGACAGCGCCGGCACCAGCCGCACCGGTTCCCGCGGCTGTCTGGCTCGCCGAGCCCTCCCCCGCGGTACGGGCCCTGCGTACGGGGCGGTCGCCGGCGGCGCGGGCGGCACCCCGGGCCGGGCGGGCCGGGGCCGGCGGGAGCTGGCCCTTGAGGGGGCCCCACTCGTTGGGGTCGGGGACACCGGGCGGAAGCATCTGGCGGCGCTTCGGACCGCCGTGTTCCGATTCGCCGGGCTCCTTCGCGCCGGGCCAGGCCTTGGCGACGCGGGCGGCCAGGACGAAGTCCTTGCGCAGGGGGTGGCCCTCGAAGCCCTCGGGCAGGAGGAGCGGGTCGAGGCCGGGGTGGCCCTCGAAGGTCACGCCGAACATCTCGTGGGTCTCGCGCTCGTGCCAGGCGGCACCCGCGTACACGGAGACGGCGGAGGGGAGGGTGGCGGCTGCGTGCGGCACGGTCGTACGGACCAGCAGGCGGCGCACCGGGGACAGCGCCACGACGTGTGCCGAGACACGGAAGCCGGTGCCGGGCTCGTCGACGGCGCTCAGCCAGTCGAAGAAGGTGCAGCCCAGCGTGGTCCGGGCGGTCTCGAGGGCGGCGAGCCATGCGGTGGGGGGCACGTCGACCGTCAGGACGTCGTACGACTCGTCGGCCGTGGCCTCCGGGCCGAAGAGGTCCTCGGCGGGTGCGGTGAGCCAGCCGGTCACCTGTCGCCCTCCCTCGGGTTCGTGGCGGGCGGCTTCACCAGGCCGCTCTGGAGCGCGGCGGCGGACGGCCGGTCCGCCCCGGAGCCGTAGCGCTCGCCGAGCGATTCGCGGGCGATCTTCTCCTGGAGCTTGAGGATGCCCTGGAGGAGCGCCTCGGGACGCGGTGGGCAGCCGGGGACGTAGACGTCCACCGGGATGATCTGGTCGACGCCCTTGGTGACGGAGTACGAGTCCCAGTAGGGGCCGCCGCAGTTGGAGCAGGCGCCGAAGGAGATGACGTACTTGGGCTCGGGCATCTGCTCGTACAGGCGCTTCACGGCCGGCGCCATCTTGTCCGTGACCGTGCCGGACACGACCATCAGGTCGGCCTGGCGCGGACCCGGCGCGAAGGGGATCACGCCGAGGCGGATGAAGTCGTGGCGGGCCATGGAAGCGGCGATGAACTCGATCGCGCAGCAGGCGAGGCCGAAGTTGAAGACCCACAGCGAGTAGCGGCGGCCCCAGTTCAGGACGACCTTCATCGGCTCGGGCGCCAGGCGGGCCAGCGCACCGAGCCGCTTGGGCTCGGGAAGCAGCACGGGCTCGGGGGTCGAGGGGGTCACGTCCATGCCAGGACGCCCTTCTTGTATGCGTACAGCAGGCCGACGGCGAGGAAGCCGAGGAAGATGAACATCTCGACGAGCGTCGCGGCGCCGTAGCCGGGCGCGGCGAAGACCGTCGCCCAGGGGAAGAGGAAGATCGAGTCGACGGCGAAGATGACGTAGAGGAACGCGTAGACGTAGTAGCGGACCTGGGTGTGGGCCCAGCCCTCGCCGACGGGGTCGACACCGCACTCGTAGGTCAGGAGTTTTTCCGGGGTGGGGACCACGGGCCGCAGCAGGCGTCCCGCCCCGAAGGCGACGGCGACGAAGAGCACGCCCACGACGGCGAGCAGTCCGACCACCGAGTAGGACTGGAAGTAGTCCGCCGCGACGACGGCCCCGGTCGCCGTGACTACGGTCGGTTCCGGCACGTCAGCCCCTCGCTCCCTGGCCTTGTTGGGCCCCGTCGTGCGCCCGTCGCGCACTCCGTGATGCGCCTTGTTCGACGATCTGTACGGACGGGAGTCTAGGGCCTGCTAAAGAGACCGTAAGCAGCCCGTCACGCTCGGACCACCGCGGACGGGCAGTACCGGGCCAGGAGACGGCTCCGTCCGGTCCCGTCCCGGGGCGCGGACAGTCCATGGACTGGAGGCGGGCCGGTCTCTTGACGAGGAGACGAGGACAGAGACGGAGACGGTCCGGATGGGGACCGTGACGGGGCGGGGCCGGGGGTGCCGGGACCGGAGGCGGCACCGGGGAAGCCCGGACCGGAGGCCGGGCCGGGGAAGCAGAGAGCGGGACGTGAGGAGACAGGGGTACATCCCTGTGCGTACTCAGAGCTCGCGGGCCCCGGCGTGACGGGGGTGGGGTTTTCCCCCGTGCATCGGGGCGGCCCACCTCATGGCGCCGTGGCGCGCCGCCGGGCACGCTTGCGGATATGACCGAACGCATCACGCTCACCGGCCCGCCGGGAAGAACCTCCGGCGCTGTGCCGGGCAGCCCGCCGGGCACGGCGGACGACGGCCCGTCCGGCGGACGTCCCGACGGCGACAGCCTGCCTCCCGCACGCCTCGCCTACGACTCGCAGACGTGGCGGGAGATCGCGTACCTTCTGGTCAACCTGCCGGTCGCGCTCGTCGGTTTCGTCTACGTCGTGACGCTGATGTCCGCGGGTGCGGGGCTCGCCGTGACGGTCGTCGGGCTGCCGCTGCTCGCGGGCGGGCTGCGGGGTGCTCGTCAGCTGGGCAAGGCGGAGCGAGCGCGGGCCCGGACGATGCTCGGGCTGCGGATCGACGAGCCCAGCCCGCTGCCGGTGCGCCGGACCGGTTTCTTCGGCTGGCTGTGGTCGAGTCTGAAGGACCCGGTGGGCTGGCGGACGGTGCTGTACGCCTTCATCCGGCTGCCGTGGGGCATCGTCACCTTCACGGTGACGCTCACGGGGCTGTTCGTGCTGTGGCCGGTGCTGCCGTTCGTCGCGCGGGCGCTGACGAACGTGGACCGGGCCCTGGTCCGCGGGCTGCTGTCGCCTTCCGATGAGTTGGAGCGGCGGATCGCCGAACTGGAGTCCGACCGGGGGGTCGTGGTCGACGCCGCGGCGGCGGACCTGCGTCGCATCGAGCGTGATCTGCACGACGGGGCACAGGCGCGGCTGGTGAACCTGGCGATGGGGCTGGGCCTGGCCAAGGAGAAGCTGCTGGAGGACCCCGACGCGGCGGCGGCCATGGTCGACGAGGCGCACGGCGAGGTGAAGCTCGCGCTCCAGGAACTGCGCGACCTGGCCCGCGGCATCCACCCCGCGGTCCTCACCGACCGCGGCCTGGACGCGGCGCTGTCCGCGGTCGCCTCCCGCTGCACGGTGCCGGTGAAGGTGACGGCCGAGCTGGAGACACGGCCGGCGGCGGCGATCGAGGGCATCGCCTACTTCACGGTCTCCGAGCTGCTGCAGAACGTGAGCAAGCACAGCGGGGCGCGGTCCGCGTCCGTCGACGTGTGGCGGACGGACGACCGGCTGCTCATACAGGTGTGGGACGACGGCCGCGGCGGGGCCAGTCTCGACGGCGGTACGGGGATGGCGGGCCTCGCGGACCGGCTCGGCGCGGTCGACGGGCTGTTCGTCATCGAGTCGCCGGCCGGCGGCCCGACCGTCGTCACGGCGGAACTGCCGTGGCGGGACCGGCACGACGACGCCGTCCGCTGAGCCACCGCGCACCGCCGTCGAGAACGGCACCGCCACTGCCCGGCCATGCCACCTGGCCCGGGGCGATCCGCGCCCGGGCCATCGCGCGCCCAGAGGCTCCGTCCGCCCTGACGCCCGGCGTCGACGACCCCGCGGCGGGGGCGCCGCGCGCCGGTGACGGCGGCCCCGTGCGCGCCGACGCCCCGGAGAACGCGTACGGCGTGCTGCCGCGCACGGCTACGCGTACGGCAGCGCGCCGTGCACAGCCGGGGTAGGGAAAACCCCCGCCCCAAGACGCCGACGCGCTCCATGGTCCCGGGAGGCCGTGAGCAGCAGAGTCGAGACACCAGCCGACGAGCGGGTCGAGACGAGCAGAACGGACGGGGCGATGGCCACGGAGTCCACGGAGTACGGACAGGGATACGGGTACCGCGGCGCGCCCGGTTCCCGGGGGACGGATGCCGGTGAGCGGCGGCGTCGGCTCCCGACCGCGCTGCGGGCGCCGATCGAGGCCCGCAGCTGGCGGGAGCTCGGCTACGTGATGCTGAGCCTGCCGCTCGGGATCATCATGTTCACGTTCGCCGTCACGATGGTCTCGCTCGGTGCCGGCCTGCTGGTCACCTTCGTGGGGATCCCGGTGCTCGCCGCCGCTCTCGCCGGCTGCCGCGGCTTCGGCACACTGGAGCGCGCGCGGGCACGCGGGCTGCTCGGCGCCGAGGTGGCCGAGCCGGAGCCGCTGCGGATGAAGAAGCGGGGAGCGGGCGCGTGGATGGGCGCCATGCTCAAGAGCGGCACGTCGTGGCGTCACCTGCTGTACGCGGTGGTCCAGTTCCCGTGGTCGGTGTTCTCCTTCGTGGTGGCGGTCACCTTCTGGTCGTACGGCTGGCTGATGCTGACCTATCCGCTGTGGTTCTGGCTCTTCCCGATGTACGGGGGACAGGGCGGGCTCCAGCTGTACGGCGACGGGACGCACTCCGTCTACCTCGACAACCCGTTCGAGATAGCGGTCACCGCGATGGTGGGGCTGCTCTTCACGATGGCCACGCCGTGGATCGTGCGGGCCCTGACGACGGTGGACCGGCTGATGGTGCACGGGCTGCTCGGTCCGTCACGGCTGGCGACACGGGTGGTGGAGCTGGAGTCGGATCGCGGGGTGGTCGTGGACACGGCGGCGGCGGACCTGCGCCGCATCGAGCGCGATCTGCACGACGGGGCGCAGGCCCGGCTGGTCGCTCTCGCGATGGACCTGGGCCTGGCCAAGGAGAAGCTGACGGAGGACCCACAGGCCGCGGCGCGGATGGTGGACGAGGCGCACGGCGAGGTGAAGACCGCGCTGCAGGAGCTGCGTGACCTGGCCCGGGGCATCCACCCCGCGGTCCTCACCGACCGCGGCCTGGACGCGGCACTGTCCGCGGTCGCCTCCCGCTGCACCGTGCCGGTGCAGGTCGAGGTCGATCTGCCGGCGCGGCCCGCCCCCGCGATCGAGGGGATCGCCTACTTCACCGTCTCCGAATTGCTGCAGAACATCAGCAAGCACTCCCGGGCCACGCGCGCCACGGTGGACGTGTGGCGGGTGGAGAACCGGCTGATGCTGCAGGTCACCGACAACGGCATGGGCGGGGCCGACGTCTCCGCCGGATCGGGGCTCGCGGGGCTCGCGGAGCGGCTCGACGCCGTGGACGGGATCCTGGTGGTGGACTCTCCCGTGGCCGGGCCGACCCGCGTCACGGCGGAGCTGCCCTGGCGCGCCTGAGCGGTGGCGCCCCCGCGCAGCCGGCGGGGCCGTGTCCTTCCTGGGCCGGGCCGCCCGTCCGGTGGGTGGGGTACGCGCCCGTCCGGTGGGTGGGTCGGGTCCGTCCGGTGGGTGGGTCGGGTCCGTGCCGGTGATCCGCCCGTTGCAGCCGTCGTGCGGAGCGGTGCCGGTAGGTCCTCGGTGGGTGCGTGGCGCCGTCCGCAACGGGCATTTGATTCACCGGCACGGCCCCTTCCGTGAGACGCCGGGTGCGGGCGGTAGTGGGTCGCGGCCGCAGGCGAGGGGCGGGCCACGTGCCCAATGCCCACCGGCACGGCCCCTTCCGTGACACGCGGGGTGGCGACAGTTGGCGAGGGGCGGCCGGGTGCGCGGCGCCCACCGGCACGGCCCCTTTCATGCGTGGGTGGGGTCCCGTGGGTGGTGGGCGCTCGTCAGGCCTCACCTCTGGTCCGGGACGGGCCGGAAACCGGCGCTCCACCGGGGCGCCCAGTGATCGTTATCGGTCGCACGGCGGCCGAAAGCCGAAGTCATGCCTTCCTAATCCCGTTGCCCGGGCGCAGGCCGGTCCGAATGCTGGAATGCTGGGGTCTGTCGTACGAGCGGGGACGAACCCGGCACGGGCCGGGAGCGGATCCCGGACGGGCCGGGACACCCTCGGTCCGGTCCGGGGACGGGCTCTGGGGGGCCGAGAATCGTGGAGGACAGGGTGCGGGTGGTCATCGCCGAGGATTCAGTGCTGCTCAGGGAGGGCCTGACCCGGTTGTTGACGGACCGCGGGCATGACGTCGTGGCCGGCGTCGGCGACGGTGAGGCGCTGATCAAGACCGTCACCGAGTTCGCGGCGCAGGACGCGCTGCCGGACGTCGTCGTGGCCGATGTACGGATGCCGCCGACACACACCGACGAGGGGGTCAGGGCCGCGGTGCAGCTGCGCAAGGCGCATCCCGGCCTCGGTGTGCTCGTGCTGTCGCAGTACGTGGAGGAGCGGTACGCCACCGAACTGCTGGCCGGTTCCAGCCGCGGTGTCGGTTATCTGCTCAAGGACCGCGTGGCCGAGGTGCGGGAGTTCGTGGACGCGGTGGTGCGGGTGGCCCAGGGTGGTACCGCGCTCGATCCGGAGGTCGTGGCGCAGCTGCTCGGGCGCAGCCGCAAGCAGGACGTACTGGCCGGGCTCACCCCCCGGGAGCGGGAGGTCCTGGGGCTGATGGCCGAGGGGCGGACGAACTCGGCGATCGCACGGCAGCTGGTGGTCAGCGACGGAGCCGTCGAGAAGCACGTCAGCAACATCTTCCTGAAGCTGGGGCTGTCGCCGAGTGACGGGGATCACCGGCGTGTTCTCGCGGTGCTCACCTACCTGAACTCATGACGGGCTGACACTGTGTCAGTTATGGGGCGAGGCTCCGCGCGGCACGGGTCCCGCCGCACGGAAACTCCACAACAAGCCCAGAACCGACGGACGAGCCGGGAGCGTCGTCCAGGAAAGAACCCGGGGGCGGGTAAATCATGACAAGTCAGGGTGCCGGACCGTCTCAGATTCATGTCCATCATGTGAATGGCCACGGGAAGGCGACCCTTACCGACGTAGGGTTGAAAAGGGGAAGGTCTGCGGGAAGGCCGCTCCCCGACAGCCGCCTCGAAGGAGGTCCAGTTCAGTGACGAGCCAGGTCAGTAGCCCAGCGGAGCATGCCGATGGAGCCGTCGTAGGGGAACAGCGCAAACCGGCCGGGACGAAGGACGTCCGCCGGCTGGACCGGGTCATCATCCGGTTCGCGGGGGACTCCGGTGACGGTATGCAGCTCACCGGCGACCGCTTCACCTCCGAGACCGCTTCCTTCGGCAACGACCTCTCGACCCTGCCGAACTTCCCCGCCGAGATCCGCGCGCCCGCAGGCACCCTGCCGGGCGTTTCGTCGTTCCAGCTGCATTTCGCGGACCACGACATCCTCACGCCCGGTGACGCGCCGAACGTGCTGGTCGCGATGAACCCGGCCGCCCTGAAGGCGAACATCGGGGACGTGCCGCGCGGCGCGGAGATCATCGTCAACACGGACGAGTTCACCAAGCGGGCGATGACGAAGGTCGGCTACGCGAACAGTCCGCTGGAGGACGGCTCCCTGGACGGCTTCAACGTCCACCCGGTGCCGCTGACCACGCTCACGGTCGAGGCGCTCAGGGAGTTCGAGCTCTCGCGCAAGGAGGCCGA
>NZ_AUKV01000043.1:0-71574 GCF_000424945.1 Streptomyces sp. 142MFCol3.1
GAGGGCATGTCCCACCACGCGGGAGGTACCGGGGGTGCGGGAACCGCGACCGGGCACTCCGGTCACCACGCCGGCTGACGCCCCGGGCCCGGGAGGGACGGGGCGGGGACGCCGCCGGCCCGGTCCCGGGCACGAGCCGGAACGGCCCGCGGCGCGGCGGCGTCCGGAAGGACGTGGATGGCCGGTGGCGGAAAGAACGCGGAAGCCGGTGGCGGAAAGAACGCGGAAGCCGGTGGCGGAAAGAACGCGGAAGCCGGTGGCAGGAGGGACGCGGAAAGCCGGTGGCAGGAGGAACGCGGAAAGCCGGTGGCGGGAGATCCGCCACCGGCCTTCTTCGCGCTTCATGTCGGGTCGGTCACCGCTGCGAGCGGCTCACCTGCAACGCTGACCCCGGTTGATGCAGTTGACCATTTTGTTCATCACGTTCTCGTCGAAGACGTTGATGAAGTCGTCGTGGTCGGTGGCGGGCTTGTGCAGCTGTTCCGGGAAGCCGTCCACCGCATAGGCGTTCTTGACCTGCCCGTTCTGCAGGGTCGGCGCCGGCACGTTGTACACCAGGCGCATCGTCAGCTGCGGGATCGCCTTGAAGCCGCCCGCGCAGTTGCCCTGGGCGTCGGCGAAGGCCACGTGCGTCCGGTGGTTCGCGCTGTCGATGTTCTGGCCGTCCCAGCAGCTCTGGAAGGCGAAGGTGCGCACCACGCTGCTGCCCTGGGGGCAGATCGGGTACTGCGTCGTCAGCTGCACCTTGTTCTCGAAGCCGGTGCAGCTCCAGTGGGCGTTGGCGTTCGCGAGTCCGTTGGTCGTCGTCTTCGCGTCGCCGGTGATGATGCGCAGGAACTTCGGCATCGCGACGACCTTGCTCTTCGGGTTGCCGACGAACTTGATCTGCGCCTGCTTGGCCTGCTGGATCTGGCCGACGTTGCCTTCCTTGCCACCGCCGTCGTTGTTCTGGTCGAAGTCCTGCGTGCCGTTCTGGATACGCACGACCGGCCAGTAGTACGACGACTTGTCGCCCTGGTTCGAGCAGCTGGTCTTGGCCGCGGCGAACGTGTCGTTGTTGGCGAAGGCGTCGTTCGACTGGTTGCCGACGTAGTCGTGCAGGTGGTGCGCGCCGTTGGTCACGCCGGGCGCCACGATCACGTTGTCGGTGTTGAACTTCTTGTTCGCGTTCACACCGCAGGTGCTCGAGAAGGTGCCGGAGGAGCCGCCCGCCCGGGTCCGCGCCTTCTGGGGCACGTTCGGCCGGACCTTCGTGATGTCGACGAAGTCGGCGGCGACGGGACCGTTGCCGGCCTGGCCGCCGTTGCCCTGCTGCTGCCCGCCACCCTGCTGCCCGCCACCCTGCTGCCCGCCACCCTGCTGCTGGCCGCCGGCCGGAGCGCTCGGTGAGGCGGTGGCCTGTCCGCCGCCCTGCTGCTGTCCGCCGTTGCCGGCCTGCGTCTGGTCGGCGGTGGTCGCGTTGCAGCCGGCGAGAGTGTTCAGCGAGTCCGGGGCGGTGCCGCCCACGCGCGAGATCTCCAGCTTGATCCGGTCGATGATCGCCGAACGCCGGTCCTTGAGCGGCTGGAGGATGGAGTTCTGCACGAACTGGGCGTCCCTGGCCTGCGCGTCCCGCGTGGTGGTGAGGCGCTGGTAGGCGTCGGTGATCTGCTGGTCGAGCGTGGCGAGCTCGCCGTCGACCTCAGTGCGGGCCTGGTTGGGCACGTCGGGGAGCTTCTGCCCGACATCGGGACAGCTGATCGTGGCCACCTGAGCGGCGGCGGCCTTGGTGGTGTTGGGGGAGGAATTCTCCTCGTGCGCCGAAGCGTAGTAATTCGCCCAGATCAGCCCGCCTCCGCCGAGCGCTAGAGCCGCCGATGCGGCTACGGCGCGGACGGCCAGCGGCGAACGGCGTTTTCGTGTGTTGCGTCCCATGGAACTCCTCTGACTTCCTTGCGGGGCATCGAGGCGCCCGACAGGAGTGAAGCGGCTCCATTCCATACGCATGAGGTGTGTGAGGCGTTCAGAAGCCTCAGGGAAAACTTGGAGGTTCCCGTGGCCAATTCGGCCACAATGGGCCCAGAAGCCCGCGTTTCCGTGAGAGTTGATGATGCCATTCAGGTTTGAACGGCGAATTTTTGAATCCGATTCAGTTCCGTCGATCGCATTCAGTGGGCTCCCCGGTCCAAATACGCGAGCACCGCGAGGACCCGGCGATTGTCGTCGTCGGAGACCTCCAGGCCCAGCTTCGCGAAGATGTTGGAGGTGTGCTTGGCGACAGCCCGCTCCGTGACCACGAGCTGGCCGGCGATCGCCCCGTTCGACCGTCCCTGCGCCATCAGTTCGAGCACCTCCGTCTCCCGCGGAGTGAGCCGTCCGAGCGGCTGGCCGGCGGCGGACCGCTGCGACAGCAACTGCTGGATGACCTGCGGATCCATCGCCGTACCCCCCGCCGCGACCCGGCGCACCGCGTCGACGAACTGCTCCGCGTCGAACACCCGGTCCTTCAGCAGATAGCCGATGCCGCCGGCGCCGTCGGCGAGCAACTCCCTCGCGTACAGCCGCTCCACGTGCTGCGACAGGACGAGGACCGGCAGTCCCGGCCGGTTGCGCCGGGCCTCCAGTGCGCACTGCAGGCCCTCGTCCGTGTGCGAGGGCGGCAGCCGTACGTCGACCACCGCCACGTCCGGCTCCGACTCGGCCAGCGCGCGCCTCAGTTCGGGCCCGCTCTCGACGGCCGCGGCGATCTCGAAGTCGTAGGCCTGGAGCATCCGCACCAGTCCGTCGCGCAGCAGGAACAGGTCTTCGGCTAGGACAACGCGCAAGGGATCTCCATGGTGACCATGGTGGGGCCGCCCGCGGGACTGCTGACGGCGAGGACGCCGTCGAATGTACCGAGCCGCCGCTCGATCCCCGGCAGGCCCGAACCCGCGCCGATCCGGGCGCCGCCCGTGCCGTTGTCGGTGACCGCGATGCGCAGCATGCCGTCCGTGTGGTGGAGGTCCACCCAGACACGGTCGGCGCCGGAGTGCTTGACCGCGTTGGTCAGCACCTCGCTGACCGCGAAGTACGCGGCGGACTCGACGGGCGCGTCCGCCCGCCCCGCCAGCTCCGCGTCCACCTCGCTCGCCAGCGGCAGGCGCAGCGCCAACGCCCTTATCGCGTCGGCGAGTCCGCGTTCCGCGAGCACCGGAGGATGGATGCCGCGCACCAGGTCCCGCAGCTCGGTGAGCGCGTCGGCGGACGACCTCCGCGCCTGGGCGAGCAGTTTCCTGGCCCGCGCCGGATCCTTGTCGATCAGTGCCTCGATCGTGCCCAGGTCCATGCCCATGGCGACCAGGCGTGCCTGCGCCCCGTCGTGCAGGTCCCGTTCGATGCGTCGCAGTTCGGCCGCCGACGAGTCGACGGCGTCGCGCCGTGTCTCCGTCAGTACCCTGACCCGCTCGGCGAGTTCGCCCTGTCCCAAGGCCAGTACGGACCGGGTGAGCCGGAAGTGCAGACGCAGCAGCGACGGGGAGAGGTGGTGGCCGGCGGTCAGGAGTCCGGCGGCGAGCGCGCCGGCCGCCAGGGCGGTGCTCTGTCCCGAGACCGGCACGAAGCCGTACCACCAGCCGACGTGGGTGCCGTCCGTGAAGACCCGCCACAGCCCGAGCGCGAGCGCGAACCCCTCCAGCGGGTACAGGAGCAGTGCCCCGGGCAGCAGGGCCGTGACGAACCCGACGGTCATGTCGAACAGCAGCCATCCCAGGTCCCGCCAGGTCGCCGGGTCCCCGAGCATCCCGAAGCAGCGCGTCCACGGGCCCGCGTCGGCCGGCACCGGCCGGTACACGGCCGGGATCCGTATCCCGTACCACTGTGCCGCGACCACCCGGCGGGCGTTCGCGAAGGACCGGACGCCGGTCAGCACCCAGGGCGTCGTCACGACGCCGACGCCTAGCGGTACGAGGACGAGTGACACGACGGCCAGGACGAAGAGGGCCACGGATCCGGTGAACCCCAGGGCGGCGACGGCGAGTCCCCGTGCGCTGGCCACGGCCGCCTCCCGCGCTCGCGCCCGGAGGCCGGTGCTGTGCTTCTCCATGGCCTCAGTCTCACCGACCGGACGCACCGGGTCACTGGGCCGGGCACCCCCACCGGGGGTGGTGCCGGCACCACCCCCGGGTGCGGACGGGGCGATCCGGACCCGGGTGCGGATGTGGGCGACCGGGACCCCGGCGGGTACGAGAGCGACCGGGACCCCGGTGTCGACGAGGCAGGCCGGAGGGTCCGGTGGGACGGGGGACACCGTGCCGCGCACCCTGCCCGGGGCAGGCGGAGGCCGGGCAGGCAGCCCCCGCTCAGCCCGCCAGGGCTTTCGCCTCCTGTTCGGGGGCGAGCCCCACCGCGGGCCGGTCGGGCCGCTGCGGGGCGATCCCTCCGAGCTCCTGGAGCCAGCTCCAGGTGTCGGCGACGGTGTCCAGGACGCCACGGCACCGCAGCCCCGCGCCCACCGCGCGGGAGACGTCCGCGCTGTGCAGGGCGTCGTGCAGATCGCTGCCCGCCGGCACCCACACCGGCAGCTGCGTCCACGGCTCGATCCCGGCGTCGAGCACGGCCTCGCAGGCGGTCCACCGCAGCTCCGCCGACGCCCCGGTGACGGACACGCACGCGTCGAGGAGCTCTTCCATCGTGCTGTGACCCGGCGGAGAGACGACGTTGTAGGCGCCGCCCGGCGCCGCCTGCACCGCCGAGAGTGTCCACTCGGCGAGGTCGCGGACGTCGACGTACTGGATCGGTAGGTCGCGCGGTCCGGGTGCGAGGACGGGCCCGCCCCGCGCGATCCGGCTCAGCCACCACGGCAGCCGCCCGATGTTCTCGTACGGACCGAGGATCAGCCCGGCCCGCACGAGCAGGGAGCGCTCCTCGCCGAAGGCGTCGAGCACGGCGAGCTCCGCGCCTCGCTTGTCCCGCGCGTAGTCGGTCTGTTCCGCGGCCGCGGACGCCCCTGCCACCAAGTCGGCGTCCTCCGTGTAGCCGGCGGACGGAGCCCACGCGTACACCGAGCAGCTGGACACGTACGCGTACCGCCGCACCCGTCCGGCCAGCAGCAGTGCCGTGTCCCGCACGGCCCGCGGCGCCGCCGACCAGGTGTCGACGACGACGTCCCACTCACCGTCGGCGAGCGCCGCGAGCCCGCCGGGCGCGGTGCGGTCGCCGAGCAACGAGCGCACCCCGGGCGGGGGTTCGTGCCGCCCCCGGTGGAAGACGGTCACCTCCCACCCCCGGGCGAGTGCCGCCTCGACGACGGCGCGCCCCACGAACTCCGTACCTCCGAGCATCAGCAGTCTCATGGGGACGACTCTGCACGGCCGTGCGCCCGCACGGAACAGGATTCTGCCGACAGAAGATCCGTCACCGCGGCCGGCCGCTCGGCGGCACGACCCGCATCAACGCCCGCTCGGGGGCGCGTACTTGTAACCCACGCGGCGCACGGTCTGGATCGTCTGCCGGTGCTGCGCGCCGAGCTTGCGGCGCAGCCGGGCGACGTGGACGTCGACGGTCCGTCCGTCGCCCACGTGACCGTAGCCCCACACCGTGGTGACCAGCTGATCGCGGGTGTGCACCCGGTGCGGGTGGGCGACGAGGTGCGCGAGCAGCTCGAACTCCAGGTAGGTGAGGTCGAGCGGCCGTCCGTCGACCTCGGCGGTGCGCTGCACGGTGTCGACGCGGACGAGCGGGTCGTCGCTGCCGGCGTCGGCCGTCTCCGACGGCTCGGGCCGGTCCGGCACGGCGAGGGGCAGCGCGGGGTGCTGGTCCGCCGGGACGAGGACCAGGTAGCCGATCATCGGCGGCTGTCCCGGCAGGACGGGCACGGTGTGCTGGGGAGCGGGCAGCCAGGTGGCGCCCGGCGGCAGGAACTCGGTGACGTCCGCCACCTCGTCCCGGTCGACGGCACGCAGCCGGTGCCGCCCGGGGCCGGCCGGAAGGGTGGACGGCCCGCCGCCCGCCCGGACGGAGTCGAGGGCGGGGGAGGACGCGACGGAGGAGAAGGAACGAGTGGTCGCCATGAGAGGTCAGCTCTTTCACGCGAGAAGTTCGTCGGGGAGGTCGACGACCGCGAGTTCGTGGTCGGGGCCGTCGAGGACGTACGTCGTGCGCGCTGGCCGAAGGCCGGGGTGTACGGCTTTAGAGGGCCGGCGCGTTCATCGCGCGGCAACACACCCGGTCGAAGTCGTGATGCTGACGGGACGGCCAGAAGGGCTCCAGGTCATGGCGACCCGTCGCGAGGTGCTTCTGGAAACCGGCCATGACCCCATTGAAGCAGAACCCGGCGCCGGGCAGGGCCTCCTCTTACGGGTCGGACGCCGGCTCGGCGTGATCCGGACGTCGCCCATGTCACCCCACCAGGCGTTTGTGCCAGCTCAGGGGCGTCACGGTGATCGCCCTGTCCGGGCTGCCGTCCCACTGGGCGGACAGCCCGGCGGCGGTGAGCGCGGCGACGACCTCGCGTCCGACGGCCTGCGTGGTGTCGGCCGAACCGTCGAACCCTCCGTACAGCAGGGTCAGTCCGTGCCCGGCGGCGGCACTCTGTGTGCACTGCGAGTGGAAGTAGACGAAGCCGCGGGCTCCTTCGCGGCTCTCGCGGCCGATCTCGGCGGTGCCGCAGGAGCGGCAGCAGGCCGCACGCCGGCGCGATCACATCGTGCGGGAGGGGCGCCCACCGCGACGGTGGGCGCCCCTCTCACGGAGCCGTGGCGCGGATCAGACCTGGCCGGCCTTCTCCAGCGCGGAGCAGCAGGTGTCGACGAGCAGACGCGTCACCACGTACGGGTCGACGTTGGCGTTCGGACGGCGGTCCTCGATGTAGCCCTTGCCGTCCTTCTCGACCTGCCAGGGGATGCGGACCGAGGCGCCGCGGTTCGAGACGCCGTACGAGTACTCGTTCCACGGGGCGGTCTCGTGCAGACCGGTCAGGCGGTCGTCGATGCCGGCGCCGTAGTTCTTGACGTGGTCCATCGGCTTGGAGCCCTCGCCGAGCGACTCGCACGCGGTGATGATCGCGTCGTAGCCCTCGCGCATCGCCTTCGTGGAGAAGTTGGTGTGCGCGCCCGCGCCGTTCCAGTCGCCCTTGACCGGCTTCGGGTCGAGGGTCGCGGAGACGCCGAAGTCCTCGGCGGTGCGGTAGAGCAGCCAGCGGGCGACCCACAGCTGGTCCGAGACCTCCAGCGGTGCCAGCGGGCCGACCTGGAACTCCCACTGGCCGGGCATGACCTCGGCGTTGATGCCGGAGATGCCGAGGCCCGCCTTGAGGCAGTTGTCCAGGTGCGCCTCGACGACGTCGCGGCCGAAGATCTCGTCCGCGCCGACACCGCAGTAGTAGCCGCCCTGCGCGGCCGGGAAGCCGCCCTCGGGGAAGCCGAGCGGACGCGAACCCTTGAAGAAGGTGTACTCCTGCTCGATGCCGAAGATCGGCTCCTGCGCGGCGAACCGCTCCGCGACCTCGGCCAGCGCGGCACGGGTGTTGGACTCGTGGGGCGTCATGTCGATGTTGAGGACCTCGCACATGACGAGGATGTCGTCGCCGCCGCGGATCGGGTCCGGGAAGCTGGCCACGGGCTTGAGTACGCGGTCCGAGGCGTGCCCCTCGGCCTGGTTCGTGGAGGAGCCGTCGAAGCCCCAGATCGGCAGGTCCGTACCCTTGGCGTCGTCGCCCAGTATCTTCGTCTTGGAACGGAGCTTGGCCGTCGGCTCGGTGCCGTCGATCCAGATGTACTCAGCCTTGAAGGTCACGGGCCACATCCTTCGGGGTGTGTCTCTAGGCGCACTTGCGGGTGCTGCGGCGCTGCGGCACTGGGGCGCCGCCAGGGATGCGGGCAGCCTGTCAACTGGCGATTTCCCGATCATTGCCCGCATGTGAACCCCGTGTTACCTGAGCTGTGTGTGCCCGGTGTCACTCCGCCCGCCGGTGCGGGTGCCCTTGCGGCAGTGTGTTCGCGTCCGCGACCGCCGGCCCGTCCTGTCGCGCACGCGCCGCGCACGACCGCTCGTATGCGATGGGCGCACAGACGCCCGGGGATGTGCGGACACGTGTCGGCCCTGCCGCCCCCGTCCCGGAGCGGCAGGGCCTTGGACACGTTCTCCGCGTCACCCCACCTTCTCGATGACGGCCCTGCGGATCAGGAACTTCCCGGGCTCCCGCACCTGCTCGAAGGCGGCGTTGTTCAGCAGCGCACAGCTGCCGGACACCGAGGTGACCTCGACGGTGGTGGACTTGTTGTTGTCCAGGTTGGTGACCTTCAGCTTCGTCCCCGCCGGGAACTGGTTGCTGGAGGCGGCCGGGGCGCCGCCCTCACCGGAGAGCGTGACGGTCGAGCCGTTGCAGACCTGCTGGCCGCCGCCGGCACCGCCGCCCGCGTTGTTCGCACCTCCACCCGCGTTGTTCGCGCCACCGCCGTTGTTCGCGGGTGCGGACTGCGCCGGTGCGGACTGCGCGGGCTGCGTTCCGGCCTGGGAGCCCTGAGCCGACTCCCCGACCGTGCAACCGGACGCCTTCTGCTGAACCTTGATC
Organism: Streptomyces sp. 142MFCol3.1; assembly: GCF_000424945.1. Lineage (NCBI taxonomy): Bacteria > Bacillati > Actinomycetota > Actinomycetes > Kitasatosporales > Streptomycetaceae > Streptomyces > Streptomyces sp. 142MFCol3.1. The sequence continues at coordinate 8,528 of NZ_AUKV01000043.1, forward strand.
TGCTCGATGACGGCCTCGCGGTTGGCGATCCGCGCCTGCGACTGCGCGTCGGGTGCGGCCCGCTGGCCCTCGATGAACTTCTGGTTGTTGCCGAGCGCGGTGGCCAGGCCCTGGCAGACCGTGGAGTTCTGCGCGTTCTGCACCGGCGCCGCGTTGGACGTGGCGGCCAGGGCGAAGGCCCCGCCGCCGGCCACGGTCGCGGCACCGACGAGCAGCGCGATCTTCTTCTTCGTGCTGAGAGTTCTCCTACGCGACATGCGCGCCTCCTGGGTGAGGTGGAGCGTTACGCCGCTATGTACGAGATGCCGAACAGGGTTACTCAACAGTTACCGCGGTCACTCAAGTAACGTAGGTCACAGCCGAGTTGGTGCGTCCGGTTGGAGGGCTACCGGGACAGGGCATCCCGTACGGACTCCTCCGTGCGGCCCACCACGGCCGTACCGTCGTCCGCGGTGATGATCGGCCGCTGGATGAGCTTCGGGTGCTGCGACAGCGCCGTGATCCACCGGCCCCGCGCCTCCGCGTCCCGCGGCCAGTCCTTGAGGCCCAGCTCCTTGGCGTCGGCCTCCTGGGTGCGGGTGATGTCCCACGGCTCCAGCCCCAGCCGGTCGAGCACCTCGCGGATCTCGTCCTCGGTGGGCACGTCCTCCAGGTAGCGGCGGACGGTGTAGTCCGCACCCTCGGCGTCGAGCAGGGTGAGCGCGCTGCGGCACTTCGAACAGGCCGGATTGATCCAGATCTCCATGCCGCACACGGTACGCCAGACATCGGTTTCCACACGCGTCACGAGGTCCCCAAGAGCCTTGTGGCCAGCGGCTTTTGTCAGTGCCCGGCAGTAGAATAGAAGCAGTGTTCGAGGGTGTCGCCGGGACGTCCGGACGGCTCCCTGACCGCGACAGGAGGATGCCTGTGCCCGCTGCCGCACTGAAGCCGCTGCCCACCCAGTCCACGTCCAGGAGGGCGGTCCTGCTGGACCTGCCGTACGAGCCCGTGGAGAAGCGCCCGCTGCCGCCGGGCCGCCCCCGCCAGTGGTACGTCACGCACAACCGCCGGCTCAAGGCGATGCGTCTGGCCATCGCCCTGCTCGACTCCGGCGTCCACGTGCCGGACCAGGCCCGCAACGAGACGATACGAAGCACCGCGGAACTCATCGGCGTCCACGCGCCGTCCGACACGACGTGCCACATGGTGCGCGCGCTGATGAAGTACTCCCGCTGAGGCCCGCCGCCGGGTGCCGCCGCTCCGCGCGGCGGCACCCGGCCCCGGACGCACCCCGACGACAACTCCTTCTCCAGGGGCGCCGCGCGGGCCTTCGCGGCGATGGCGAGCCCCGTCGAGGCGCGCACCACCGCGGCCGGGGAGGCGGGGAACACGAACACCGTGTGCCGCATGCCGTGCATCCGCACCGGCGTCCGGTCCTCGTACAGCGCCCGGTCGACCTCCGCCACCGTCTTCCCGGCATCCTCCAGCCGCGTACCGACCGCCAGGTACACCGTCGCCGGATCGGTGCCGCGCAGCGCGACCGGGGAGTCGGCGGCCTCCTCGGGCCGCGCCGCCCGCGCGGTGACCGCCGGCCTCTGCCGCAGGGCGAGCCGGGCCCGCCGTTCCGCCGCACCGATGTGCCGCCGCCGTCCGCTCACACCGCCTCCAGCCGGTCCCCTGAACCCCGTGATCCCCTCTTCTCGGGCACGCGGCCGTCACCGGGGGCGAGTCACCCGTTTCGCCGTATCCCGCATGCGTGCCCGCCGCCGTCGGCATTGACTGAGGCCACCGCGTGACGCGGGATCCGCAGGACGAGGAGCACATCGGGAGACGCGATGCACGGGCACGGCGTACGAGGGCTGATCCTGGCGGCGACCGCGACGACGGCCCTGGCCGCGTTCCTCGCCGGCTGCTCGGAGGGCGGCAGCCCGTCCGGGGCCGTGTCCAAGGCCGCGTCCGCCGCGTCCGAGGCCGGGGACGCCCTGGCCTCCGCGACCGCCGAAGCCGGCCAGAAGTTCGACGACGTCAAGAACGGCGTCGACGCCAAGGGCGACGTGAAGCTCGACGGCAAGGTCACCTCCGACGCCGATGGACGGCCCACCGTCAAGCTGACCGCCACCAACTCGGCTTCCGCGACGAAGTCCTACGTCATCCAGGTCGACTTCCGGGACAAGGACGGCAACCTCCTCGGCGTGTCCGTCGTCACCGTGAACGACGTGGCGAAGGGCGCCTCCAAGGACGCCACCGCCCGCGCCAACCGCTCGCTCTCGGGTGACGTCACGGCCGGTGTCGCGCGCGCAGTGCGGTACTGACCGCCGTGGCCCGGAACGGTACCCCCGGCCCCGCCGACCGGGCGGCAGGGGGCAAGGCCGCTCGCAAGCGCGTCCCCCGTTCCTCGCACGCCGGCTGGATACCCGCCGCCGACCGTCCGGACCCCGTCGCCGTCCTCGAACGGCAGGGCCGCGACCGGCTCCAGGAGCTGTTGCCGATCCGGTACGGGCGGATGACGGTGTCCCCGTTCGCCTTCCTGCGCGGCTCCGCCGCCGTGATGGCCGCCGACCTCGCCGCACACCCGCACACCGGCCTCATGGTGCAGTTGTGCGGCGACGCCCATCTGCTCAACTTCGGCGTGTACGCCTCCCCGGAACGCGCCCTGGTCTTCGACCTCAACGACTTCGACGAGACCTTCCCCGGCCCCTTCGAGTGGGACGTCAAACGGCTCGCGGCCAGCGTCGCGGTCGCCGCCCGCGAGAACGGGCACAAGGAGGCGCAGGCCCACGCCGCGGCCATGACCGCCGCGGCCGAGTACCGCCGGGCCGTACGACGCCTGGCCGAACAGGGCGAACTCGCCGTCTGGTACGCCCGTGTCGACGCCGCGGAGCTGCTCGCGCTGGCCCCGACGGCCCGGCGGCGCAAGCGCGTCGAGTCGAGCCTCACCCGGGCCCGCCGCCGCACCAGCCTGCACGCCCTGGGCAAGCTCACCGAGATCGCCGACGGACGGCCGCGCATCGTCCAGGACCCGCCCCTGCTGGAGACGGTCGGTGCCCCCGACATGGCCGCGCTGCGCAAGATCTTCAGCGACTACCGCTCCACGCTCTCCGAGGAGCGCCGTCTGCTCCTCGACCGCTACCGCTTCGCGGACGCCGCCCGCAAGGTCGTGGGTGTCGGCAGCGTCGGCACCAGGTGTTTCATCGTGCTGCTCACCGGCCGTGACATGACCGACCCGCTGTTCCTCCAGATCAAGGAGGCCGGCCGGTCCGTCCTGGAGGATCACCTGCCCAGCGGTCCGTATGTGCACCCGGGACACCGGGTCGTCGCGGGGCAGCGACTGCTCCAGGCCGCCGGCGACATCTTCCTCGGCTGGATGAGCGGGCCGCAGGACCGGGCCTACTACTGGCGGCAGTTGCGCGACATGAAGATGTCGGCGGACGTCGCGGGCATGAGCCCGGCCGTCCTGCGGATCTACGCCGGGCTGTGCGGCACCACCCTGGCCCGCGCGCACGCGCGCTCCGGCGACCGTATCGCGATCGCCTCGTACCTCGGCGCCTCCGACATTTTCGACCGGGCCGTCGCCGACTTCGCGCTGCGCTACGCAGACCGGACCGCCGAGGACCACGCGGCCCTCGGCGCGGCCGTGGCGGCCGGGGTGGTCAGGGCGGCCCCGGGCGTCTGACGCGGGTGAGCGGCCCACCCCGCGGCGGGTCCGCCTTCCCGGTCAGCGGGCCGGGTCGGTGAGGAGGAGGTCGACGAACCGTGCCCGGTCCTCGGCATGGTCGTGGAACCACAGGCCGAGCCTGTGCTCCGCGTCGGGCACGTCGAAGCGGGTGAACCGGGCCTTCGCCGACAGGGCGTCCGTCACGGCCTCGGTCACGGCGGGCGGGATCACGGCGTCCGTGCCCGGCACCGCGAGCACCGCACGGCCCGCGTAGGCCCGCAGGACGGCGAGTGCGGGCGCCGTACGCCAGTTGTCCGGGGTGCGGATGATCGTGCTGAACGGGCTGTCGCCCTCGCCGAACGGGACCGGCCACGCCTCGGCGCTGTACACGGCCGGCGCGCACAGCCCGACGGCGGCGACGCGCTCTTCGTAGTGCCCCGCGAGATCGGCCACGGTCTGCCCGCTCATGCTGAAGCCGACGAGGATCAGCTCTCCGTCCGCGGGGACGCTCGCGTCGATGACGGAGACGGCCTGCTCGAAGCGCCGCCGAAGGCTCAACTCGTGGAGCTCGCCCGTGCTTTCGCCGTGCCCGGAGAAGTCGAGCGCGAGTGCGCGGCAGCCGCGCGCCACGAAGTCGCCGAGCAGCGGGAGCAGTCGTTCCTTGCTGCCGTTGCCCGCGCCGTGCAGCAGGACGGCGGTGGCGGCACCGCCCCCGCTCCGGTCGCCTCCGCCGCTGACACAGCTGAGTCGTTCACCGTCGTGGTGGTGCGTGAAGGAGGAGAACATCCCCCCATTTACGCATGCCGCGCCGGGCCGCCCCGGCAGTGGGCGCCGGGCCGCCCGGGGGGAGGCGGGAGCGGGCTCAGGAGGAAGCGGGCGCGGCGGTGCCGGTCCCGGCCTGCGCGGCGGTGTCGCTCTGCGCGTGCGCCGCCGTGTCGCTCCTCGCCCGTGCGGCGGCGATCGCCTCGCGCAGCGCGTCCTCCTGTTCCTGGCTCAGCGACGTCTGCACCAACTGGCCGCCGAACTCGGCGATCTGGGGGACCACCTTGTCGGCGGCGGCCTGCTTGACGAGCACGAACAGCGCGGCGGCGCCCGGCCGCAGGTTCTGGCTGAGGTCCTTCATGAAGTTGTCGTTGATGCCGGTGTCCGTGACCGCACCGCCGGCGGCACCGGCCGCCGCGCCCACCGCCGCGCCGAGCAGCGGCGCCAGGAAGAGCAGTCCGATCACGCCGCCCCACAGCGCACCTCCGGCGGCGCCCACGGCCGTGTGGCTGACGGCCTGATGGAGCTTGATCTTTCCGTCGTCGCGCCGCTCCACCACCACCGCGTCCTCCAGTTCGACGAGGTGCTGCTTGGACAGCTCGAAGAGCTTCTCCCGCACCTGGTTGGCGGTGGCCAGGTCGTTGTACGCGATGACGAACAGATTGCTCATCCGAAGGAACCCCTTATGTCGAGTTCATTCGACTTTATAGCGGTACGGGGTGGGGTGCAGTCGGGAGAAATCCGGATGCGCACGCCGGGGCCCGGTCCCTACGCTGGACACGCGTCGCGGAGCTGCCCGGCACCGCTTGCCGCCGGACAGGCATCAGTCGGCGGACACGGGGCTACTCTCTACGCACCGACGTGCGGCCGCCCACCCCCAGCGCCTCGTCGGCACACCCCACTGGCACGTCAAGACCCGCCATCCACGCATCCCAAGGAGTCCCGCCATGGGCACCTTGATCGTCTCGGCGACCCTGGTCCTGGTCGTCATGGGCTTCTCCGACCACGTCCTCTGGCTCGCGGCGGTGGCCCTGCTCTTCCTGTACGTCCGCTACGGCCGCACGGGGGAGAGCACGTCCGCCGCGTCCTCGAACGGGGCCCCTGCCAGGGGTTCCGCGGGCCGCACGGACACGAGTTACCGCGCCTACCGCGACCGCCGTGACCGTCAGGCCAGGTGGGAGCGCCGCTACCGTCGCGAGCGTCCTCTGGAGGCACGCCGCCAGGAGCGCCAGAAGTAGGCCCGCCCGGGCAGTCCACCGATCCCGCCCCGCGCGGATCCGTACCTTCACAGACCTGGGGCGCCCCAGACGGGAAACCAGCGCCCCAGGTCCTGCTCGATCCGCAGGTCGTCGGCGAGCACCGCCTTGACCTGCAGCTCCAGCGCGTTGTCGCGCCGTCGGCCCGTACCGGCCAGCGGCGCGAACGGGTAGAAGGTCCCGCGCTTGTAGAGGTAGACGAGTCCGAGCCGTCGCTGCCCGCTGTCCTCGAAGGCGGCGACCGAGCACAGCAGCTGCGGGCCGAAGCCGGTGCCCTCCAGGGCGCTGTTGACCGCGTGCAGATCGCTCACCAGCGCGGGCAGGTCGTCGGGCTGCCGCCGGGAGACCAGCCACGAGTACCCGTACTCGTCGCGGACGAGCTCGACGGGCGGTCCGGTGCGCCCGGCATCGGCGTCGAGCAGCGCCTGCACCTCGCGGTACGCCTCGGCGAAGGCCGCGCCCTCGACGCTCGCGAAGCACACCGCACCCGTTCCCGTCGGGGTGAACCCGGCGGCGGCCTGAAGGGTCACGGCCGCCGACGGCAGCCCGAAGAGCTGGTCGAGATCGGGCGCCACGGGCTTGGTGCGACCCAGCAGGATGTCCAGGAACCCCATGCAGATGGCCTTTCCGGGAGTCTCAGGCGGTCGTACCGGGCGCCGCGGGCTCGCCCAGCTCGGCGGAGATGCGGGCCAGTTGCTCCAGGCGCTGTTCCAGACTCGGGTGCGTGGAGAACAGCTTGGCGAAACCGGGCTCGGCGCCGAGCGCGGGCGTGAAGTAGAAAGCGTTGAAGGCCTGCGCGGTACGCAGGTCCTTCGTGGGGATCCGGCCGATGTCCCCGGTGACCTTGGTCAGCGCGGACGCCAGTGCCGAGGGCCGTCCGGTGAGCAGGGCCGCGGCGCGGTCGGCGGCCAGCTCGCGGTAGCGCGACAGGGCCCTGATGAGCAGGAAACTGATCGCGTACACGGCCGCGGAGACGGCCATCACCATCGCGAAGATCGCGACCGTGTTCTGGTCCCTGCGCCCCCGCCCGAACAGTTCGGAGTAGAAGGCGAACCGCACGATCAGCCCGGCGATCACGCCGAGGAACGACGCCACGGTGATCACCGCCACGTCCTTGTGCGCCACATGCGACAACTCGTGCGCCAGGACGCCTTCGAGCTCGTCGGGTTCGAGCCTGCGCAGCAGTCCGCCGGTCACGCACAGTACGGCGTGGTCGGCGTTGCGTCCGGTGGCGAAGGCGTTGGGCATGTCCAGGTCGGACACCGCGACCAGCGGTTTCGGCATGTCGGCCACCGCGCACAGCCGGTCGACGACGCCGTGCAGCTGGGGGTACTGCTCCGGCTCCACGATCCGCCCGTGCATCGCGTACAGCGCGATCCGGTCCGAGAACCAGTACTGGGCGCCCAGCAGCCCGGCCGCGAAGACGACAACCAGCACCCAGGACTTCAGCAACACGATCAGCGCGGCGACGAACGCCACGTACAGCAATCCGAGCAGGAACAACGTGACCGTCATCCGGACGGTCAGCCGCCGATCACTCCGGAACCGGCTCTGCATCGCGCATCACCCCGCAGTCAGGCACTCGTCCCGCTTCCCATTGTGCGCCCGCACCCGCCCATGAACATGGCCCGAACGACCCCATGGAGTGCAAAGGAATCCGGACCCCGGAGGGCGTCAGGCGGACGACGGCGAAGCGCCGGGCCAGAGCCCTGATGGGCGGCGGGACGGCGCGCCCGAGCCGGCCCCCGAAGCCCGGGGCCGGAAAGGCCGAAGGCCGGCCTCTCCCGTGCTGGGAGAGCCGGCCTTCGGCCCACAGACGGCCCAGGGGAACGGAAACCCGCTCTGACCTGGGGCGATATCACACGTCGAAGTAGAGCTCGAACTCGTGCGGGTGCGGGCGCAGCTGCAGCGGGGCGATCTCGTTCGAGCGCTTGAAGTCGATCCACGTCTCGATCAGGTCGGACGTGAAGACGTCGCCCTGGAGGAGGAACTCGTGGTCGGCCTCGAGGGAGTCGAGGACGGCCGGGAGCGAGGTCGGGACCTGGGCGACGTTCGCGTGCTCCTCGGGAGCCAGCTCGTACAGGTCCTTGTCGATCGGCTCGGCAGGCTCGATCTTGTTCTTGATGCCGTCGAGGCCCGCGAGGAGAAGGGCCGAGAACGCGAGGTACGGGTTGCCGGAGGAGTCGGGCGCGCGGAACTCGACGCGCTTGGCCTTCGGGTTGGAACCCGTGATCGGGATACGCATGGCAGCCGAGCGGTTGCGCTGCGAGTACACCAGGTTGATCGGGGCCTCGAAGCCCGGCACCAGACGGTGGTACGAGTTCACCGTCGGGTTGGTGAAGGCGAGGAGGGAGGGGGCGTGCTTCAGGATGCCGCCGATGTAGAAGCGGGCGGTGTCCGAGAGGCCCGCGTAGCCCGCCTCGTCGTAGAACAGCGGGTCGCCGTTGCTCCACAGCGACTGGTGGACGTGCATGCCCGAGCCGTTGTCGCCGAAGATCGGCTTCGGCATGAAGGTCGCGGTCTTGCCGTTGCGCCAGGCGACGTTCTTCACGATGTACTTGAAGAGCATCAGGTCGTCGGCGGCGGCGAGCAGCGTGTTGAACTTGTAGTTGATCTCGGCCTGGCCGGCGGTGCCCACCTCGTGGTGCTGGCGCTCGACCTGGAGACCCTGCTTGTCCAGCTCCAGGGAGATCTCCGCACGCAGGTCGGCGAAGTGGTCGACCGGCGGGGTCGGGAAGTAGCCGCCCTTGTAGCGGACCTTGTAACCGCGGTTGTCCTCCAGCGCACCGGTGTTCCAGGCGCCGGCCTCGGAGTCGATGTGGTAGAAGGACTCGTTCGCGGTGGTCGCGAAGCGCACGCTGTCGAAGACGTAGAACTCGGCCTCGGGACCGAAGTACGCGGTGTCGGCGATACCGGTCGACGCGAGGTAGGCCTCGGCCTTCTTCGCCACGTTGCGCGGGTCACGGGAGTACTGCTCGCCCGTGATCGGGTCGTGGATGAAGAAGTTGATGTTGACCGTCTTGTCGCGGCGGAAGGGGTCGACGCGCGCGGTGGACAGGTCGGCGCGGAGCGCCATGTCGGACTCGTGGATGGCCTGGAAGCCGCGGATCGAGGAGCCGTCGAACGCAAGCTCCTCGGCCGGGTCGAAGGCCTCCGCCGGCACCGTGAAGTGCTGCATCACGCCCGGCAGGTCGCAGAAGCGGACGTCGACGAACTTGACGTCCTCGTCCGCGATGAACTTCTTGGCCTCGTCGGCGTTCTGGAACATCCAGCTCCTCCTACTCCCGCCCACTGTGGACCGGGGTGGTAGTTCGTTCGTGCGGCCAGTGCGGTGGCACACGCTGGGGCCGACCATAGGGACGGGGGATTTCTCCAGCGTGACCCATTTGTTTCGCCCAAGTTAACCGACGCGGGCCGGTCCGGCCCCTCCTGTCCGGATGCCAGAACGGGCGCAGTACCTTTGACGGGTGGACAACAGGCAAGCAATCGGATCGTGGCTCTCCGGCCCCCGCGCGGCCGCGGAGGAAGCCGGGGCCGACTTCGGATACCGGGGACAGCAGCTCGGTCTCCCGGAGCACGGGCCGGGCTCCATCGCCCGCCCGGGCCGCCGCCTCGGCGCCCTGGCAGTGGACTGGGGGCTGTGCCTCTTGATCGCATACGGACTGCTCACCGACGGCTATGACCAGGCTACCGGCAACTGGGCCTTGCTCGTCTTCTTCGCACTCAGCGTGCTCACCGTCGGTACGGTCGGCTTCACCCCGGGCAAGCGCCTGTTCGGCCTGCGGGTCGTACCCGAGGGCGGCGGCCGGCTGAACCCGCTGCGCGCGCTGCTGCGCAGCGCGCTCGTCTGCGTGGCCGTTCCGGCCCTGATCTGGGATCGCGACGGCCGGGGTCTGCACGACCGCCTCGCGCGCACGATCGAGGTCCGCGTCTGACGACGGCCCCCGCCGCAGCACCGCTCCGGCGACGGGCGGCCCGTACCCCGTAAGGCGAAGGGGCGGGGGCGGCCCCTCGCTCACGACGAAGGGCGAGAAGGGCCCGGCGCGCGCGGCGAGGGCCCTGAGGACTTCCGTCTCGTAGGGCGGGCTCCGCTCACCGAAGGGCCCGGCACGAGTCACCGCGTACGACGAAAGGGGCGCCCGGAGTGATCCGGGCGCCCCTTTCTCGTAGGAGGGGTGTCAGCGGGCCTTCGGTCCGCCGCGCGGCATCCGCATGCCCTTGGGCATCGGCCCCTTGGGCAGCGGCATGTTGCTCATCAGGTCGCCCATGGCGCGCAGCCGGTCGTTGGTCGCGGTGACCTGCGGGCCGGAGAGCACGCGGGGCAGCTTCAGCATCGTCGTGCGGAGCTTCTTGAGCTGCACCTGGCCCTCGCCGTCACCGACGAGGAGGTCGTGCACCGGGACGTCCGCGACGATCCGCGCCATCTTCCTCTTCTCGGCGGCCAGCAGGCTCTTGACCCGGTTCGGGTTGCCCTCGGCGACCAGCACGATGCCGGCCTTGCCGACCGCGCGGTGCACCACGTCCTGGCTGCGGTTCATCGCCACCGCCGGGGTGGTGGTCCAGCCCCGGCCGATGTTGTCCAGCACGGCCGCCGCGGCTCCCGGCTGTCCCTCCATCTGCCCGAAGGCGGCCCGCTCGGCCCTGCGTCCGAAGACGATCGCCGTCGCGAGGAAGGCCAGCAGGAGGCCGAGAATGCCGAGATAGACCGGGTGGCCGATCAAGAAGCCGATCGCGAGGAAGACACCGAGGGTGACGATTCCGACAGCCGCGAGCACAAGACCGATCTTCTTGTCGGCCTTGCGGGTCATTTTGTAGGTCAGGGCGATCTGCTTGAGTCGCCCGGGGTTCGCAGCGTCCGCTGCGGGTTCCTTCCTCGCCATGCCACGAAGTCTACGTGGCCCGGCGAGCGCCGACGACGGCAGTACCGGGGCCGCGGTTCCGGGGCCCCGGCGGCCCCTAGCGGCGGGTGGCCACGGACTCCAGCACGAGCTGTGCCTCGACCCGGTCCTTGGCGCGGCGGCGGTCCTCCAGGACGGAGGTCCAGGCGTTGCGGCGGGCCGTTCGCTGGCCGCCGCTCATGAGGATCGACTCGACGGCACGGAGTGCATCTGTGAACGACGGAATGGCGGTGGCGCGTACCGGCGCGGCCTGCATGATGGGGGTCCCCCCTCGGGATCGGCTGCTTTCGTGAAAAGCAAGTACGTGGCGTAAGACCAGGGTCACTGATTGGTGTTACCAGGGCGTGACCGACCGGTCAAACACCAATGAAGCCTTGATGTGAAGGGCGCGCATCCTGACGCGGCCCAAATGGTGGCCCCATCTGCGGGGACGGTCGGGAGGGCTGTGAACGGTCCGCGGCGAGGGGGACGTTGCTTGTGCGCGGATTCACACGGAAGCGGTGGCACTCAGTGCCACCGCTCGTGTTTTCGATCACGCCGTCCGGCGTGTCAGACCGCCTGTGAGGCGACGTAGGCGCCGCGCTTCTCGACGGCCATCTGGTACAGCCGGCCGGCCCGGTAGGAGGAGCGGACCAGCGGGCCCGACATGACGCCGGAGAAGCCGATCTCCTCGGCCTCCTCCTTCAGCTCCACGAACTCCTGCGGCTTGACCCAGCGCTCCACGGGGTGGTGGCGCACGGACGGGCGCAGGTACTGCGTGATCGTGATGAGCTCGCAACCTGCCTCGTGCAGCTGCTGGAGCGCCTCGCTGACCTCCTCGCGGGTCTCGCCCATGCCGAGGATCAGGTTCGACTTCGTGACCAGACCGTGGTCACGGGCCTCGGTGATGACCTTGAGCGAGCGCTCGTAGCGGAAGCCGGGGCGGATGCGCTTGAAGATCCGGGGGACCGTCTCGACGTTGTGCGCGAAGACCTCGGGGCGCGAGGAGAAGACCTCGGCGAGCTGCTCGGGCTCGGCGTTGAAGTCGGGGGCGAGCAGCTCGACCTTGGTGCGGCCGGCCTCGCGGTCCGCCGTCTGGGCGTGGATCTGGCGGACCGTCTCGGCGTACAGCCAGGCGCCGCCGTCCTCCAGGTCGTCGCGGGCGACGCCGGTGATGGTCGCGTAGTTCAGGTCCATCGTGACGACGGACTCGCCGACGCGGCGCGGTTCGTCGCGGTCGAGCGCCTCGGGCTTGCCGGTGTCGATCTGGCAGAAGTCGCAGCGCCTGGTGCACTGGTCGCCGCCGATGAGGAAGGTGGCCTCGCGGTCTTCCCAGCACTCGTAGATGTTGGGACAGCCCGCCTCCTGGCAGACCGTGTGCAGTCCCTCGCTCTTCACGAGGCTCTGCATCTTCGTGTACTCGGGGCCCATTTTCGCCCGGGTCTTGATCCACTCGGGCTTGCGCTCGATGGGGGTCTGGCTGTTGCGGACCTCCAGGCGCAGCATCTTGCGTCCGTCGGGTGCGACTGCGGACACATCGGCTCCCTGCTGATTGCTCTGAGTAGGCTTCGTACTCTGCGTGGTCTTCGAATCTTCGGCGTACACCAGCGTACGCCCGTGCGTGTTGCGGTTCTTCGTCTGGGCAACCTTCGGGACCGGGGGTGCATTCCCGTGCCCGTGGGACTGCCCTAGGCCGACGCGCGTTCCACCACCCGCGGCTTGAGGTCGGCGTTCTCCAGGATGTCCCTGAGGTGCTTCTCGGCCACCGGAAGGACGTCGGCGATGGTCACGTCGCGGCCCAGTTCGTTCGCGAGCGAGGTGACGCCGGCGTCCCGGATGCCGCAGGGGATGATGCGGTCGAACCAGACGTTGTCGGGGTTCACGTTGAGGGCGAAGCCGTGCATGGTGACGCCCTTGGCGACGCGGATGCCGATCGCGGCGATCTTGCGGTCCTCGCGGCGCTGGCCGGCGTTGGACGGCGCGTACTCCGGGCCGTTCAGCCGGGGGTCGAACTCCTCGTCCTGGAGCCGGGGGTCGAAGTCGAGGGAGAGGCCGCCGAGCGAGGGGCGCTGCTCCACCGGGTCGCCGAGCATCCAGACGCCGCTGCGGCCCTCGACACGGGTGGTCTGCAGACCGAACTCCGCACACGTACGGATAAGAGCCTCTTCCAGGCGGCGTACATGTGCTACGACGTCCACCGGGCGGGGCAGCTTCTGGATCGGGTAGCCGACCAGCTGGCCGGGGCCGTGCCAGGTGATCTTGCCGCCGCGGTCCACGTCGATCACGGGCGTGCCGTCCAGGGGCCGCTCGTCGTCCGCCGTGCGCCGTCCCGCCGTGTAGACCGGCGGGTGCTCCAGGAGCAGGCAGGTGTCGGGGATCTCCTCCAGGAAACGGGCGGCGTGCACGCGGCGCTGCTCGTCCCACGCCTCCTGGTAGTCGACCGCCTCGGCACCGAATCCCATGCGGACGAACCGCAACTCACTCACGGCAAGCGCCTCCCTAGAAGCTTCGTCGGGCACACCGCGGTGCCCTTGTGCGGCACGCGGAAGAACCTTTCGTCAGGTCTGTGGCGCACCCACGCCACTGTACGTCCGGCCGCCGGCCGTCAGCCGAGTGGCCAATCCTCACACGATCGGATGAATGAACCTCGAAGTGTGCGATGGGGTGCTTACGCTCCGCTACATTCGCGCCGTTCACGAGGCCATAAGGGCTGCTCACAGGCAATCCGGGCAACTCGCAGTGACCCGGAAGGCAGGAGACCGCACCGCAGATGACGGAACGACCCGCGCAGCGCACCCCCAACCGACAGCTCGCCGCGCTCATCGCAGAAGCGGGGTTCTCCAACGCAGGTCTCGCCCGTCGCGTGGACCAGCTCGGCCTCGAACACGGACTCGATCTGAGATACGACAAGACATCCGTCACCCGGTGGCTGCGCGGGCAGCAGCCCCGGGGCACCACGCCCGCGCTCATCGCCGAGGTGTTCACCCGCCGCCTCGGCCGCCGGCTCACCGCGCAGGACCTCGGGCTCGACGCCTGCGCCCCGGTCTACGCGGGGCTGGAGTTCGCCGCGACCCCGGAGGAGGCCGTGGACATCGTCAGCGGCCTGTGGCGCAAGGACTCCGGCAGTCACGCCGAGCTCCGCAAGATCGCCTTCACCCCGGCGGGACTCGTCGTCCCCAGCCGGGACTGGCTGATCGGGCGGGCCGACGACCGGGTCGGCCGAGGCGAGACCGGGCCCGGCCGTGTCCCCGGGCAGGGGCGACCGGCGGTCCCGCGGCAGCGCAGCCAGACCGAGCGCGGCCCGGGGCAGAAGGTCACCGGGGGCGACATCGCGGCGCTCCGCTCGGTCGGCGAGCTCTTCCGCGCCCTCGACAACGCCTACGGCGGCGGCCACGCCCGCCAGGCACTGGTCCGCTATCTGGAGCACGAGGCCGAGCCGATGCTGCGCGGCACGTACGGCGAGCAGACCGGGCGGCGGCTGTTCGCCGCCGCCGCCGACCTGACCCGGCTCGCCGGCTGGACCTCGTACGACATCGCCGCGCACGGGCTCGCACAGCGGTACTTCGTCCAGGCACTGCGCCTGTCGCAGGCCGCCGGGGACCGCGCCTACGGCTCCTACGTGCTGGTCACGATGAGCCGCCAGGCCGTCTATCTCGGCCACGGCCGGGAGGCCGTGCAACTGGCGCGGGTGGCCCAGCAGGGCGTCGGATCGGCGGCGCCGTCCGTGGTGCAGGCACTGTTGCACGCGGCCGAGGCGCGCGGACACGGCGTGCTGGGCGAGGTGCGTGCCTGCACCGCCGCCCTCGTGCGGGCCGAGCGCGCGCTGGAGGCGTCCCGGACGGGCGAGGAGGTCCCGCACTGGGCACGGTTCTTCGACGAGGCGCAGCTGTCCGACGAGTTCGGGCACTGTCACCGCGACCTCCAGCAGTACCGGGCCGCCGCGCAGCACGCCGAGCGCTCGCTGCAACTGAGGGCGCCCGGCTATGCGCGCAGCCGGCTGTTCTGCCGCGTGGTGCTCGCTTCCGCGCGGCTCGGCCTCGGAGAGCTCGACCAGGCCTGCCAGCTCGGGGCGGAGGCGGCCGGGCAGGCGGCCGAGATGCGGTCGGTGAGGGCCGTCGAGTACGTACGGGACTTCGAGCGGCGCCTGGAGCCCTACAAGGACGCGACGCCCGTACGCGGTTACCGGGACAGGGTGGCGGCGCTGGGCTGACGCCGGGGACGGCTCAGGCCGCGGTCTCCAGGGGTTCCGCCAGCGGGGCCGGCCGGGCGCCCAGGTCCGATAGCAGGGCATGGGCGGCCCGGCGGGCCGAGTGCAGCGCACCCTGCACGGTGCTGGTGTCCCGGTGGTCGCCGCAGACGTACAGGCCGGCGAGGAGCCGCACCGGGCGGTGCGGATCGTGCGGCGACGGCATCGCCGGGACCGCCTCGGGGTCGTGATGGACCGCGAGGAGTTCCCAGCGGGTCGTCGACGTCCCGTAGAGACGGGCCAGTTGCCCGCGGACCGCCGCGTCCAGATGCGCCGCGGCCGGTGGAGTGCCGAGCACCGTCGAGGAGATGAGGGCGCGGCCCTCGGGCGCGCGCGTCGGGTCGATCCGGCTGACGACCGCGGTGTGCGCCACGGGGCCGCTGCGGTCGGCGTCCAGCAGCAGGGCGTCCTCCGTGAGCGGCGGCTCGTCGGTGGTGTGGTGAAGGACCGTCACCGGGTGGAAGGCGGGCAGGCGCAGGCCGGGCAGCAGCTCGGCCGCGGCACGGGCACCGGTCGCCAGCAGGACGGCCCGGCAGCCGATCCGGCCGTGCTCCCTCGTCGTGACGGTGGTCGTGGAGACCGAGGTGACCTCCACGCCGGTGCGGACCGTGCCCGGTGGCAGCGCCGCGGCAAGGAGCTCCGGGAGCGCGTCCGCGCCGCCCTCGGGCAGACACAGCCGGCCGGTCGCGAAGGAGTGCAGGGCGAGGTCCGCGCAGCGGTTCGAGGTCTTCAGGTCCGGGTCGCACAGCAGCGCGGCGAGCAAGGGGCGCAGGAAGCCGGCGACCGAGCGGGCCGGCAGCCCGTGGGAGACGAGCGCCCGGGCGGCCGGCACGTCCGGGCGGCCGAGCAGGCGCTCCGGTGGGGTGGCGGCGATCCGGGCCAGGGCGTTGGCCAGACGGGACTGGTCGAGCGGGCCGCCGAGGGGGCCGGGGCGCGTGGCGGCGCGTTGCGGGCGGGCCAGCGAGAGCCGGGGGGCGCTCGCGAGGGCGCGCGCGGTGGTGAGTGCGCCCCTTGCGCTTCGGGGCACGACGGGAGCCGACGGGGGGACGGCCGCACGGTGGTGGTGACCGTCGCTGTGCAGCAGGACGCCCGGGGAGAACGGGCGCAGGACGAGACCGTCCAGGCCCGGGGTGCGGCGCAGTTCGGGGTACGAGGTGGACAGCGGCCGACCCAGCCGGTCCAGCCGGAAGCCGTCGACCTTCTCCGTGGCCATGCGCCCGCCCACGTGCGGCGCGGCCTCCAGGACGGTGGTCGACAGTCCCGCCCTGGTCAGATGCAGCGCGGCCGCCAGGCCGGCTGCCCCGGCTCCCACGACGACGACGTCGACGTCCCGTGCGCGTGGTGCGTCTTCTGCGTATGCAGCGTATTCCGCGATCTCCGCGATCTGTGCGGTGTGGCGTGCGGGCTCTAGCACGTGCCCCTCCCCGAGGTTGCGCGGCCGGTGGGGACGTCATGCCCCCAACAGGCGTCTGGAATACCCGAGTTCGGATCGAGGGTAGGTGCGCCCGCGGACGGCGGAAGACGCGCGGCGGCCGTGCACGGGCGCATGGGGGGTGCATGTGACTCTCCGGTACGGCCGCTCGGACGGTCCCGGCCGCCATGGACCGCTCAGTCGAGCGCCGCCCGCAGCGCCCCCTCGATCGACGGGAACGCGAACGAGAAGCCCGATTCCATGAGGCGGCCCGGCAGGACGCGCTGGCTGCCGAGGATGTCGCCGGCCATGTCGCCGAGGGCGAGACGCAGCAGCGGGGCCGGGGTGGTGAGCAGGGTGGGGCGGTGCAGGACACGGCCCATCGCCTCGGTGATCTCACGGTTGGTGAGCGGGTCCGGAGCCGTCAGGTTCACCGGACCGGCGAGCCAGTCCGTGTCGATGATGTGCCGGATCGCCGCCACCTCGTCGTGCAGGGAGATGAAGCTCCAGTACTGGCGGCCGTCGCCCATCCGGCCGCCGACCCCAGCCTTGAAGAGCGGGAACAGCTTCGCCCACGCGCCGCCCTTGCTGGAGACCACCAGGCCGGTGCGGGCGAAGACCGTACGGACGCCGGCGTCCTGGGCGGGGCCGGCCGCGTCCTCCCAGTCCACGCACAGCGAGGACAGGAAACCGGTCCCGGGCGGCGCCGACTCGTCCACCGCCCGGCCGTCCGTGTCGCCGTAGTACCCGATCGCACTGCCGTTCACGAACACCGCGGGCGGCTCGTCGAGGGAGGCCACCGCCTCGGCCAGCGTCGCCGTGCCGAGGACCCGGCTCTCCCGGATCGTGCGCCGGTACGCCTCCGTCCAGCGCTGCGCGGCGATGCCCGCCCCCGCCAGATTGACCACCGCGGCACAGCCGGCGAGGCCCGCCGTGTCGATCCGCTCCCGTTCGGGGTCCCACTCGACCTCGTCCTCCGTACGGGGCGCCCGGCGCACCAGACGCACCACCACGTGTCCGTCCGCGGCCAGCGAGCGCGCCAGCGCCGAACCGATCAGGCCGGACGCACCGGCGACGGCAACACGCGAACCGGGGGGAAGAGTCGAGTCGCTCATGAGTCCATCCTGCCCGCGAAGCCCGGGAAATCGCAGGACGAGGCCGGGCGGCTGAGCCGTACAGTGATCAGCATGCCAGCACCGCTCATACGCACCGCCACGCTCGACGACGAGGACGAGCTCGGGCGCCTCGACCGGGTCACCTGGTCCACGCTGCACGCCGTCGCACCGCGCCCGCAGCCCCCGTACGAGCCCTTCTACAGCGAGCGCTTCGGACCGCGTGACCATCTCGTCGCCGAGATCGGCGGCCGCGTGGCGGGCTACATCCGCCTGGGCTTCCCGACCCCGCTCGCCTGCAACGCGCACGTGCGGCAGATCCAGGGGCTCGTCGTCGCCGACGAGGCGCGCGGCACGGGCGTCGGACGCGCCCTGCTGCGGGCCGCGCAGGACGAGGCCCGCCGGCAGGGCGCCCGGCGGATCACGCTTCGGGTCCTCGGGCACAACGCCCCGGCACGGGGGCTGTACGAGTCGGAGGGCTTCGTCGTGGAGGGCGTCCTGCCCGAGGAGTTCCTGCTCGACGGCACGTACGTGGACGACGTGTTCATGGGACGCTCGCTCTGACCCTCTGACCCCTGCGGCACTCCGACCCCGAGCCCCCTGAGCCGTGGCGCGCGGACCGCCGGGTTCCAGGCCATGACGGGGCGCCGGGTTCTCCGGCGTGACGGCTCGCCGGGGCCGCCGGTGCCACGCCGTGACGAGGCCGCCCGGCGCTACGACGTGACGAGGCCGCCCGGCGCTACGACGTGACGAGGTCGCCGGTGTCCACCGGTCTCGTCGCGTCCGCCGCCCGCTGCGCGTCGCCCGCCACCTCGTCCGCCGTCAGCACGTAACCGGTCTCGCTGTCCGAGGTCGAGCGGGCGAAGACCACGCCGTAGACCCTGCCGTCGGTGGTCAGCAGGGGGCCGCCGGAATTGCCGGGGCGGACGGTGGAGCGGACCGAGTAGATCTCACGGGTGACGGTGTCCGAGTTGTAGATGTTCTGGCCCGTCGCGTCGATGCGGCCCGCGACCGTGGCCGCCTGGAGGTCGAGGCCGCCGTCCTGCGGATAGCCCGCGACGACCGCCGAGTCGCCGCGCGAGGCGGTGTCGTCGAAGCGGAGCACGGGCGCGCGCAGCCCCGGGACGTAGAGGACGGCGACGTCCCTCTGCGGATCGAAGAGCACGACGGTGGCCTCGTACGCCTCGCCGACGCCGCCCACCCGCACGGTCGGCTGGTCGATGCCGGCCACGACATGGGCGTTCGTCATCACGTGCTCGGACGTGTACACGAAGCCGCTGCCCTCGCGTCCCTGGACGCCGGAGCTGCCCTCCACCTTGACCGTGCTGAGTTTCGCGGCGTTCGTCGCGGCCGCCGTGACACTGTCCCCGGAGGGCTTGGCGACGCCGGTCGTCGGCTCGCTCTCGAACGGGTTGAAGACCTGGGGGAAGCCGGCCTCGGTGAGCGCGGAGGTCGCGCGCGAGAACCAGTCCGGTGTGGTGTCCGGCATGGTGTCCTGGACGGCGCCCAGCAGCGCCGAGTTGCGGATCGACTGCGTCACCACGGTCGACGAGGACGCGCCCAGCACGCTGGCGGCCACCCAGGCCACCAGCAGCACCGCCACCGTGTTGGCCGCGGCCCCGCCGATGCCGTCCGCCACCCGCAGCGGTCCCCGGTCGAGCTCGCGGCGCAGCTTGAGCGCCAGCCTGCCCGCCATCTCGTGGCCCACCACCGCCGGCACCAGCACCGTCAGCACGGCCGTCACCGTCGCCGCCGGGGTCCCGGCCGTGACCAGGTCCATGATCCACGGCAGCACCCACACACCGATCACGGCACCGCCCACGAATCCCGCCAGGGACACACAGCCGGCGACCAGGCCGCGACGGTAGCCGGACGCCGCGTAGACCAGGATCACCAGCATCAGCAGGAGGTCGAGCACGTCCACGGAGCCGCCTTTCTCTCGGGCCCCTTAGTACGCGTGGGGCGGGCCCAGTGATCAGGCACGCGCGCGTGGCGCCGGGGAAAGGGTCACACACGCGTGGACCTGTAAAAACGACTCGGACCGGAGCAATGGTTCCACCGGGTGGCACAGCACACATCGCGGACGGTGCGGATCGGGGCCAGGGTGTCTTCATGCGTGTCTTCCGGAAGACGCGGGGGGCACGGGGGCGAGGCGCGGGGCGACCGTCGCTCGCGGTGCTCCGTCGGCTCCGGGCGGGCGGGCTCGGCGCGCTGCGGACACGCCGGTCCCGCGGCGGCCCGGGACGCCCACGGCGCGGGCGGTTCCTGCCGTCGAGTGCGCGGGCGTCGCGCGCGCCCGGCTTCCCGGCCCGCCTGCCGCGAACCGTGCGCGTGCTGCTCGGCTGTGTGCCCGGCCTCGCCGCCGTCCTCGCGCTGGTGATGTGCGCGGCCACGGTGGACCGCACGCAGACCGGGCCCGCCCCGCCGTCCGCCGCCCGGCCCGTGGCGGTCCACCCCGGCCCCCGGCCGCCGATCGTGCCGCGCTCGAAGTGGCTGGACGCCGCGAGCACGCACGCCCAGCCGGCGCCGCGCTACGACGACCGGGTCGTCGCGGTCTTCGTCCACCACACCGACTCGCCGAACGGCTACGACTGCGCCGACGCGCCCCGCATCATCCGCGACCTCTACGCGGGCCAGACAGGCCCCAAGGACTGGGACGACATCGGCTACAACTTCCTCGTCGACCGCTGCGGCACCATCTACGAGGGCCGCGCGGGCGGCGTCGACCGGCCCGTCACCGGGGCGCACACACAGGGCTTCAACCACCGCACCGCCGGGGTCGCGGCCATCGGCACCTTCACATCCGGGACACCGGTGCCGCCGGCGATGACGGACGCCATCGCCCGCCTCGTCGCCTGGAAGCTCGGGATCTCCGACACCGACCCGCGCGCCACCGTGCGGCTGCGCTCCAGCAACAGTCTGAGCCGGTTCTCCGCGGGCACCTCCGCCGCACTGCCCACCGTCGCCGGCCACAACGCCGCGTTCATGACCACCTGCCCCGGGGCGGCGCTGACGGCCCGGCTCCCCGCGATCAGGGACGAGGCCGCCCGCCTCCAGGGACGCTGAGGCCCCTCGCGCGTGCCCCGCGGGCGGCGCCCGCACAGCCACGGCCGCACCGCAGGCGGCTCACAGACTCCGCAGAGCCGGGCCTCCTGCCGTCGTCGCAGGCACTGACCGGAGGTGGGGATCATGACGAACGCCGGGGCGGGGACCCTGCGAGGGCCGGCCGGGCGAGGACGGCACGCAGTCCGTGGACGGTGGCCTGCTCGGTGGCGACGGTCGTCCTGTGACCGGCGGCGGTCACGGCGTCCGCCCTGGACCAGGCGAACGCGACACCGCTGCACCACGCCGTACGGGCCGAACAGCCCCAGGCCTGCCTCCCCGCGGAGACCGGCCGCCGACGCGCGGTGGCATGAGGGAGGCGGACACCCGGTGACGGGCGGGCCGCTGGACGGCCGTGACGGGCGGGGGACGGGGACACCGGGACGGCGGGCCGACCGCTGAGGCCGCGTCAGTCCCTGAAGCGGTCCCACAGCTTGGGGTAGCGCTCCGCGATGACCGCCTCGTTCTCGAAGTCGAGCGGTGTGCCCTCGGGTTCCGCGGCGGCGGGCGGGATGCCGAGGTCGGGCGCGACGGCGCCCGTGAGCTGCTCGTAGGCCTCGTCGGCCGAGTAGCCCAGCTCCTCGCCGTCGCCGTCGATCTCCTCGTCGAAGTCGTCCAGGAGGTCGGCGAGGGAGTCAGGGTCGTGCACCGCGCCCTCGAAGACCTCCCGGCCCTGGCCGATCAGCCAGCACCGGAAGAAGTCGAAGGCGTCGTCGCTGGCGCCGTCGAGCAGCACCCACGCGGCACCCCACAGGTCCCAGCGGTACGCGCGGTTGTAGCGGGACTCGAAGTGCCGGGCGAAGTCCAGGACCAGGTCGGGGTCCAACTGCACGAGCCGCTCGACGAGCAGGTCGGCCTGCTCCTCGGGGTCGCCCTCGGCGGCCGCACGGGTGGTGTCCACCAGCTCCCAGAACTCCGTCTCGTCCATCACGGGTCCAGCATCGGGCCTGGACGGGAGGGACGCACGCGGAGTGGAGCAGATTGTTATGCGTGCACATGCCGAAGGTAAAACCGCCGGGTTCATACGCATTTCAAGCGCATTTCAGGAGTGCTCCGCGGTGGGGGAGGGCCCGTCGGGGTCAACTCGCCCGTACAGAGCCGCGAGCCGGGCCGCGTCCCTCGCGAAGCGGTCCCGCAGCGCGGGCGGGGAGAGCACCTCCACGTCCGGCCCGAGCCCCATGAGCTGTGTGTGGGCGACCTCCTCGGACTCGACGGGAAGCGTGACGGTCAGCCGGCCCTCTTCGTCGGGGGCGGCGCCGCACTCCTCCAGCGCCTCCTTCGCCGAGGCGACTCCGACGGCGTACGGCAGTCGTCGTACACCGTCCGGGGACAGCCGCACGACGACTTCGGACCGCAGGATGGACCGGGCGAACTGCTCGGCCCGCTCGTCCCAGAACGCGCGCAGATCGAAGTCGTCCTCCCGCCGGAACCGCTCGTCGGCGGCGTCGACGCTGCTGAACCGGTCGATGCGGTACACCCGGAACGACCCCGCGTCGGGCACCCGCGCGCACACGTACCAGACACCCGCCTTGAGGACGAGGCCGTACGGCTCCAGGGCGCGCCGCACCTCCGCCTCGCCGCGCCGGTACCGCGCCACGACGAGCCGGTCGTCCCAGACCGCCTCCGCCACCGCGGGCAGCAGCTCGGGCGTCTCGGGCTCGCTGAACCAGGCCGGCGCGTCCAGATGGAACCGCTGCGCCGCCGTGCGCGGGGCGTCCCGCAGGGACGGCAGCAGCGCCGCGGACACCTTCAGCCTGGCCGCCGACGCGGTGTCCTCCAGCCCCATCTCGCGCAGCGCTCCCGGCACCCCGCTCAGGAACAGTGCCTCCGCCTCGCTCCGCGCCAGTCCCGTCAGCCGGGTGCGGTAACCGCCGACCAGGCGGTAGCCCCCGGCGCGCCCGCGGTCCGCGTACACCGGGACGCCCGCCTCCGAGAGCGCCTGCGCGTCGCGCGTGACCGTCCGCTCGGACACCTCCAGCTCCCGCGCCAGCTCGGCGGCGGTCATCGACGCCCGCGACTGGAGCAACAGCACCATCCTGATCAGCCGGGCAGCACGCATGGGTTCATCATGCCGGGCAGCACCGACAACGGACCGACGGGACAGGAGCCGGAAAACGCGCGGGGGCACGGCGACCGCCGTGCCCCCGCACCGGATCGCCGTGCCCCGCACCGGGTGACCCCGGAACTCTTCGGGTGCTACAGGCCGTAGCGCTCCCGGGCCTCCTTCACGGCCGACGCCTTGACCTCGCCGCGCCGCGCGAGCTGCGCCAGCGCCGCGACGACGATCGACTGGGCGTCCACCCCGAAGTGGCGGCGGGCCGCCTCACGCGTGTCGGACAGACCGAAGCCGTCGGCACCGAGCGAGGAGTAGTCCTGCTCGACCCACTGCGCGATCTGGTCCGGGACCTGGCGCATGTAGTCGGAGACCGCGAGGACCGGGCCCTCGGCACCCTGGAGCGCCTGGCGCACGAAGGGCATCCGCTCCTCGCCGCGCAGCAGCGCCGCGTCGGCCTCCAGCGCGTCGCGCCGCAGCTCGGTCCAGGAGGTCGCGGACCACACGTCGGCGGCCACGCCCCACTCCTCGGCGAGCAGTCTCTGGGCGTCGAGCGCCCAGTGGATCGCCGTGCCGGAGCTCAGCAGCTGGATGCGCGGGGCGTTCGCGACGGGCGACAGGCCCGCCGACTCGGCCGTGTTGAAGCGGTACAGGCCCTTGACGATGCCCTCGTCGATGCCGAGGCCGGACGGCTTGGCCGGCTGCGGGATCGGCTCGTTGTAGACCGTCAGGTAGTAGAAGACGTTCGGGTCCTCGCCCGGGGCGGCCTCGCCGTACATCCGGCGCAGACCGTCCTTGACGATCGTCGCGACCTCGTAGGCGAACGCCGGGTCGTACGTCAGCGCGGCGGGGTTGGTGGCCGCGATGACGGGGGAGTGACCGTCGGCGTGCTGGAGGCCCTCGCCCGTCAGCGTCGTCCGGCCGGCCGTGGCGCCGACCAGGAAGCCGCGGCCGAGCTGGTCGCCGAGCTGCCACATCTGGTCGGCCGTGCGCTGCCAGCCGAACATCGAGTAGAAGATGTAGAAGGGGATCATCGCCTCGCCGTGCGTGGCGTACGCGGTGGACGCGGCGATGAAGTCCGCCATGGAGCCGGCCTCGGTGATCCCCTCGTTGAGGATCTGGCCGTCCTTGGCCTCCTTGTAGTACATCAGCTGGTCGCGGTCGACCGGCTCGTACGTCTGGCCCTTGGGCGAGTAGATGCCGAGGGACGGGAAGAGGCTCTCCATGCCGAAGGTGCGCGCCTCGTCCGGGACGATCGGCACCCAGCGCCTGCCGGTCTCCTTGTCGCGGACCAGGTCCTTGACCAGGCGGACGAACGCCATGGTGGTGGCGACGTTCTGCGAGCCGGAGCCCTTGTCGAAGGAGGTGAACGCCTTGTCGGCCGGCGCGGGCAGCGGGGCGAGTGCGTGCGTGCGGCGGGCCGGGGCCGGGCCGCCGAGGGCCGCGCGGCGCTCCTGGAGGTAGCGGACCTCGGGGGAGTCGGCGCCCGGGTGGCCGTAGGGCACCGTGCCGTCGGTGAACAGGCTGTCGGAGATGGGCAGTTCGAGCAGGTCACGCATCTGCTTGAACTCGTCCGTCGTCAGCTTCTTCATCTGGTGGTTGGCGTTCTTGGACGCGAAGCCCTCGCCGAGCGTGAAGCCCTTGACCGTCTGGGCGAGGATCACGGTCGGCGCGCCCTTGTGGGCCAGGGCCGCCTTGTACGCGGCGTAGACCTTGCGCGACTCGTGACCGCCGCGCGAGCGGTGGAAGCACTCCAGGATCTTGTCGTCGCCGATCAGCTTCGCCATCTCGGCGAGCGCCGGGTCCTTGCCGAAGAAGTCCTCGCGGATGTAGGCGGCGCCGCGGGTCTGGTACGTCTGCACCTGCGCGTCGGGTACCTCGCGCAGCCGGCGGACGAGCGCGCCGGTGGTGTCCAGCTGGAACAGCTCGTCCCAGGCCGTGCCCCACAGCGTCTTCACGACGTTCCAGCCGGCGCCGCGGAACTGGGCCTCCAGCTCCTGCACGATCTTGAAGTTGGCGCGGACCGGGCCGTCGAGGCGCTGGAGGTTGCAGTTGATGACGAAGGTGAGGTTGTCGAGGCCCTCACGCGAGGCCAGCGCGAGTGCCGCCGTCGACTCGGGCTCGTCCATCTCGCCGTCACCGAGGAACGCCCAGACGTGGGACTGGGAGACGTCCTTGATGCCGCGGCTGGTGAGATAGCGGTTGAAGCGCGCCTGGTAGATGGCCGACAGCGGGCCGAGGCCCATGGAGACCGTCGGGAACTCCCACAGCCAGGGCAGGCGGCGCGGGTGCGGGTACGACGGCAGACCGTTGCCCCCGGCCTCCTGGCGGAAGTTGTCGAGGTGCTGCTCGGTCAGCCGGCCGTCGAGGAAGGCGCGGGCGTAGATGCCGGGGGAGGCGTGGCCCTGGATGTAGAGCTGGTCGCCGGACCCGTCGGCCTCCTTGCCCTTGAAGAAGTGGTTGAAGCCCGTCTCGTAGAGCCAGGCGGCGGAGGCGAAGGTGGCGATGTGGCCGCCGACGCCGAGCTTGCTGCCGCGGGTCACCATCGCGGCCGCGTTCCAGCGGTTCCACGCGGTGATCCGGCGCTCCATCTCCTCGTCGCCGTCCACGACGGGCTCGGCGGCGGTGGGGATGGTGTTGACGTAGTCGGTCTCGAGCAGCTTGGGCAGCGCCAGGCCGTTGCCCTCGGCACGCTCCAGAGTGCGGCGCATCAGGTATGCGGCACGGTGCGGCCCGGCTGCCTTGGCGACGGCGTCCAGGGAGGCCTGCCATTCGGCGGTCTCCTCCGGGTCGCGGTCGGGGAGCTGGTCGAGCTCGCTGGGCTGGATCGCGGTGGGGTCGGTCATTGCGCCGCCTTCCGGATGCGGAGGGGGGTTCCCTCGTCGGTAAGGGGTTTTCGGGGGGTGCCCTTGGTCTTTGGCAGGACAGGGCGGCGGGCTCTTGTGGGAGCCCGACGTGACTGTAACTCCCTGATCGATGATCGATCAAAGGGTTGAAGGGGAAAACCTTTTCAGACCGAGAAAGTCGGCACGGGGTGCCTTCGCGCCAGGCACGGGGTGCCTTGAAATCGAAGGTTTTCGCAGGTGGAACGACGTCTGAGCACGCGGGCGCTCCGCTGTTCAGGGCCTCGGCGCGCAGCCCAGCACGTGCGCCTTCACCAGGTCGGCGATCAGCGGGTCACGGCGCCGGAAGGCGTCCACGAGAGCCTCGTGCTCCTCCGCGTACGACTGCTGGACCGTCCCCAGCCAGCGGATGGACAGGGCCGTGAAGACCTCGATGCCCAGGCCCTCCCAGGTGTGCAGAAGGACGGAGTTGCCCGCGGCGCGCACCAGTTCGCGGTGGAAGGCCACCGTGTGACGGACCTGCCCGGCGCTGTCCGACAGCCGGTCGGCCTCGTAAAGCGCCGTGACGTGCGGCTCCAGCGCCGAGCAGTCCTCGGCGAGCCGCTCGGCCGCCAGCTCCGCCGCGATGGCCTCCAGACCCGCCCGCACCGGGTAGCTCTCCTCCAGGTCGGCGGCGGTCAGGTTCCGCACCCGGACGCCCTTGTTCGGCGCCGACTCGATCAGCCGCAGCGACTCCAGCTCACGCAGCGCCTCCCGCACCGGCGTCTGGCTGACCTCCAGCTCCGTCGCGATCCGCCGCTCCACGATCCGCTCGCCCGGCTTCCAGCGCCCGCTCACGATCCCCTCCACGATGTGCTCGCGGATCTGTTCGCGCAGCGAGTGGACGACGGGCGCGGTCATGAGGGCTCCTTCGGAGGCTCTGAATCCAATATTGCGGCCCGAAGGGCCTCGTTGAGGGGCGGTGGCAGTGCGGCGGGCGGGCTCCGGTGCCGTTCGACGTTTAGACAATAAGGCCGCACCGCTGCCGGTGAGGGGCGCTCGGGGGCGCTTTCGTGCAGGTGAGACGAGACTTACACGCTGTCAGAGCGTCCACGCCTGTAAAGACCCGTACCGGCTGGTGCCCGGACCCGTCACGTCCGTGTCACCCCGAGAACCCACGGGGCCCCGTCCGCAGTGGCGAGGAGCAGAGGGGTCGCCGCCGTCGGCACCCCCGCCAGGTCAGGGGGATGTCATGAAGGGTCGGGTACGCGCACTTCGCTGGGCGGTCGTGGCCGCGGCGGCAGTGGCGCTCGTGGGCACGGCGACCGGCTGCCGGCCGATGGACACGGGCGCCGCCGCCCCGTCCGGCGGTACCCGCTCACCGGGCTCCCCATCCGCCGCGGGGGCCGCCGGACAGCCCGCGGGACCCGGCGGCGCCTGCGTGTTCGTCAAGCCCGACGGCGCGCAGAAGTTCGGCCACACCGGCTGGGGCTTCCGCGTCACCGGGACCGACCGCTGGGAGTACGGCGCGGTCGAGAACCCGGGCAACGCCCTGTACACCCCGCCCGGCGGCGACATCGGAGCCTGGCACGCGCAGGGCTCCTACACCCGGATGCTCAGCGACATGTCCCGCGACGCCCACTACCCCGGTACGCCCTCGCACCCCTACAGCCGGTACCGCTGCACCGGCTCGCCGGCCGGTGACGTCGCCGCGGCGCGCGCGATGATCCGCACGGTGGAGAGCCGGGGCTTCCTCGTCGGCGTCGACCCCGCCATGGGGGAGCTGGACTCACGGGACTGCCTGGACGCCACCTACGACGTGCTGAAGGCCTACCGGGCGCGGCATCTGACGCCCGCCTACCGGACGGAGATCCCCAACGTGTGGGTGGAGACGCTGGTGCTGTGGACCGACGAGAAGCTGACGCCCCGCTAGGCCTGTCCCGTCCGACCCCGCAGACACGCCGCCCCCGCCCGGAGTCCCGGACGGGGGCGGCGCGCTGGCGCGGGTGAGGACTACAGGCCGAGCTCGACCTCGAACTCGCCGGCCTCCAGGATCGCCTTGACCGCGGTCAGGTAACGGGCCGCGTCGGCGCCGTCCACCAGACGGTGGTCGTAGGACAGGGTCAGGTACGTCATGTCGCGGACGCCGATGACCGTGCCCTCCTCCGTCTCGATGACGGCCGGACGCTTGACCGTGGCACCGATGCCCAGGATCGCGACCTGGTTCGGAGGCACGATGATCGTGTCGAACAGCGCGCCGCGCGAGCCGGTGTTGGAGATGGTGAAGGTCGCGCCGGACAGCTCGTCCGGGGTGATCTTGTTGGCGCGGACCTTGCCCGCCAGGTCAGCCGTGGCCTTGGCGATGCCGGCGATGTTCAGGTCGCCCGCACCCTTGATGACCGGGGTCATCAGGCCCTTCTCGGAGTCCACCGCGATACCGATGTTCTCGGAGTCGAAGTAGCTGATCGTGCCCTCGGCCTCGTTGATCCGGGCGTTGATGACCGGGTGGGCCTTCAGCGCCTGGGCCGCCGCCTTCACGAAGAACGGCATCGGGGAGAGCTTGACGCCCTCGCGGGCCGCGAAGGAGTCCTTCGCCTGCGCGCGGAGCTTCATCAGGCGGGTGATGTCGACCTCGACGACCGAGGACAGCTGGGCCTGCTCGTGCAGGGCCTTCACCATGTTGTCGCCGATGACCTTGCGGATGCGAGGCATCTTGACGGTCTGGCCGCGCAGCGGCGAGACCTCCAGGGCCGGGGCCTTCTTCGCGGCCGCCGCCGCGGCGGCGGGAGCCGGAGCGGCAGCGGCGGCCTTCGCGGCCTCGGCGGCGGCGATGACGTCCTGCTTGCGGATACGACCGCCGACGCCGGTGCCCTTGACGGAGGCCAGGTCGACGCCGTTCTCGGCGGCGAGCTTGCGCACCAGCGGGGTCACGTACGCACCCTCGTCGGTGGCGGCGGCCGGAGCCGGAGCGACCGGGGCGGGGGCGACCGGCGCGGGAGCCGGGGCGGCGGGCGCGGCCGGGGCCGCGGGCTGGACCGGAGCCGGGGCGGCGGCCGGAGCCGGGGCCGCGGGAGCGGGAGCCGGAGCCGGAGCGGCCGGAGCCGGAGCCGGAGCGGCGGGGGCGGGAGCCGGGGCGGCCGGAGCCGCGGGCGCGGCGGCGGCCGGAGCGGCACCGGGCGCACCGATGACGGCGAGCTTGGCGCCGACCTCGGCGGTCTCGTCCTCACCGACCACGATCTCCAGCAGAACGCCGGCCACCGGCGCGGGGATCTCGGTGTCGACCTTGTCGGTGGAGACCTCGAGCAGCGGCTCGTCCTCCGCGACCTCCTCGCCGACCTGCTTCAGCCAGCGGGTGACGGTGCCCTCGGTGACCGACTCGCCCAGCGCGGGCAGTACGACGTCGGTGCCGGAGGCGCCGCCGGCCGGGGCAGCGGCGGGGGCGGGGGCGGGGGCGGCGGGCGCCGGAGCCGCGGGGGCCTCGGCGACCGGAGCCGGGGCGGCGGGGGCCTCGGCGGCGGCCGGGGCGGGGGCGGCGGCGGGCGCGCCCGTGCCGTCGTCGATGACGGCCAGCTCGGCGCCGACCTCGACCGTCTCGTCCTCGGCGACCTTGATGGACGCCAGCACACCGGCGGCGGGGGAGGGGATCTCGGTGTCGACCTTGTCGGTCGACACCTCCAGCAGCGGCTCGTCGGCCTCGACGCGCTCGCCCTCGGCCTTCAGCCAGCGGGTGACAGTGCCCTCGGTGACGCTCTCACCGAGCGCCGGAAGGGTTACGGAAACCGCCATGGTTTCTGTTGCTCCTTACGATGGGATCTCCCCGGTCCGAGCGGTGTCGTGAGCCCGGGGAGGGTGCGGAAGTCTGTGGTCGTCGCGCTCTGGTGCGACGCGGTGACTGAGATCGGCGCGAGCCGGATCAGTCGTGCGAGTGCAGGGGCTTGCCCGCGAGGGCCAGGTGGGCCTCGCCCATTGCCTCGTTCTGCGTCGGGTGGGCGTGGATGAGCTGCGCCACCTCGGCGGGCAGCGCCTCCCAGTTGTAGATCAGCTGGGCTTCGCCGACCTGCTCGCCCATACGGTCGCCGACCATGTGGACGCCGACCACGGCACCGTCCTTCACCTGGACGAGCTTGATCTCGCCCGCGGTGTTCAGGATCTTGCTCTTGCCGTTGCCCGCGAGGTTGTACTTCAGGGCGACGACCTTGTCCGCACCGTAGATCTCCTTGGCCTTGGCCTCGGTGATACCGACGGAGGCGACCTCCGGGTGGCAGTACGTCACCCGCGGCACGCCGTCGTAGTCGATCGGAACGGTCTTCAGACCGGCCAGACGCTCTGCCACCAGGATGCCCTCGGCGAAGCCGACGTGCGCGAGCTGGAGCGTGGGGACCAGGTCACCGACGGCGGAGATCGTCGGGACGTTCGTCCGCATGTACTCGTCGACCAGGACGTAGCCGCGGTCCATCGCGACGCCCTGCTCCTCGTAGCCGAGACCGGCCGAGACCGGGCCGCGGCCGACGGCGACGAGCAGGACCTCGGCCTCGAACTCCTTGCCGTCGGCGAGGGTGACCTTGACACCGTTCTGGGTGTACTCGGCCTTCGAGAAGAAGGTGCCCAGGTTGAACTTGATGCCGCGCTTGCGGAACGCGCGCTCAAGAAGCTTGGAGGAGTTCTCGTCCTCGACCGGGACGAGGTGCTTGAGGCCCTCGATGACCGTCACGTCGGTGCCGAAGGACTTCCACGCCGAGGCGAACTCGACGCCGATGACGCCGCCGCCGAGCACGATCGCGGACTGCGGGACGCGGTCCAGGACCAGCGCGTGGTCGGAGGAGATGATGCGGTTGCCGTCGATCTCCAGGCCGGGCAGCGACTTCGGCACGGAGCCGGTCGCCAGCAGCACGTGGCGGCCCTGGACGCGCTGGCCGTTCACGTCGACCGACGTCGGGGAGGACAGCCGGCCCTCACCCTCGATGTAGGTGACCTTGCGGGAGGCGATCAGCCCCTGAAGGCCCTTGTACAGGCCGGAGATCACGCCGTCCTTGTACTTGTGGACGGCCGCCACGTCGATGCCCTCGAAGGTGGCCTTGACGCCGAACTGCTCGCTCTCGCGGGCCTGGTCGGCGACCTCGCCGGCGTGCAGCAGGGCCTTGGTGGGGATGCACCCACGGTGCAGGCAGGTACCGCCGACCTTGTCCTTCTCGATCAGGGCGACGTCCAGGCCCAGCTGCGCTCCGCGCAGCGCCGCGGCGTAACCGCCGCTACCGCCGCCGAGGATCACTAGGTCGAAAACGGTGCTGGCGTCGTTCGCCACGTCACGTCCTCCATGCATGTGCGCCGTACGCCGGGCACCTTTGTCCCTTGCGGGTGGTTGACCGGTCGGTCGGCTGGTGTCCGGCCGCTCTTTCTTCGGCCCTGTGGTGGGGGCCCTGTCCTGCCGAGAACCCATCTTTGCACTTGTCGAGGGCGAGCGAGACGCCGGGCCGGTCTCTCGGACGTCTGATCCATCACGTCGACGGGGTACGGGTGCACCGGAACCTGCGGATTTCGTCGAGGGCGAAACCCTCGTGCGGCCCGACAGACGGCCCCGGGGCGTCGCCGCCCCGGGGCCGTGCACGGGCAGGGGCCTCAGCCCAGGTCGCCCGCCGCCGTCAGCTCGGCGAGCCGGACCAGGGTGCGCACCGCGGAACCGGTGCCGCCCTTGGGGGTGTAGCCGAAGGGACCCGCCTCGTTGAACGCCGGGCCGGCGATGTCGAGGTGCGCCCAGGTGATGCCCTCGCCGATGAACTCGCGCAGGAACAGGCCGGCGACCAGGCCACCGCCCATGCGCTCGCCCATGTTGGCGATGTCGGCGGTCGGGGAGTCCATGCCCTTGCGCAGGTGCTCGGGCAGCGGCATCGGCCAGGACTCCTCGCCGACCTCCTCGGCGGCCTCGACGATCGATCCGCGGAACGCGTCGTCGTTGGCCATCACGCCGAAGGTGCGGTTGCCGAGGGCCAGCACCATCGCGCCGGTCAGCGTCGCCACGTCGACGATCGCGTCCGGCTTGTCCTCCGACGCCTTCCACAGCGCGTCGGCGAGGACCAGCCGGCCCTCGGCGTCGGTGTTGAGGACCTCGACGGTCTTGCCGCTGTACATGCGCAGCACGTCACCGGGGCGGGTGGCGGAACCGGAGGGCATGTTCTCGGCCAGCGCGAGCCAGCCCGTGACGTTGACCTCCAGGCCCAGACGCGCGGCGGCGACCACGGCGGCGAAGACCGCCGCGGCACCGCTCATGTCGCACTTCATCGTCTCGTTGTGGCCGGCCGGCTTGAGGGAGATGCCGCCCGAGTCGTAGGTGATGCCCTTGCCGACGAAGGCCAGGGACTTCGTCGCCTTGGGGGAGGTGTACGACAGCTTCACCAGGCGGGGAGCGGCGGCCGAGCCCGCGCCGACGCCGAGGATGCCGCCGTAGCCGCCCTTCGCCAGAGCCTTCTCGTCGAGCACCTGGACCTTGATGCCGTGCTCCTTGCCGGCCGCGGTGGCGACCGCGGCGAAGGCCTCCGGAGTGAGGTCGTTCGGCGGGGTGTTGATGAGGTCGCGGGCGCGGTTCAGCTCCTCGGTGACGGCGGTGGCGCGCGCGACGGCCGCCTTGTACGCCGCGTCGCGGGGCTTGCCGCCGAGCAGGGCGACCTCGGCCAGCGGGGCCTTGCCGTTCTTGGCGGCGCTGCCGCCCCGGCCCGTCTCCTTGTACGCGTCGAAGGCGTAGGCGCCCAGGCGGGCACCCTCGGCGACGGCACCGACGTCGGCGGCGTCCGCCACCGGCAGGGCGAACGCGGCCTTCTTGGCCCCGGCGAGGGCGCGGGCGGCGACACCGGCGGCGCGGCGCAGCGCCTCGGCGGAGAACGACTCGTCCTTCTCCGGGACCGCTCCCAGGCCGACGGCCACCACGACGGGGGCCTTGAATCCGGAGGGTGCGGGCAGCTTGGTCACCTCGCCCTCGGCACCGGTGGCGCCGAGGGTCTCCAGGATCGCGGCGAGCCCGGCGTCGTACGCCTTGTCCACGGCCTCGGCGCCCGGTGCGACGACCGGGCCCTTGGGGCCCTTCGCGACACCGACGACGATCGCGTCGGCCCGCAGACCGGACGCTGCGGCGGTGCTGAGAGTGAGAGCAGTCACGGTGGTGAAATCTCGCTTCCGTTGAAGTTGCTGTGGCCGAGTGGGGTTGGGTCGACCGGGCCCGACGACTGACCCTAGAACCGGCCTGAGGGGCGGTCCTTGCCGGGGCCCTCGACAGGGACGGGCAAGTTCCCGGGACGAGCCTACGCTCGGGGCCGGGTTTCGCTCATTCCTGCGGACGTTCACCGTCTGGTGGCGCTGCGGCCGGTTCTCGTCCCTCACTCCTGGTGTCCTGAGCCACACTCATCGTGTTCTCGTGAGCCCAACGCTCACGTCTTCGCATCATTTCCACGGATTCTCCTCGGTCTCGACCAAACGGCTGAAAGAGGATCTTTCGAGGGGGAGGGACAACACATGGCGCAGAGTGCGCCCCGAAGGAGAAACGCGGCCGCCGTCGTGGCGGCCACCGGACTGCTCGCGCTGGGACTGGGGGCTCCCGGCGCCGCGGCGGCCACCGCACCGCGCATCGACCTCGAGGTCCTGGTCGTCGACAACGGCGGCGGCCAGGTCGGAGCCATCGCGGCCGAACTGAAGAACACCGGCATCCCGTACACCACGGTCGACCTGTCCGACTCGGGCCGCCCGACCATCGACGCGGCCTTCCTGAGCGACACCGTGAACGGCACGCCGCGGGCCAAGTACCAGGCCGTCGTCCTGCCGAACGAGGCGCCGTTCGGCCCGGGCTCCGCCGAGCAGACGGCCCTGGAGGCCTACGAGAAGACGTACGGGATCCCGCAGGTCGACGCCTACACCTGGGCGCACCCCGAGGTCGGGCTCGACTACACCGACCAGAACGGCGGCTGGTCCGGCGTGCTCGACGGCGTGCGGACCCAGGTCACCAGCGCAGGGCGGTCGGGCCCCTTCGGCTACCTCGACGGACCGCTGACCTTCGAGGACAACGACCCGGCGGTGCAGGAGAGTTACGGCTACGCCGCCCATCCGAGGGAGGGCTTCACCAGCTATCTGGACGCGCCCGGCGGCGGCAGCATGCTCGGCGAGTACGCGCACGACGGGCGCCGGGAACTCGTGCTGACCTTCGCGTACAACCAGTACCAGCAGCAGTTCAAGGTCCTCGCCCGCGGCATCGTCGAATGGCTCACCAAGGGCGTGCACCTCGGACAGAGCCGCAACTACTTCTCCGTCCACGTCGACGACGTGTTCGCGCCCGACGCCCGCTGGGACACCGGGCGGAACTGCACCCCGGGCGACATCGACTGCGTGGGCGGCGGCGAGGAGACCGCGCCCATCCGGATGACCGCGGACGACGCCGCCTACGCCGCCCAGTGGCAGCAGAGCAGCGGCTTCACGCTCGACATGGTGTTCAACGCGGGCTCCGGCGAGGAGTGGAGGACCGAGAACGGCGGGATCGACCCGCTCGCGGCGAAACTGCTCGCCGACAAGGCCAAGTACCGCTGGGTGAACCACACTTACACCCACAAGTTCCTCGGCTGCGTCCAGGACACCACGACCGTGCCGTGGACCTGCGCCAAGAACGCGAACGGCTCGATCCAGTACATGAGCCGCTCCGACATCTCGGCGGAGATCCGCAACAACTACAACTGGGCGGTCGGCAAGGGACTTCCCGTCGACCGCACCGAACTGGTCACCGGTGAGCACTCGGGCCTGAAGACACTGCCCCAGCAGCCGGCCGACAACCCGAACCTCGCCGGCGCCCTCGCCGACAACGGCATCAAGTGGACCGGGTCCGACAACTCCCGCGAGCCCGCGCAGCGCGCGGTCGGCAACGCGCTGACCGTGCCCCGCTACCCGATGAACGTGTACTACAACGTCGGCACGGCGGCCGAGATGGCCGACGAGTACAACTGGATCTACACGTCCAAGGCCGACGGCGGCAGCGGCATCTGCGAGAACAACGCCACGTCCACCTGTCTGCCGGCACCGCTCGACACCGCCACCGGCTACGCCTCGTACATCGTCCCGCAGGAGGCCCGCATCGCGCTCGGGCACGCCATCGGCAACGACCCGCGCCCGCACTACGTCCACCAGTCCAACCTGGCCGAGGGCCGGATCCTGTACCCGGTCCTGGACAAGGTCCTCGACGGCTACAAGGCGATCTACGCCGACAACTCCCCGCTGGAGAACCCCCGCCAGAGCGCCGTCGGCACCGAGCTCCAGCGCCGGGCGGCCTGGCAGACCGCGGTCGCGAACGGCCGCGTCACCGCCTACCGGATCGGCACGACCGTCACCGTCACCGCCCCGTCCGGGACGCAGATCCCGGTGACGGCTCCCGAGGGGACCAGGAAGCAGCTCCTCATCGGCACCACCGCGTTCGGGACGCCGTACGGGGGCAAGCGCTCGGCCTGGACCACGCCGGAGCTGCTGCAGTCCGCTCTCAAGCTCACCCTGCCCTCCGCGTAGGACGGCAGTCACCCGCACGACGCGCACCCCGGCCCGCAGCGGCCGGGGTGCGCTCCGAGCAGGGATCAGGGGGTCTGGGGGCGACGGTTCCCCCAGAACGAACAGGCACAGGGGGGAACACGCATGATGCGCAACGGCCGTCATGTCACCATGCTCACCGAAGGCACCTATCCACATGTCCACGGCGGCGTCAGCACCTGGTGCGACCAGCTCGTGAAGGGCATGCCCGAGGTCGACTTCCACATCGTCTCGCTCACCGGCAGTGGCCGCGAACCCGTGACCTGGGAGCTGCCGCCCAATGTCTACCGGCACACATCCGTCCCGACCTGGGGCCCGCGGCCGGGGCGGGCGCGGGCGCCACGCGGCCGGTCCCGGCGCCGTTTCACCGAGGCCTACGAGCGTCTGCTGCTCGCCGTCCTCGACCCGGACACGTCCGAGGACTTCGGCGCGGCACTGTACGAACTGGCCGAACTCGCCCGCGCGGGAGGCCTGTCGGCGGCCCTGCGCACCGAGGACGCGCTGCGCTCGCTGATGTGGATCTGGACCCTGCCGCACCTGCCGACGGCCGAGGCCCGGCCCACCGTCCACGACGCGCTGACCGCGACGGACCTGCTGGAACACGCGCTGCGCCCGCTCGGCGTCCGCATCCCCGAGGACTGTGTGGCACACGCCGTCAGCAGTGGTCTCGCCACCCTGCCCGCGCTGGCCGCGCACCACCTCGACGGCGTCCCGTTCCTGCTCACCGAGCACGGCATCTATCTGCGCGAGCGCTACCTCGGCTGTCGCGGCGACGAACAGCGCTGGCCCGTCAAGGCGTTCATGCTCGCCTTCTACCGCGAGCTGAACTCGCTGGGCTACCGGGCCGCCGACCTGATCACCCCGTGCAACCAGTACAACCGGCGCTGGGAGGAGCGCGGCGGCGCCGACTCCGACCGGATCCGCACGGTCTACAACGGCGTCGACCCGCAGGCCTTCCCGCACGCCGGACCGGAACCCGACGTCCCCACCCTCACCTGGTGCGGCCGCGTCGACCCCATCAAGGACCTGGAGACCCTGCTGCGGGCGTACGCCATGGTGCGCGCCGAGCTTCCGGAGACCCGGCTCAGGCTGTTCGGCCCGGTCCCGCCCGGCGGGGAGGCCTACCGCACCCGCCTGGAGAAGCTCGGCGCCGAGCTGGGCGCGACGGACGGGCTGACCTTCGAGGGCCGCGTCAGCGAGGTGTGGCGGGCGTACGCGGCGGGTCACGTAGTGATGCTCTCCTCCATCTCCGAGGGCTTCCCCTTCTCGATCATCGAGGCGATGTCCTGCGGCCGTACGACGGTGTCGACGGACGTCGGCGGAGTGCGCGAGGCGGTCGGCGACACGGGTCTCGTGGTCCCGCCGCGCGAACCCGAGAAGATGGCCGCTGCGGCCCTCACCCTGTTGCGCGACGACGAACGGCGTCGGGAGCTGGGCGAGTTGTCCCGCAGCCGGGTGATCGACCGGTTCACGCTGCGCCGCTCCGTGGACGCCTTCCGGACGATCTACCAGGAACTCGCCGGACAGCCAGAGGTGTACGAGCCCGCCGTCGAGACCGTCGCCGACTGGACCGTCGAACTGCGCGACCCCTGGTACCAGACTGTCGCCACGGACGGGACCGGCTGGTGAGCGAATCGCTGCGGGTGCCGCCCGGCACCCACGAGGAGATCCTGTCCCTGCCCCGGCAGCGCCGCTCGCCGAGCTGGGCAGGACCCGATCCGGTCGAGGAACTCGCCGAACGGCTGGAGGAGTTCATCGCGTCCGCCGTGCACCCGGACGAGGTGGCGGCCCTGCTCGAGTCCGACGGCATGTCGGACGGCCGGATCCGTGAGCACTACGGCGTGGAGAACTCCTTCGCCCTCGCCGAGCAGTTGTACGCGCGTGTCGACCGCCACTACCCGGAGCCGGCCGCTCCCGTCCGCGACCCGTGGGCCGTCGGCCTGCTGGGCTGTCTGCTGCGGGGTGTCGTGTTCGCCCTCCCGGCACTCGCCTGTGTCCTCGGGGCGCCCCTCCTGGCCGGCCCGAAGGACGCGTTCGGGCTCCCCGCCGGGACCGTCCCGCTGCTCGCCGGCGCATTGTGCGGCTGGACCTGGAATCAGGGACTGGCCCACCGGGCGTACTCCTGGCTGGGTCTCGGCGACCGGTCCGCCGCCCGCCGCAGTCTCCTCCTCGGCGCGCCGGCGGGTGCGCTGCTCGCCGCCCTGGTCGCCGTGGCGGTGGCGGGCACCGCCCACCCGGCCGTGGCGGTCTTCGCCACCGGGCAGTCCTGCTATCTGGGCGCGGCCACCGTCCTGCTGGTGACCGGCCGAGAACGCGCTCTGCTGATCGCCCTGCTGCCGATGACGGCGGGCGCGCTCCTGGACCTGGCGCACCCGGTGCCCGGGCCCGTCGGAACCCTTCTGCTGCTGGGCTCCCTGGCCGCCGTGATGGCGCTCGCGCTGCGCGAAGTCGCCCCCGCCGTCAAGGAGTCGGGCGGCGGCACATGGAAGGCGGGCCTCGTCGCGCTGCTGCCCTTCGGGGCGTTCGGCGCGGCGCCGCTCCGAACGCGCACCGCGGCACCCGGACTGGCCGGCTCCGTGCCGTACGCCCTGTTCGGCCTGGGCAGCGGGGTCCTCGTGCTGTACGCGGCGCTCGGGGACGTCCTCGCAGGCGGCCGCAGCGCGGTCGCGGCACCCGCCGCCGTGGCGCTCACCCTCAGCATGGGGCCCGCCGAATGGCTGCTGCACCGCTTCCGCAGCGGGAGCCTCGCGGGACTGCGCTCCAGCAGCACGCCGAGGGCATTCCGGCGCAGCACGGCACGCACGCTGGCCGTGTGCCTGGCGGGCTACCTGGCCGTGCTGCTCGGCCTCGCCCTCGCCGTCTCCGCCGTGTGGCCGCACGGGCGGGGCCTCGGCGGGGTACGCCTGGCCGCACTGCTCCTGCTGGGCGTGGTCCTCTGGACGGGGCTGCTGCTCCAGTCGCTCCGCGCAGTCGTCGGCGCGGCGTCGGTCTGCTGCGCGGCGGCGCTCGCCCGGACGGCCTGGCTCGTCACGCACCCGGGCGGCCCGCACTGGGTGGCGGCGGCCGTGTACGGCGCGGCGGCCGCGGTACAGGCCGGGCTCGTCTGCAGTCTGCTGGGAAGGGCGACCGCGCACCGATGAACATCCAGGGCACCCTGCTGGTGCCGTACTACGAGCACCCCCGCGTCCGCCCCGCCGCATGGCTGGTCACCGGGACCGGTGCCCACCCGTGGGGCGCCCTGCCGTACGGCCTGGAGCCCGCCCCGCCGTCCGCCGGCGGATGGCCGGGGCGCCTTCCGGTCCAGCCGCTCAGTGATAAGTGGGGGCGGGCGGCGGTGCGGGGACGGCGGCGGCCGTGCCGAGCCCCAGACCCGTGACCGCCGTCCCGGCCACGCGGTCGGCCAGGGACCGGCCGGCCGGCGTCAGCACGGGCAGCGCGTTGATCAGGAAGACGGCGACGGCGACGGCCCAGACCAGCACCGAGAGCACGAACGCGCCCTCGACCAGCAGGACACAGGCCAGCGCGTACACGGCGACGTCGGCCGTCGTCGTGACGGCGGCCCGCAGCGCCGCCCGGCGCGGCCGGCTCGGAGCCACCTTCAGCCCGAGCAGCGCCTTGCCGAGCGTCCGTCCGGTCAGGGCGAGCGCCGCCCACTGGTACAGGAAGGTGGCGATCACCAGCAGTCCGAAGGCCTGCTCCACGTCCCGGACCACCTTGCGCCACAGGGACAGCCCGAAGCCCTCGGAGGCGTCGAGGACGTCGCCGCGCGAGGTGAGGATGTCCCAGCCGCCCCGTGTCGCCAGGTCCGGCACGTCCGTCACGAGTGCCGAGATCCGGTGGAAGGTGAGCACGGCCAGCGCGGACGCAGCCGCGAGCACCAGTGCGAAGTCGATGAACCAGGCCATGAAACGCCGAGTCTTCGGCACAGACGTCCCCCGATCACGATCCGTGTCTGTTCGGCGGCTCAGACTAGTGGGGGGTGACGGGGCGCAGGAGCCGTTCTCCGGGGTTCGTTCCACCGTGGTGACAGTGGTGACGGAACGGCGATCCGAGCCGTGGGCCGGGCCGGCCTGGGCGTGGTGTCAGCCCAGCGACACGACGACGAGCGCGGTCGTCGCCGCCGTCTCGGCGAGCCCGCCGAACACGTCACCGGTGATGCCGCCGAAGCGGCGCGTGCAGTGCCGCAGCAGCAGTTCGGCCGTCGCGCAGGCGGCGGCCACCGCCACCGCGGCGCGCACCGGGTCGTACGTCCCCAGCAGCGTGCCCGCGCCCGCCGCCGTGGCGACGACCACCGCTGTCACGAGCAGGGCGCCGCGCACCGGCACGGTGCCCGCGACCGCCGCGCCCAGACCCTCGGGACGGGCCGGCGGCACGCCCGTGCGGGCGGCCAGCGTGAGCGCGAGCCGGGCCGCCACCGCGGAGACGACCGCCGCGAGCACGCCCCGGGCCCA
The DNA here is from genome assembly GCF_000424945.1 of Streptomyces sp. 142MFCol3.1. Classification (NCBI taxonomy): domain Bacteria; kingdom Bacillati; phylum Actinomycetota; class Actinomycetes; order Kitasatosporales; family Streptomycetaceae; genus Streptomyces; species Streptomyces sp. 142MFCol3.1. The sequence continues at coordinate 47,800 of NZ_AUKV01000043.1, forward strand.
CGAGGCGTCGTAGGCCTGGAAGAGCGCGGCCACCTGGGCGAGCAGCACGAACAGCAGGGTGATCACGCCGAACGGGCCGATGTCCGACTGCTTCATGATCCGCAGTGCGTCCTCGGCGGGCTTGCCGCTGCCGAGCCCGTCCGCGGTGTCGGCGAGGCCGTCGAGGTGCAGGCCGCGGGTCAGCGCGGCCGGTACGGCGGCACTCGCCACGGCGGCGAGCAGCGGCCCCGCGCCCATGGCCAGCAGGGCCACGCCGAGCAGGGCGGCGCCCGCCCCGACCACCAGGCCGGCCAGAGGCGCGCACAGCATCCCGTCCCGGGCGGCGTCACGGTCCCAGCGGGTCACCTTCACGGGGAGCACGGTGAGCGTGCCGAAGGCGAAGCGGAGGCCGTCGGAGAGGGAGGACTTGGGCGCGGTCGTGGACACCGGCGCAGAGTACCCGGGCGCTCCGGCAGCGGAGGAGGCGGCCGGAGACCTCGCGCACGGCCCCGGGGCAGGCCGGGGATCGCGGCCGAAAAGCACGTCGGCCGAGGCGGTCGTCGCGAACAAGTCCCCCTCTATGCCAGTAAAGTGCGCATATGGGTCACTGGTTGTACCGGAATTTCGTCGAGCCGGGGAAGCTGCCCCTGCTGCTGGCGCTGGCCTCGTTCGTCCTGACCTTCGTGATCACCCGCGTCATCGTCCGGCTCATCCGCGCGGGCAAGGGTCCCTTTCGCAACGTCAAGGCCGGGAACCTGCACATCCATCACGTGGTGCCGGGCGTCGTGCTGACGGTGATCGGCGGCTTCGGCGCGGTGGCCAGCAGCCGGTACGGGTTCGGCGCCTGCGCCTGCGCCGTGGTGTTCGGGATCGGCGCGGGCCTGGTGCTCGACGAGTTCGCGCTCATCCTGCACCTCCACGACGTCTACTGGACGGAGGAGGGCCGCAAGAGCGTCGAGGTCGTGGTGGTCACGGCCGCCCTCGTCGGCCTTGTGCTCAGCGGCTTCTCGCCGTTCGGCGTCAACGACCTCACCGAACAGGAACTCCAGGACCGCGGCAGTGTCATCGCCACCGTCGCCCTGAACTTCCTCTTCGCCCTGCTCGCCCTCAGCAAGGGCAAGGCCCGCACCGCGATCTTCGGCGTGATCGTCCCGTTCGTCGCCCTGGTCGGGGCGATCCGGCTGGCCCGCCCCGGCTCGCCGTGGGCCAAGCGCTTCTACCGCAAACGGCCGCGCGCCCGCGCCAGATCGAGCCTGCGCGCCTACCACCACGACCGCCGCTGGCTCGGCCCCAGCCGCAGGCTTCAGGACTGGATCGGCGGCAAACCCGATCCCGATCCCGAACCCGCCCGTTCCCTGCCCGGCCGCCACTGACGTGCCTCGCAGACCCCGCACACGACCAGCACCGCGGCGATGGCCGCGAGGTGTTCCCTGCCGGCGAGGTTCTCCTTGAGCAGTACCTCGACCACCATCGCGCCGGTCACCACCGTCGCCGTCACATACGCCCTGTAGCGCCAGCCGAGGAACACGGCCAGGCCCACCACCGCCGCCGACGGCCCGGCGTCGACGACCCGGGCGTCCGCACCGGGCAGCCCCAGCGCACTCTGCGGACCCAGCGCGACGCCCACCCGCGCGTAGAGCGTCCCGGCCAGTGTGGCGAGGTACGCGACGGCCGGCGTGCGCCACCGGCCCAGACAGATCTCGGCGATCCCGAACACCAGCAGGATCTGCACGAGCGCACCCCACACCGGCAGGTCCAGCGCCGGGACGAAGAGGGACAGCGGGGTGCGCAGCAGGGCGAGCCACAGCGGGTCCTCGACCCGCACGGCACCGACGTTCTGCACGAACCGGTAGCCCCAGGACCGGTTCTGGGCGAACTGGAAGGCCGCCGTCAGGCAGACCGCCGCCATCGTCATGGGGGCCGCCCGCCACTGCCTCGCCGCGAGGGCCCGGCGCACCGTGTCGTACAGCGCCCCCCATTCCGCACGGGCCCAGCGGGCGGGCCGGTTCATCCGGCAGCCCCCGCGGCATCGCTCACATCGCCCCCCGCCGGTGCGACTCCAGGTGCCGGCGATGAAGCCACTTCGGCAGCCCCGGCGCCTCCAGGAACCCCTCGGCGCGCGCGGACGCGACACCGATGCGCAGCAGGTCCGCGCTCTTCTCGAACAGCAGGAACCTCGGCTCCCAGATGGGCCGGTACTTCGCGTTGGCGCGGTACAGCGACTCGATCTGCCACCAGCGGGAGAAGAAGCTGAGCAGCGAGCGCCACAGCCGCAGCACCGGTCCCGCGCCCAGCCGTGCGCCGCGCTCGAAGACCGACCGGAACATGGCGAAGTTGAGCGAGACCTGGCTGATCCCGATCTCCCGGGCGCGTCGCAGGAGTTCGATCACCATGAACTCCATCAGCCCGTTCTCGGACTCGCGGTCGCGTCGCATCAGATCGAGGGAGAGTCCGTGCGGGCCCCACGGCACGAAGGACAGCACCGCCCGCAACGCGCCGTCGGCGTCCGTGCATTCGAGCATCACGCACCGTCCGTCGTCCGGGTCGCCGAGCCGGCCGAGCGCCATGCTGAAACCGCGCTCGGTCGCCCCGTCCCGCCAGTCGTCGGCGCGCCGCAGGAGGTGGGCCATCTCGTCGGCGGGAATGTCCTCGTGGCGCCGGATGCGGACCTGGTAGCCGGCCCGCTTCACCCGGTTGTAGGCCTGGCGCACGGTCCGCATGGCGCGGCCTTCCAGGGTGAACTCGGCGGTCTCCACGATGGCCTCGTCGCCGAGCTCCAGCGCGTCGAGGCCGTGCCGCGAGTAGATCGTGCCCGCCTCCTCGCTCGCCCCCATCACCGCCGGGATCCAGCCGTGCGCACGGGCCTCGGCGAGCCAGGGCTCGATGGCACCGGGCCAGGCCTCGGGATCGCCGAGCGGATCACCCGAGGCCAGCGAGACGCCGCCCACCACGCGGTACGCCACCGCGGCCTTGCCGGTCGGCGACCACACCACGCTCTTCTCCCGGCGCAGCGCGAAGTAGCCCAGGGAGTCCCGGTCGCCGTTCCGGTCGAGCAGCGCGCGCAGCCGCTTCTCGTCGTCCTCGGTGATCGGGTCGACCGCGCGGCGCGAGCGGAAGGCCGCGTAGAGGACGGCGAGGAGGAGCAGCGTGCTGAGCACGTTGATGGTGACGTTGACCCAGTTGGGGATCGTGATGCCGGGGTGTTGGGAGTCGTCCGCGGCGACCGACACCAGGCGCAGCGTGCCGTAGCGCCAGCGGTCCAGGAACGTCGAACGGTACGCGTCGTGCGCCTGGTTGGTGACCGTGACCAGCAGTGTGGCGAGCAGCGACGCCACCAGCAGCCCGCCCACCGCGACGGCAGCGGCCAGCTTCGGGTTCGACCGGTCGCCCTTGGCGTAGAACTCCCGGCGGCCTACGACGAGCGAGCCCACGAAGGTCGCCGTCAGGGTGAGCGAGACCCAGTTCTGCGCGTACCGGCGGATCTCCGGGAACGCCATCGCGACGGCGAACAGCAGCAGGAACAGGCCGCCGAGCACGAGGTTGAGGATCCACGCGGCCCGCTTGCGCCGGCGCATCGTGATGGCCAGGAACATCGTGAACACGCCGGACGCGAAGCCCGCCGTCAGCAGGTACGGCGTGAAGAAGTTCTCGGTGTTGTGGCGTCGTACGTCCTGTCCGAGCGACACCCACGCGGCGCTCAGGAAGTTGATGAACGTGACGGCTCGCAGATACCAGACGGCGACGGCGGCCCGCCGTGAGGCGGGCGCAGACCGCCGGTCCCCGTCGGCCTGGCGGGCCGACGCCCGCTCCTGCACGGCGGCAATTCGGGCATCTCCCATGAAGGGTGATGATATGGGCTGAGGTCGTGCGTGCGAGGGAGTGAGGTGTCGGGTGGTTCCCCCCACTCCTGGTGGGAAGGAATCCCACAACTTTTCCCGCCCCGCCGCCCCTGCGCGTCCCTTGTCCCGCGGGCTGCCGCCCCCGGCCCCCGCCCCAGGAGCGGAAGATCAGCCCCTCCGGCGTTCGAGGAGCGGGGGCCGGGGCGGAGCCCCGGGTACGGGACGGGCAGGGGCGGCGGGGCGGAAGCAGCCCTGACGTGCAACGGCGCGAGGCCCGCCCCGGCGGGGCCATCCCGAAGGAACCCGACCCGCCGGACCCCGGCCCCGAGGTGATCGACCCGAGCGGGCCCGCCCCGACGGAACCGTCTACTCGGGGAGCTCCGCCTCCGACTCGGTGCCCGGCGCCTCCGAGGCCGGCGCGTCCGTCTCCGGCTCGGGCTCCGTCTCAGGCGCCGGCGCCTCCGGCAGCTCCGCCGACAGCGCGGCCGCCGCCTGCACCAGGGGAAGGGCCAGCAGCGCACCCGCGCCCTCGCCCACGATCACCCCGTGGTCGAGGAGCGGTACGAGAGCCATCCGGTCCAGCGCCTTCGCCTGGGCCGGCTCCCCGCTGTTCTGCCCGGCCAGCCACCAGTCCGGCGCCCGGAAGGCGACCCGCTGCGCGACGAGGGCGCACGCGGCCGACACGACCCCGTCGAGGATCACGGGCAGCTTGCGCACCGCGCTCTGCAGCAGGAATCCGGTCATCGCCGCGAGATCGGCGCCCCCGACCGTCGCGAGCAGCTGCAACTGGTCCCCGAGCACGGGCCGGGCCCGCCGCAGGGAGTCCCGCACGGCCGCGCACTTGCGCATCCACGCGAGGTCGTCGATGGCCTGACCGCCCCGCCCGGTGACGACGGACGCGTCGGTCCCGCACAGCGCGGCGACGAGCACGGCCGCGGCCGTGGTCCCGCCGACGCTGATGTCGCCGAGGACCACCAGGTCCGTACCGGAGTCCGCCTCCTCGTCGGCGACGGCGACGCCCGCGCGGAAGGCCGTCTCCGCCTCCTCCAGGGTGATCGCGTCCTCGATGTCGATCCGTCCCGAACCCCGCCGCACCCGGTGCCGCACGACCTCGCCCGGCAGTCCGTCCGGGTCGCAGTCCAGCGACATGTCGACGACGCGCAGCGGCACGCCGAGCCGCCGGGCCAGCACGGCCGCCGGTGTGGCGCCCTCCAGGACGGCCCGCACCAGCCGGTCGGCGGTGCCCGCGGGCCGCGCCGACACGTGCAGCGCGGCGATTCCGTGGTCGCCCGCGAACAGCACCACGCGCGGCTGCTCGATCGGCCGCACCGGTACCGCGGACTGTGCCGCCGCCAGCCACTCACCCAGGTCGTCGAGGCGGCCCAGTGCTCCGGGCGGCACGATCTGGCGTTCCCGGCGCGCCTCGGCGTCACGCCGCACACCGCCGTCGGGGCGCTCGATCAGATCGGTGAAGTCGTCGAGATTAAGCGAGCTCATTCGCCGAACAGTACCGGCACCGGTCGAACACGGCTGCGCCACGTCGTTGCGCCACGGAGCGCCAAGCGCTACGTACCTTTTGTATCGGATTGTCGTACACCTCGGGTGCCCGGTCCGTCCCGGTGCGCCGCCATCTCCCGCCACCTCGCCCCGCTGTCCCGCCGCCCCCGTCGTCCCGCCGCCCCAGGAGGCGCCCATGCCCCGTACGCCGCAGTCGATCGCCGAGCGCCGCGCCGTCTACGCGGCCGAACTCGCCCGGGGCACCGACCGCTTCCACGAACCACGCCGCCAGGACTGCCCGTGGTGCGGTTCCCGGCGGCTGCGCACCCGGCTGCGGACGTCGGACCTCATGCAGTGCAAGCCCGGCACGTTCGTCGTCGACGAGTGCGGGGACTGCGCCCACGCCTTCCAGAACCCCCGGCTCACGGCGGAGGGACTGGCTTTCTACCAGCGGGACTTCGAGGACGACGCCCAGGAGCGTCTCGTGCTGCGGCAGCTCGCCGTACGGGGCCGCCGGGGCCGCCACCGGCTCGCCGCCCGCGCACTGCTGCCGCACGCCGAACCGGAGAGCTGGCTCGACGTCGGCACCGGGCACGGGCACTTCCCGGCCGCGGCCAAGGAGATCCACCCGTACACGGCCTTCGACGGACTCGACCCCTCACGGCGCGTGGAGAAGGCGCGGACAGCCGGCCGGGTGGAGGAGGCGCACCGCGGCCGGCTCACCGACCGCCGCGTCGCCGAGCGGCTGCGCGCCCGCTACGACGTCGTCAGCATGTTCCACCACCTGGAGCACACCGCCGACCCGCGCGCGGAACTGCGGGCCGCCATGACGGTGCTGCGGCCCGGCGGCCACCTGCTCGTCGAAGTCCCGGACCCCGAGAGCGCGTTCGGCACGCTGCTCGGCAAGTGGTGGGTGGCGCACGGCCAGCCGCGCCACCTCCACCTGATGCCCCTGCCCAACCTGATCGACGAACTGGAGACGCTGGACTGCGAGATCGTCGCCACGGACTCCCGTGAACCCCACGCCCCCCACGACCTCTCCGGCGCCCTCGCGCTGGCCCTCGGCCACGCCCTGCCCGACCCGGACGTCCCGTGGCGTCCCTCTCCGCCGAGCCCGCTCCGGCACCGGCTGCACCGGTTGCTGACCAGGACGGCGGTCCCGGTACTCGCCGTGTCGTCCGCCGTGGACCACGCCCTGGCCCCCGTCCTGCGCCGCACCCGCTTCTCCAACGCCTACCGCGTCATCGCCCGCAGACCGGACTGAGCCGTGGTCCGCGGTCAGCCGCGCAGCGTGAGGGACTGTCCCGCCACGACCAGCAGCACGTGCTCGCACTCACCGGCGAACGCCGTGTTCAGACGGCCCAGTTCGTCGCGGTAGCGGCGTCCGGACGCGGTGGCCGGGACGATGCCTGAGCCGACCTCGTTGGAGACCGCGACCACGGTGCGGCGGGTACGGCGGACCGCGTCGACGAGTTCCTCCACGCGGGCGCGCAGCTCCCGTTCGCCGTCGTCGGCCCAGTCCGCGTCGTCCCAGGCGTTCACGGAGTCCATCGCGTCCGTCAGCCACAGCGACAGACAGTCGACGAGCAGCGGCGGGCCGTCCTCGGCGAGCAGGGGGACGAGGTCGCAGGTCTCGGTGGTGCGCCAGGAGGCGGGGCGCCGGTCGCGGTGGACGCTGACCCGGGACGCCCACTCGGCGTCCCCGTCGCGGGTGCCGCCCGTCGCGACGTACAGGACGTCGGGGAAGGACTCCAGGCGCCGCTCGGCCTCGACGGACTTGCCGGAACGCGCGCCGCCGAGGACCAGGGTGCGGCGCGGCACGTCCGGTACGTCTTCGTAGACGCCCACGTCGAGGGTGGTGCCGTCCGGTACAGCCCGGGCGCCGGCCGCCGCGAGCCGGCGCCGCAGCTCGGGCCCCGGCGGCACCTCGTGGTCGAGATGCACGGCGATCACGTCCGTCGTCGGGCCGACCGCGCCGGCCGCACGCAGCTTCGCCAGGGCGTCGGGGCGTCCCACGACGTCGGCGAGCACCATGTCGTACGCGTCCGTCTGCGCGTCGAGCCCGGCGGGTGCCGTGCCCGGCGGCAGGTACAGCAGCCGCTGTCCGTCCGGCCCGGTCACCGCGTACCCCGTGCCGGGCGCGTCCATCGCCACCGCCCGCACCCGGTGCCCGGTCAGCAGCGCCAACTCCCGCCCGTCGGGCACCCGGCCGGGCTGTGGCAGTCCGGCCGGCACCTCGACGGGGGGCCCGTCGTGCGGGTGCGAGAGCAGCACCTGCCGCACGCCGCCCAGTGAGTGCCCGGCGCGGGCGGCCGCGAACGCGGCGCCGGGTGTGAGGTCGAGAAGGAGGGTGCCGTCCACGAGCAGCGCGGTCGCCGCCCGCGCGTTCTCGCCGAGCGCGGTCGCGCAGGACGCGCAGGGACAGTCGGGGCGGGGCAGCCCCTCGGGGGCGCCGGTGCCGAGCAGAGTCAGTTCCACGACATTGATTTTTCCGTGTCCCCGCAGGTCCTGCGCGTCCGGCTAGGCTTCGGGCTGGAGCCGGATCTTGTCCGGCTTCCGCTGTGCAGTGTGCTCACATCTTGGAGGCGTACATGGCGGCATGGACGTGGCGGTTCGAGAAGTCCGACGGGACAGAGGTCCAACCCGCGGTGCAGCCCGAGGAGTTCACCACGCAGGGGGACGCCGAGTCCTGGATCGGAGAGGTGTGGAAGGACCTCGTGGAGGGTGGCGCCGACCAGGTGTTCCTCTTCGAGGACAGCACGCAGATCTACGGACCGATGAGTCTGCACGCCGATCCGGAGTAGGCCGGTCGGGGTTGCCGGGGCAGCACCCCGGCAACCCGCCCGGTCGGTGCGGCAGTCCCGTCCGCCCCAAGGCTTTTGCCCCCGCGCGGGGCGCTCGAAGGCTCTCGTCCCACACTCGCCACACTCGCCACACTCGCCAGTCCCGCACGGGCCCGCCGCACGCGCCCGAGGCCTACTGCTCGCCCAGCGTCACCTCGACCGTCTCCTCCCGGTTGCCCCGCACGAAGGTCACCTTCGTCCGGTCGCCCGGCTTCAGGCCGGCGAGCGCCTCGGCGAGCGAGGTGATCGTGGTGATCTCCTCGTCGCCGACCCCGGTGATGACGTCACCGGCCCGGATGCCCGCCCTGTCGGCCGCGCCCCCGCTCGTCACGCCGGCCACGGCGACGCCCACGGGCTGGTAGTTGTCGTTGACGACCGTGCGGCCCGTGACCCCGATCGCGGCCCGGCCCGACTCGGTGACCCTGCCGGACCTGACGATCTGGTCCGCGATCGTCTTCACCGTGGAGGCGGGGATCGCGAAGCCGATGCCGGGCGCCGCGCCCCCGCCGAGGTCCTGGGAGACGGCCGCGAGCGTGGGGATGCCGATGACCTCGCCGTCCAGGTTCACCAGCGCCCCGCCGCTGTTGCCGGGGTTGATCGCCGCCGACGTCTGCACCATGTTCGCGATCGTCGCCCCCGGACCGCCCTCGCCGTCGCCCTCGCTGACGGTGCGTCCGATCGCGGACACGATTCCCTGCGTCACGCTGGACGACAGGCCGAGCGGTGACCCCATCGCCAGGACGATCTGGCCGACCTCGACCTTCGTCGAGTCCCCGAACGCGGCGGGCTTCAGGCCGGCGGGCACCTTGTCCAGCTCGACGACCGCCAGGTCCTGTTCCGGGTAGGCATAGACAAGCGTCGCCGTCAGCTCGTCCTTGTCATTGGCGACGGTGACCTTGAACGTCTTCTCGTCCCCGATCACGTGCGCGTTGGTGACGATGTGCCCCTTGTCGTCGTACACGACACCCGACCCGAGATCCTTGGACGCCTGGATCTGCACCACCGACGGCAGGACGTCCCTGATCACCTTCAGGTAGTCGTCCTGGAGGTCGTCCCTCACGCGCGGTGCCTGAGCCTGCGCCTGAGTGGTGATGCCGTCCTTCGTGGCGGAGGCGGAGTCGCCGGTGCAGCCGGCGAGCAGCGCGGCCGGCAGGACGAGAGCGGTCAGGAGCGCGACGATGCGGGGAGTACGGGCACGGGTGGGTGTGCGGGCGGCGCCACGGGAATCGGCCATGCCCGAAGTGTCCCTTTTCGGCTTGCGGGCCGACCCGCGATACGCACCCGAACGGGTCGGTCAGCCACGCACTCCGCACAGATGCAGCAGTGCCGCCACCCGACGGTAGGGATCGGTCCGCCCGGCCCGCTCCTCGCAGGCCAGCAGCGTCTCCACGTCCGGTGGAACGGCCGCCCCGTCCGCCGCCGTGTCCGTGAAGACCCGCACTCCGTACCAGGCGTGCAGCGGCGCCCCGATCCCGGCGAGCGCCGCCGTCAGCGTGGCGAGCCGGTCGGCACGGACCTCCAGCCCGAGCCGGTTGGTGTAGGCGGTCGTGTCGAACGCGGTCAGCGTCGTCCCCCAGTCCCCGGACAGCCCGGGACGCATCGCCAGCGCGTCGGCGTTGCGGACGAGCAGCGAGAGCAGCCCGCCGGGCGCCAGCATCCGGGCCAGACCCGCCAGCAGCGCGTCCGGCTCCTCGACGTACATCAGGACGCCGTGGCACAGCACCACGTCGAAGCTGCCCGGCAGGAAGTGGACGCCTGTCTCCCGGCCGTCGCCCTCGATGAGGCGGACCCGGCCGCGGATGCCCTCGGGCTCGGCGGCCAGCGCCTCACGGGCCACGGCCAGCATCGTCGCGTCCTGTTCGAGCCCGGTCACCTGATGCCCGGCACGGGCCAGCCGCAGCGCCTGCGTGCCCTGGCCCATCCCGACGTCGAGGACCCGCAGCCGCTGCCCCACCGGGAAGCGTCCGGCTATCTGCTCGTCGAGCTGCCGGGCCACCAGCTCCTGTCGTACGACATCACGCAGGGCGCCCAGCTTGTTCAGCCAGGCGTCCGCCGCGCCCCCGGAGAAAGACGTCGTGCTCAGGGCCGCTCTCCGCGCTTGACCTGCGGCTTCGGCAGCCGGAGTCGACGCATCTGGAGGGTGCGCATCAGCGCGTAGGGGACCGCGCCCTTCTTGGGCTGGTCCGGGAAGCGGGTGGTGAGCTGCTTCTTCAGACGGAACGCGATGCCGACCGAGTCGAGCACGATCAGCACGATCACGACCAGCCACAGCAGCAGCGCGATGTTCTGGAGCGAGCCGACCCGCACCATGCTGAGGACGAGGATGACCACCGCCAGCGGCAGGAAGAACTCGGCGATGCAGAACCGCGAGTCCACGAAATCACGCGCGAAGCGGCGCACCGGCCCCTTGTCGCGGGCGGGCAGATAACGCTCGTCGCCGCTGGCCAGCGCCTGGCGCTGCCGCTCCATCGCGGCGCGGCGGTCGTCGCGCTGCCGCTTGGCCGCCTCCTTGCGCGTCGTCGGCGTGTTGGCGACGCTGCGGCGCTGGGTCTGGGCCTCATTGCGCTTGGGCGTGGGGCGACCCTTGGGGGCCTGCGGGTCACGGGGCTGCTTGGAGTCGGTCACCTGCGCCTTGTCGGCGGGGGCCTTCTCTTCCTTGGCACGGCTACGGAACACAAAACCCAAGGGTACGGGGTTCGCGGGCATGGACGTGGTGCGAGTGGGGAACGATCCGGCAACACCGTACGTCTGTAGTGGGACAGAGGGGACGTTGTGCCCGGGCCGACCCCGAGTGCCACCTACTCCTTACGCCGGAGCGGTGCCGTACGCAGTCGTCCTTGGGGATGAGCGCATCCGTCCCCGAACAGTGCGGTAATGGATGCAGGGCCCGTACTGTGGGTTCTGTTGCAGTACCTGGAGCTGGAGTCCGTCAGAAGGGGGCGCGCGAAGCCCATGAGCGGTGTCATGAAGCGTATGGGGATGATCTTCCGCGCGAAGGCGAACAAGGCCCTTGACCGGGCCGAGGACCCGCGCGAGACCCTCGATTACTCGTACCAGAAGCAGCTGGAGCTGCTGCAGAAGGTGCGCCGTGGCGTCGCCGACGTGGCGACCTCCCGCAAGCGCCTGGAACTGCAGCTCAACCAGCTCCAGAACCAGTCCTCCAAGCTGGAGGACCAGGGCCGCAAGGCGCTCGCCCTCGGCCGTGAGGACCTGGCCCGCGAGGCCCTGTCCCGCCGAGCCGCCCTCCAGCAGCAGGTCACCGACCTGGAGACGCAGCACCAGACCCTCCAGGGCGAGGAGGAGAAGCTCACCCTCGCGGCCCAGCGGCTCCAGGCCAAGGTCGACGCCTTCCGTACGAAGAAGGAGACGATCAAGGCGACGTACACGGCGGCCCAGGCGCAGACCCGGATCGGGGAGGCATTCTCCGGCATCTCCGAGGAGATGGGCGACGTGGGCCTTGCCATCCAGCGTGCCGAGGACAAGACCGCGCAGCTCCAGGCGCGCGCCGGCGCCATCGACGAACTCCTCGCCTCCGGTGCCCTCGACGACCAGTCCGGCATGGCCAAGGACGACATCCAGGCCGAGCTGGACCGGCTCTCCGGTGGTACGGATGTAGAGCTGGAACTGCAGCGGATGAAGGCGGAGCTGGCCGGCGGGTCCTCGCCGCAGCAGGCGATCGAGGGCGGCACGGGAGAGTCCTCCCAGTCGCAGCAGCAGGACACACCCCGCTTCGACAAGCAGTGACCCACGCCTGAGGAGGGCGACATGATCGTACGGATCATGGGGGAGGGGCAGGTGAGGCTGGACGACGGCCACCTCACCGAACTGAACAAGCTGGACGACGAGTTGCTCACCGAGCTGGAGGGCGGCGACCAGTCCGGCTTCCGCCGCACCCTGGTCGCTCTCCTGGAGGCGGTACACCGCCTGGGCACTCCGCTCCCCGACGATTCGCTGGAGCCGTCGGACCTGATCCTCCCCTCGCCCGACGCGACCCTCGAAGAGGTCCGCGAGATGCTCAGCGACGACGGTCTGATTCCCGGCTGACCGGGACGGACCGCCGCGGGCGAGTACCGGCCGTCCGCCCGACGTCCGAGCCCGCCGGGCCGCCCCTACGAAGGCGGCCGGGCGGCGCCTCCCGGACCCGACGGCATTCCGGCCGGGGCCCGGCACTCGCTCCGGCAGCACATCGCACCGGCTCCCGGCGCGCACGCCGCCCGCATTCCGGCGGGCGTCCGCGTCCACCCCGGCCGGCGTCCGGCGTCTTTTGCGGCGGTGCGTCGGCGCGGGGTCCGCGCCCCCTCCGCCCGTCGCAGCCCGGCCGTGGCCGGCGCGCACTCCGACACGCCCCCGGCCGGCGCGCCGGGGCATCGGCGGGTCCGGCCCCGCCGCTCCTCCCGCGGCGCTCTTCCTCCGGCGGTGCGGGCGCGCACTTCGCCGGTACTGCGGCAGGCAGGCGCATCGCAGGCCTCCGGCCCCCTCCCGCGGTACGCCGGCGGGTGCCCCGCACCTGCTCCGGCGACAGGCCTGGTGGCGTCCGGCACTCCTTCCGGCAGGGTCCCGGTGCCCGCGACGGCAGCACCCGTTCCAAGCCCGCCGGGGCCCCCGTACCGTAAGGCCGTGAGCACCATCGAGCGCACGAGGGACTGGCTCCGCGCGCACCCCCTCGCCCTGGACGCCGCCCTCGCCGCGGGCGTCCTCGTCAGCATGGTCGCCGGCTCCTTCGTCGACCCGCACGGCGAGAACGGCGCGAGCTGGGGCGCCCGTACCCCGGGCGCCCTCGGACTCACCCTGATGGTGCTCGGCGCCGCGGCCCTGGTCTTCCGCCGCCGCGCCCCGATGACCGTGCTCGCCGCCACGGTGGCCCTGTCCCTGGTCGAGCTGGTGACCGGCGACCCCCGCGCCCCCGTGGCGATGTCCGCCGTCGTCGCCCTCTACACGGTGGCCTCGACCACCGACCGCCCCACGACCTGGCGCGTCGGGCTGGTCACCATGACCGTCCTGACCGCGGTCGCGATGCTCGCGGGCCCGATGCCCTGGTACGCGCAGGAGAACCTCGGTGTCTTCGCCTGGACCGGCATGGCCGCCGCCGCGGGGGACGCCGTGCGCAGCCGGCGTGCCTTCGTGCACGCGATCCGGGAGCGCGCCGAGCGTGCCGAGCGCACCCGCGAGGAGGAGGCGCGCCGCCGCGTCGCCGAGGAGCGGCTGCGGATCGCCCGCGACCTGCACGACGTCGTGGCCCACCACATCGCCCTCGTCAACGTGCAGGCCGGAGTCGCCGCGCACGTCATGGACAAGCGGCCCGACCAGGCCAAGGAGGCCCTGGCCCACGTGCGGGAGGCCAGCCGTTCCGCGCTCAACGAACTCCGCGCCACCGTCGGGCTGCTGAGGCAGTCCGGGGACCCCGAGGCGCCCACCGAGCCCGCTCCCGGCCTCGCCCGGCTCGACGAGCTCGCCGACACCTTCCGCAACGCGGGTCTGCCCGTCGAGGTGGCGCGCAGCGACCAGGGCCCGAGCCTGCCCGCGGCCGTCGACCTCGCCGCCTACCGCGTCATCCAGGAAGCCCTGACGAACGTGCGCAAGCACGCCGGACGGGACGCCAAGGCCGAGGTCAGTGTCGTACGGGTGGGACCGAACGTGGAGGTCACGGTCCTCGACGGCGGGCCCGGAGGCGGCGCCGAGCCCGGCAGGGACGGCGGCCCCGCCGGGGAGGAAGGACCCGGCCCGCAGGACGGGACCGCGGAAGGCGGCGGACATGGGCTGCTCGGCATGCGCGAGCGGGTCACCGCGCTCGGCGGCAGCTGCACGGCCGGTCCCCGCTACGGAGGCGGCTTCCGGGTCCATGCGATCCTTCCGGTCAAGAACCGCACGACTGCCCTGGGGGACTCCGTATGACCATCCGCGTCGTGCTCGCCGACGACCAGGCACTGCTGCGCAGCGCCTTCCGTGTGCTCGTCGACTCCGAGCCCGACATGGAGGTCGTGGGGGAGGCGTCCGACGGCGCGGAGGCGGTGCGGCTCACCCGCGACGAGCGCGCCGACGTGGTGCTGATGGACATCCGGATGCCGGGCACGGACGGTCTCGCCGCCACCCGGCTGATCACCGCCGATCCGGGGCTCGCGCACGTACGGGTGGTCATGCTGACGACCTTCGAGGTCGACGAGTACGTGGTGCAGTCGCTGCGGGCCGGCGCGTCCGGCTTCCTCGGCAAGGGGGCCGAGCCCGAGGAGCTCCTGAACGCCGTCCGGATCGCGGCCGGCGGCGAGGCGCTGCTGTCCCCGGCGGCCACCAAGGGACTGATCGCGAAGTTCCTCGCCCAGGGCCCCGGCGCGGACGACGAGCGGGACCCCGCCCGCGGCGAACGGCTCGCCGCGCTGACCGGGCGCGAGCGCGAGGTGCTGGTCCAGGTGGCGGGTGGTCACTCCAACGACGAGATCGCCGAGCGCCTCGAAGTCAGCCCGTTGACGGTGAAGACGCACGTCAACCGGGCCATGGCGAAGCTCGGCGCGCGCGACAGGGCGCAGCTGGTCGTCATCGCGTACGAGTCCGGGCTGGTCCGTCCCCGGGTGGACTGAGCTCCACCCCTGCGTGCTGCGCCTGGAGCACGGACCGCATAAGCAAAATGGGTCCACAGGCGGGCGGGCCTTCGCCGGGGTGCCGCCCCGGCAGGCCTCCGAGGAGCCGGAGCCGGCCCAGGTCCGACCCGTACGACGCCGAAGGGGCGCTCCTCCACCGGAGGGGCGCCCCTTTCGGGTGCACACGCAGGACCTACGGGAGGGCCAGCATGCGCTCCAGCGCGAGCTTGGCGAACTGCTCCGTCTCGCGGTCCACCTCGATGCGGTTGACCAGGTTGCCCTCGGCGAGCGACTCCAACGTCCAGACCAGATGCGGCAGGTCGATGCGGTTCATCGTCGAGCAGAAGCAGACCGTCTTGTCGAGGAACACGATCTCCTTGTCCTCGGACGCGAAGCGGTTCGCCAGTCGCCGTACGAGGTTGAGCTCCGTGCCGATCGCCCACTTCGAGCCGGCCGGGGCCGCCTCCAGGGTCTTGATGATGTACTCCGTGGAGCCCACGTAGTCGGCCGCGGCGACCACTTCGTGCTTGCACTCGGGGTGGACGAGGACGTTCACGCCGGGGATGCGCTCGCGCACGTCGTTCACCGAGTCCAGCGAGAAGCGGCCGTGCACCGAGCAGTGGCCCCGCCACAGGATCATCTTCGCGCCGCGCAGCTGCTCGGCCGTGAGCCCGCCGTTCGGCTTGTGCGGGTTGTAGACGACGCAGTCGTCGAGGGACATGCCCATGTCGCGGACGGCGGTGTTGCGGCCCAGGTGCTGGTCGGGCAGGAAGAGCACCTTCGACCCCTGCTCGAAGGCCCAGTCCAGCGCGCGCCGGGCGTTCGACGACGTGCAGATGGTGCCGCCGTGCTTGCCGGTGAACGCCTTGATGTCCGCGGAGGAGTTCATGTAGGAGACGGGCACCACCTGCTCGGCGACTCCGGCCTCGGTGAGCACGTCCCAGCACTCGGCGACCTGTTCGGCGGTGGCCATGTCGGCCATCGAGCAGCCGGCCGCGAGGTCGGGCAGGACGACCTTCTGGTCATCACCGGTGAGGATGTCGGCGGACTCGGCCATGAAGTGCACACCGCAGAAGACGATGTACTCCGCCTGCGGGCGGGCGGCCGCGTCCCGGGCCAGCTTGAAGGAGTCGCCCGTGACGTCCGCGAACTGGATGACCTCGTCGCGCTGGTAGTGGTGGCCGAGCACGAAGACCTTGTCGCCGAGCTTCTCCTTGGCCGCGCGGGCGCGTTCGACCAGGTCGGGGTCGGACGGCGAGGGCAGGTCGCCGGGACACTCGACACCCCGCTCGCTCTTCGGGTCGGCCTCACGGCCGAGCAGCAGCAGGGCGAGGGGCGTCGGCTGTACGTCGAGCTCCTGGGTCTGGGCGGTGGTCACGACACGCACCCTTTCTGTTCTGCGGCTCGCCGGGCCCGTAGGTGCGGGTCCGGCGGAACAATGCCTTTTCGTCGAATTGACGCTATCTATCATAACCGCTTCACGTCACGTTGACGATGTCCATAGCGTCGATGTGACGTGAATCCTGGTCGCCTCTACGGCAGGTGACACGGAGGTGTCCGTGGGGTTGTCCACAGGGCGCTGTCCGCGCGCAGGGGCATGTGCGAGCATGAATACGGAAAGGCAGAAAAGACACGTGCACGGCCCGGAATGAATCCGCGGCCCCGCCGGTTGCAACCGTCGGCAAGCAGTCTCCGTACAACCCGGGAGAGAAGCAGATGTCCGTATCGGACGAGACCACCACCGTGAGCGACGGAATCATCCTGTCCGACGCAGCAGCGGCCAAGGTCAAGGCCCTGCTCGACCAGGAAGGCCGCGACGATCTGGCGCTGCGCGTCGCCGTTCAGCCCGGTGGCTGCTCCGGCCTGCGCTACCAGCTCTTCTTCGACGAGCGCTCCCTCGACGGCGACGTCGTGAAGGACTTCGGCGGAGTCAAGGTCGTCACCGACCGCATGAGCGCTCCGTACCTGGGCGGCGCGTCCATCGACTTCGTGGACACCATCGAGAAGCAGGGCTTCACGATCGACAACCCGAACGCGACGGGCTCCTGCGCCTGCGGCGACTCCTTCAGCTGAACCCCCGGCTCGCCGGCGCCGAGCCCGCGGCCGAGCACCTATGGCCGAACGCGTACGGCTGAACGCGTACGAAGGCGGTGTCCCCCTCCGACAGGGACGCCGCCTTCGCCGTGTTCACCGGCGCATGAGCCGTGTTCACCGGCGCATGAGGCGGGACTGATCGTCGGGTGAGAGCGCCGGCGGCATCGCGACGGAGTTCCGACCGTCCGCGCTCGTGACTTCGAGGGCCCAGAACGGCGCGAGGGCCAGGTGGTCGGTCGAGGACCGGTGTCCCGCCGTCCTTGCGGCCCCCGGTCGTCCACCCGTCCTCCGTGGCCCGCAGGTCCTCGACGCCGAGCACGTTCGCCAGGTGCGCCGCCTCCGCGGCGGTGACCGCCCCCTTCGTGAGACCCCCACCCCCTTCCCCGATGTCACCCACCGGGCGATCGCTCCTCTCCCGAAGGCGAACGGCTCGGCTCCGATCACGCGTTGCGCAAACCCGGCTGCCGCGCCTACTGCGGCTGCGCCGACCCCGCTTCGGGGACGGTCACCTTCCCCTTTGGGATCTCCTTGCCGTCCGACCCCACGACTTTGCGGTCACCGAGCGGCTTGTCCAAGTGCACCGTCTTCTCGTAGATCTTGGCGATCAGGATGCAGATCTTGTCCGGCCGGGGCTTCTCGGTCACCGTGACAGTCACCTTGTCCGAGCTCTCGCTCGCCGAGGCCGAGTAGTCCGCGCACACCCCGCCCGTGAAGCTGACCGTCAGGTCCTGCCCGTCGACCGTGTAGCCCTGCACCCTGACATTGCGCGTGGACGGCGCCGCGGTCGGTTCGTCGCCCGGTGCGGTCGGCATGGGGCTCGGTCGGACGGACGGCTGCCCGGGAGCCGTCGGTGCGGTCAGATACCGCGGCTCGACCGCCGGATGCGTCACCGTGAAGGCGTCTTTCCCCCCCTGCGTCCGTACCTCGAACAGCCAGGACGGCACCAGCGCCTGCCGTCCGTCCGCGACGCGCGCCGCCAGCCCGAAGACGGCCTTCTCGACGGTCGTCGTCCGTGTCGCCGGCAGCGTGGTCGCGTGCTCGCACGGCTTCTCGTCGCGGTCCTTGAGCGGTACGGGGCTGGCGCAGCCGCCGATGCCCTTCCGCCCGCCGCCCGGCGCCGCCGCCGAACCGCCGTTCATCAGGTCGAGGGTCCTCTGCGCCCCGAGGACCGGGTAGGTGTCGCCCTTCACCGGCGCCTTCAGCTGTCCGCTGCCGCTGACGACCGTGCTCTCGGAACCGATCTGGAGCCCGGTGGCCCAGCCGTACGTGGGGAGCCCGCCGACCTTCGGGTCCGCGTTCACGACGCGCACCCGGTCGTCGTTCATGAGCTGGGTCGCGTCCAGCTTCGCGTCGTCCTGCCCGACGGCCTTCAGCACGGGAGCGGCCGCCTTCTTGGCCTCCTCCTCGCTCACCGCCCCCGGACGCATCCCGGCCAGACCGGCGGAGCCGACCGGTACGCAGCGCTTGCCCTTGGGGCAGTTGTCGGTCCCGGGGACGAACGAGCTGTACGTCCAGGTCCCGGGCGCGGCGCGGTTCACCTGGAGGTGAGGTTCGCCGGCGTCCTTGGTCACGCCGACCTTCCAGACGTCCCCGGCAAGCCTCGGCGTGCCCTTCAGGCCGAGGGCCTTCGCGAGCCGGGCCACCTCGGCACCGGTCACCTCGCCCTGCGCCCAGTACACGGGCGACGAGTCCGGCCCGTCGGGCAGCTCGCCGTCCGCGCGGTAGGTCACGCCGTACGGGTCGGGTTCGCCGGGCGCGATGCCGTTCGTGCCGCCGTCGGACCCCGAGCCGCTCGCGGCTCCCTCCGAGTAGCCGTCCAGGGCGAGCGGCGGGGGAGTGCCGTCACCTCCGGGGGTCCCGGACCCGTGACCGCTCCCGCCGCCGGAAGCGGTCGCCGCGAAGTACGCGCCGCCGCCCCCGACGAGCAGCACCGCGGCCGCGACCGAGGCGATGAGCACGGGGGATCGCCGGCCGCGCGGGCCGCCCGGCTCCGTGTCCTCGGCGGGACCCTCGGCAGGACCCTCGAGGGGAGGGGTCGCGTCGTTGTCGGGTCGCTCGGTGCTCACCGCATCGCTCCTTCGGCTCTGCTGCTGTCCCATGACCCGGCCCTGTCAAAAACGGGCTCTGGTGGGTCGTATACCGCATCCCCTTTACGGGGGACAGCGATGGGACGCGCCGGGGGAGCGTGCGGTTCCCTGCGGGCGCCCTCCGAAATTCACCTGTTCGGCGGCACCCGGTCGCGTGGAGGGGATCAGTCGCCGTAGTCGGACATCGCGTCCAGCAGCCGTGCGGAGGCGGGCGGCACCGTGACCCCGTGGATGCGCGCGGGGGAGACGGGGCGGGCGGCCGCGGGGGCGGAGGTGGACCAGTGCCGGGCCATCCGGGCGCAGTCGCCGCGCAGCGTCGCCAGATCGCCTTCGAGTTCGCTCACCGGGCCGAGCGGGGCGGGGCCGTGGACCTTGAGGTTCGTCATACCGGAACCGTATGCACCGATGCCGTCACGAAGAAAGATCTACTATCGGGTAGTTTTGCCCGCTTCAGCGGGCGCGTCCCGACCGGGTAGCGTGAACTGTCAACGCAGTCGTCACCCACGACTCTCTTCCGAAGAGCGCTTCGCGCGCCCTCCTTCCATTCCCTCGCAGGAGCGTGTCCCAGCCGTGCGTATCGCAGTCACCGGCTCCATCGCCACCGACCACCTCATGACCTTCCCCGGCAGGTTCGCCGACCAGCTCGTCGCCGACCAGCTGCACACGGTCTCTCTCTCCTTCCTCGTCGACAATCTCGACGTGCGCCGGGGCGGGGTCGGCGCGAACATCGCCTTCGGCATGGGCCAGCTCGGCACCCGGCCGATCCTGGTCGGGGCCGCGGGCTCCGACTTCGACGAGTACCGCGCCTGGCTGGACCGGCACGGCGTCGACACCGGCTCGGTCCGCATCTCCGAGGTCCTGCACACGGCGCGCTTCGTGTGCACCACCGACGCCGACCACAACCAGATCGGCTCCTTCTACACGGGCGCGATGAGCGAGGCCCGGCTCATCGAGCTCAAGGCCGTGGCGGACCGGGTCGGCGGCCTCGACCTCGTCCTGATCGGCGCGGACGACCCCGAGGGGATGCTCCGCCACACCGAGGAGTGCCGCTCGCGCGGGATCCCCTTCGCCGCCGACTTCTCCCAGCAGATCGCCCGCATGAACGGCGACGAGATCCGGATACTGCTGGACGGGGCGACCTACCTCTTCTCCAACGAGTACGAGAAGGGGCTCATCGAGTCCAAGACGGGCTGGACCGACGAGGAGATCCTCGGCAAGGTCGGCCACCGGGTGACGACCCTCGGTGCGCAGGGCGTGCGCATCGAGCGGGACGGCGAGGCGACGATCGAGGTCGGCTGTCCCGAGGAGGAGCGCAAGGCCGACCCGACGGGCGTCGGCGACGCCTTCCGGGCCGGCTTCCTCTCCGGTCTCGCCTGGGGCGTCTCGCTGGAGCGCGCCGCCCAGATCGGCTGCATGCTGGCCACGCTGGTCATCGAGACCGTCGGCACGCAGGAGTACCAGCTGCGCCGCGTCCACTTCATGGACCGCTTCACCAAGGCCTACGGCCACGAGGCCGCCGCCGAGGTCCAGGCGCACCTCGCCTAGTCAGGACAGCCGGCGGACCACATAGGCCGAGCCCCGGTCCGCCGGCTCCTCCCCGACGTACTCCTGTGCCCGCATCTCGCACCACGCCGGGATGTCCAGCCGGGCCGCCTCGTCGTCCGAGAGCACCCGCACCGTGCCGCCCACCGGCACGTCCCCGATGACCTTCGCCAGCTCGATGACGGGGATCGGGCAGCGCTTGCCGAGGGCGTCCACGACCAGCTCCTCGGCCCGCACCACCGTCGTCGGTGCGGGAGCGCCCAGCTTCTCCCGTACCCCGGCCACCGCACGCGGCAGCACCGACAGGAAGCGCTCGACGTCCTCCTCGGCCGCCCCCATGGGCAGCGACACCCGCACGTTCCCCTCGGTCAGCACGCCCATCGCCCGCAGCACATGGCTCGGCGTCAGCGTGCTGCTCGTGCAGGACGATCCGGACGAGACGGAGAAACCCTCCCGGTCCAGGGCGTGCAGCAGCGCCTCCCCGTCGACATAGAGACAGGAGAAGGTGACGATCCCGGGCAGCCGCCGGTCCGGGTCGCCGACCACCTCCACGTCCGGCACCAGCTGCGGAACCCGTGCCCGGATCCGTTCCGTCAGCTCCCGCAGCCGTTCCCCCTCCTGAGCCGCCTCGGCCCGCACCGCCCGCAGGGAGGCCGCCGCGGCGACGATCGCGGGGAGGTTCTCGAAACCGGCGGCCCGCCCCGACTCCCTTTCGTCCACGGGGCCTTGGGCCGCGAACCGCACTCCCTTGCGCACGACGAGCACGCCGACGCCGGACGGCCCGCCCCACTTGTGGGCGCTCCCGGTCAGCACCGACCAGCCGCCCTCGACGGGCCCCCACCCCAGCGACTGGGCCGCGTCCACGAGCAGCGGCACCCCCGCCGCCCGGCACGCCTCGGCCACCGCCGCCACCGGCTGCTCGGTCCCCACCTCGTGGTTGGCGGACTGGAGGCACGCCAGCGCGGTGTCCGGCCGCAGCGCCTCCTCGTACGACTCGACGGTCACCGCGCCCGTCCGCAGCACCGGCACCTGGGTGACCGATCCGCCGCCCGCTTCGAACATGTCTGCCGAATGGAGCACCGAGGAATGTTCGACGGATGACACGATCAGGTGGTTTCCGATCCGCCGTCGACCGGCCAGCGCCCCCGCGACGCCCGCGTGCACGGCCCGTGTCCCGGACGGCGTGAACACCAGCTCGTCGGGCCTGCACCCCACGGCTTCCGCGGTCGCCTCGCGCGCCGCGTCCAGCAGCATCCGGGCCCTGCGCCCCTCCCGGTACAGCCGGGACGGATCGGCCCAGCCCTCGTCGAGGGAGGCCAACAGCGCCTGACGGGCAACGGGATGGAGGGGAGCGGCGGAGGCGGCATCGAAGTAGGACACACGGCAACGTTAGAACTTCCCCGCGGCGGCACGGGTGCGGGGAGGAGCGCGGGCGCCGCCCGCCGGCCCTCGGCCGGGACCCACCGGACGAACCGGACCGCCGGGACGGCCCGATCTCCCGTCAGAAACCAGACCCCATGGGTCATCCCACCCCCTTCGGGGTGACCCCCGGCGCGTTAGGGACCCTCCCCGCGCGACCCCAAATAGCGTCCAGTAGGGTTTGGTCCGCATAAACATCCAAACCCCTGCCCGACGCAGGGCGGCGACCGACCAGCGAGAAGGCCGCAGCCAGTAGCGCGGGCGAGACTCTCGGGAAGGCGCTACGTGAGTCCCAACGGCTCCGACCGCTCGCCGCGGCGCCCGATGCGGCGGAAGCTGCTGCAGGCAATGACTGCGGGCCTGGTCCTGGCGACAGCCACCGGTTGCTCGTACAACTGGGAAGACTTCCCCCGCCTTGGTATGCCCACCCCGACCACGGAAGAGGCTCCGCGGATCCTCTCCCTGTGGCAGGGTTCCTGGGCGGCGGCGCTCGCCGTAGGCGTGCTGGTGTGGGGCCTGATCCTGTGGAGTGCTTTCTTCCACCGGCGCAGCCGCACCAAGGTCGAAGTTCCTCCCCAGACCCGGTACAACATGCCCATCGAGGCGCTGTACACCGTGGTCCCGCTCATCATCGTCTCGGTGTTGTTCTACTTCACCGCCCGCGACGAGACGAAGCTCCTCAGCCTCAAGCCGAAGCCCGACGTCACGGTCAACGTGGTCGGCTTCCAGTGGAGCTGGGGCTTCAACTACGTCGCGGACGTCCCCGGCTCGACCGGTGACGCGAAGACCGACGCGAACCTGAACGCGATTCCGGACCGGTTCAAGAAGGACTTCCCGGCGAACGCCGGCGGTGTCTACGACGTCGGCACGCCCGGCACGCGGAACCCCCAGACGAACAACCCCGGCCCGACCCTCTGGCTCCCCAAGGGCAAGACGGTCCGCTTCGTCCTCACCTCGCGTGACGTCATCCACTCCTTCTGGGTGGTGCCGTTCCTGATGAAGCAGGACGTCATTCCGGGCCACACCAATGCCTTCCAGGTGACCCCCAACAAGGAGGGCACCTTCCTGGGCAAGTGCGCCGAACTCTGCGGCGTCGACCACTCCCGGATGCTCTTCAACGTGAAGGTCGTCTCCCCCGAGCGCTACGAGGCCCACCTCAAGGAGCTCGCGGCGAAGGGTCAGACCGGTTACGTCCCGGCCGGCATTGAGCAGACGGGCCACGAGAAGAACCGGGAGACGAACAACCTGTGAGCATCCTCAACGAACCTCAGGGTGCCGCCGAGACCGAGGACTCGTACGAGAACGAGGTACCGGTCCGGCGCAAGCAGCCCGGCAACGTCGTGGTCAAGTGGCTCACCACCACCGACCACAAGACGATCGGCACGCTGTATCTGGTGACGTCGTTCGCGTTCTTCTGCGTCGGCGGCGTCATGGCGCTGCTGATGCGCGCCGAGCTCGCCCGGCCCGGTCTGCAGATCATGTCGAACGAGCAGTTCAACCAGGCGTTCACGATGCACGGCACGATCATGCTGCTGATGTTCGCGACGCCGCTGTTCGCCGGCTTCACCAACTGGATCATGCCGCTGCAGATCGGCGCGCCCGACGTGGCGTTCCCGCGGCTGAACATGTTCGCGTACTGGCTGTACCTCTTCGGCTCGACGATCGCGGTGGGTGGCTTCCTCACCCCGCAGGGCGCCGCCGACTTCGGCTGGTTCGCCTACTCCCCGCTGTCGGACGCGGTCCGCTCGCCGGGCATCGGCGCCGACATGTGGATCATGGGTCTGGCCTTCTCCGGCTTCGGCACCATCCTCGGCGCGGTCAACTTCATCACCACGATCATCTGCATGCGCGCTCCGGGCATGACGATGTTCCGCATGCCGATCTTCGTGTGGAACGTGCTGCT
>NZ_AUKV01000044.1:0-67467 GCF_000424945.1 Streptomyces sp. 142MFCol3.1
AAGGGCTGTCCCTAGTACGAGAGGACCGGGACGGACGAACCTCTGGTGTGCCAGTTGTCCTGCCAAGGGCATGGCTGGTTGGCTACGTTCGGGAGGGATAACCGCTGAAAGCATCTAAGCGGGAAGCCTGCTTCGAGATGAGGACTCCCACCCACTTGATGGGGTAAGGCTCCCAGTAGACGACTGGGTTGATAGGCCAGATCTGGAAGCGCCGTAAGGCGTGGAGGTGACTGGTACTAATAGGCCGAGGGCTTGTCCTCAGTTGCTCGCGTCCACTGTGTTGGTTCTGAAACCACGAACAACCCCGTAGTCGGGCCACGGCTATGGTGCGGTTGACAGTTTCATAGTGTTTCGGTGGTCATAGCGTGAGGGAAACGCCCGGTTACATTTCGAACCCGGAAGCTAAGCCTTACAGCGCCGATGGTACTGCAGGGGGGACCCTGTGGGAGAGTAGGACGCCGCCGAACAATCTTTGGAGGACCTCTGGTCTCAGCGACTCGCTGGGACCAGAGGTCCTTTTTTGTTTTTCCGAAGCGCGTCGGGTACCCGACTGCGCGAGAATGACTTGCGGTACCGAAGACAGGAGTCACCATGTCCCCCAACTCTCCCGATGAGCGTCCGGAGCGCGACCAGCGCCGCCGGGACAGTGGTGACCGCGGCGGCTACCGTGGCGGCCCGCGCCGCGACAATGACCGTGGCGGCTACGGCCGGCGCGATGACCGACGCGATGACCGCCGAGGCGACGACCGCCGAGGCGACGACCGCGGCGGATACCGCCGCGACGACAGCCGTGACAGCGGTGGCTCCCGAGCCCGCGACGACCGTCGCGACGGCGACCGCGGTGGCGACCGCGGCGGGCGCCCGCCGTACCGCCGCGATGACCGGCCCAGTGGGCCTCGTCGCGACGACCGGTCAAGTGGGCCTCGTCGCGACGACCGCGACCGTGACCGTGGTTTCCGCAGGGAGGGGGACCGTCCGGCGTACCGCCGTGACGACCGTCCCGGTGGCCCGCGCCGTGACGACGACCGCGGTGGCTACGGCCGCCGTGACGACCGCCGGGACAGCGGCGACCGAGGTGATCGCGGTGGTTTCCGCCGTGACGACAGCCGTGGTGGCGACTTCCGTCGTGACGAGCGTCGTGACGAGCGGCCGGCCTACCGTCGCGACGACCGCAGGGACGACCGGCGTGACGACCGCCGCGGCGACGACCGCGGTGGTTTCCGTCGCGACGACCGTGACCGTGGTTTCCGCAGGGAGGGGGACCGTCCGGCGTACCGCCGTGACGACCGTCCCGGTGGCCCGCGCCGCGACGACGACCGCGGTGGCTACGGCCGCCGTGACGACCGCGGTGGTTTCCGCCGTGACGACAGCCGTGGTGGCGACTTCCGTCGTGACGAGCGTCCGGCCTACCGTCGCGACGACCGTCGTGACAGTGGCGACCGTGGTGATCGCGGTGGTTTCCGCCGTGACGACAGCCGTGGTGGCGACTTCCGTCGTGACGAGCGTCGTGACGAGCGGCCGGCCTACCGTCGCGACGACCGCAGGGACGACCGGCGTGACGACCGCCGCGGCGACGACCGCGGTGGCTTCCGTCGCGACGACCGCCGGGACAGTGGCGACCGTGGACGCGGTGGCCCGCGTCGTGACGACCGGGGCGGACGCCCCGGCGGCTTCGGCGGTCGCGACGACCGCAGGGGTGGCGACGACCGGCGCGGCGGCGGCCGCTACCGCGAGGAGCGGGACCGCGACCGCGAGCCGATCAAGCGGCTCCCGATCCCTGACGACGTCACGGGCCACGAGATCGACAAGGACGTGCAGCAGGAGCTCCAGAGCCTGCCGAAGGGCCTTGCTGAGGACGTCTCGCGCAACCTGGTGATGGTCGCCCGGCTCATCGACGAGGACCCCGAGAGCGCGTACGCGTACTCGAAGATCGCGCTGCGGCTGGCCTCGCGCGTCGCCGCCGTTCGTGAGGCGGCAGGCTTCGCCGCGTACGCCAACCAGAAGTTCAGCGAGGCGCTCGCCGAGTTCCGCGCCGCGCGGCGGATGACCGGCAGCGTGGAGCTGTGGCCCGTCATGGCGGACTGCGAGCGCGGCCTCGGACGGCCCGAGAAGGCGCTGGACATGGCCGGTGCCCCCGAGGTGCAGAAGCTGGACAAGGCCGGTCAGGTCGAGATGCGTCTCGTGGCGGCCGGTGCGCGCCGCGACATGGACCAGCTGGACGCCGCGATCGTGACCCTCCAGAGCCCGGAACTGGCCTCGAACTCCGTGCAGCCGTGGACGGCGCGCCTGCGCTACGCGTACGCCGACGCGCTCCTCGCGGCCGGCCGCGAGGACGAGGCCCGTGAGTGGTTCGCGAAGGCCGTCGAGTCCGACAAGGACGGCAGCACCGACGCATCCGACCGGCTCGCCGAGCTCGACGGTGTCGAGTTCGTCGACGTGCTCGTCGAGGACGAGAACGAGGACGAGAACGAGGACGAGGACGGGGCCAAGACGGCCGCGACGCAGGCGGAGGCCGAGGCCGAAGAGACGGCCGGGACCGCTTCCGACGTCGACGAAGACCTCGACGCCGACCTTGACGCCGACTTCGAGGACGAGGACGAGGACGACGAGGCCGAGTCGGCCCCCGACGCGCGGCCGGAGGACGGCAGCGACGCGGCGGACTCCGACAGCGGCGAGACCCCGCGCGGCTGACACCCCGCCCCGCCCCGCGACAGCGGGGCGGACGGCGCACGACATGCACGGGCGGCGGGACTCCTTCCGGAGTCCCGCCGCCCGTGGGCGTTTTCGCGTGGGTTCAGCGGGCCAGTGCCCGCAGCACCAGCCCTGAGGCAGGCTTCGGCCCGAACGACGTCGACTTGCGGGGCATCTTGACCCCCTGGCGCGCGAGGTCGCGTACGACCTCCTCGCGGACCGGATGCATCAGGACGGCTGTCCCGCCGTCGCGTTCCGCCTTCTCGACCGTGGCGGTCGTGTCGTGGATGTACGCGATGTGCGCGGGCGAGTCCTCCGGGATGGCCCAGATGTGGTCGAGGAGCGTGGCGTGCAGGACGGTCGCGTCGAGGGTGCGCCACGCCTCGGGGCGGTCGGCCGGGATCGTCCGGGCGAGGAGGGCCGAGTCCGGGCGGTCGAGCAGGTGGAACGCGCCGTCGCCCGCCAGGAGGAAGGCGTTCCCGTCGGCGGCGGCCACCGCCAGGGCCTTCAGCGCCTCGGGGAGGGGCGCGTCGAGGTGGCGTACGCGGAAGGAGTCCCCGAGCACGGCCAGGGCGTCGGGCACGGGCAACTGGTGCAGCAGGCGGTGGATGGCGCGGACCCGCAGCGGATAGCGCGCCGTGTCCACCAGCAGTACGAGACCGAAGTCCCAGGGGCTGGGGGAGGGATGTTCGGCGCGCACACGCAGGTAGGTGGCCCAGCGGTGGTGGCCGTCGGCGATGAGCGCCTGGTGGTGGCCGAGATCTGTCTGGATCTCGGCCAGTTCGGCCGGATCGGTGACCGCCCACAGCCGGTGGCCGATGCCGTCCTCGGTGACGGTCGCGAGGAGCGGCGGGAGTTCGGCCGTCCGCTCGATGACCGCGGCCGTGCCCACGCGGGAACCGTTGCCCCGGTAGGTCAGGAGCAGCGGTTCGAGATTGGCGGAGGTGGCGCGCATCAGGGCCGCGCGGTCCGCGACGACGTGCGGCATGACGTCCTCGTGCGGGAGGACGACCCCTTCCGAGGGCTCCGAGAGGCGCAGGGCGCCGATGACCCCGCGCTGCAGATGGTCGCCGTCGCGCTGTTCGTAGACGTACAGGCCAGGCTCGGAGTCGGTCGTCAGTACGCCCTCGGACAGCCAGCGGCTCAGGGTCTCGGCCGCCTGCCGGTTGCGGGCTTCGGGGGTGACGTCCTGGGGGAGGATCAGCCGGACGATGTTGTGGGGGTCGGCGGACTCGAGTTCGATCAGCCCGTCGGGCCGCACGATGACGTCGTACGGCGGGGACGTCACGGCGGCCAGGCTGCCGACCCGGTCGCGGTCGTAGCGCAGGCCCCGGAACGGGGTCAGTTCGAGGCCGCTGCGCGCCGGTGTTTCCTCCGCGGGACCTGCATAGTTCATTGGGGCATCGTAAGTGTGTCGAGGCATGAGCGATGATCGGGGGAAAGTGGTCGAACGAGGAGCGATACGCAATGAGCCAGACCGTCCGGACCCGGCCCAAGGGCAGTGACCAGGCATTGAGCGAGGCGTACGACACCGCTCTGCTCGATTTGGACGGAGTGGTCTATGCGGGTGGCGCGGCGATCGCGCACGCCGTGGAATCGCTCGGTAGGGCCCGCTCCGGAGGCATGCATCTCGCGTACGTCACGAACAACGCGCTCAGGACACCGGAGGCGGTGGCCGAGCATCTGACCGAGCTGGGGACGGACACCGGCGCCGCCGATGTGATCACCTCGGCGCAGGCCGTGGCACGGCTCATCAGCGAGCAGGTGCCCGCCGGTGCGCGCGTGCTGGTCATCGGCGGTGACGGGCTTCGGGTCGCGCTGCGCGAACGCGGACTGGAGCCGGTGGAATCCGCCGACGACGACCCGGCGGCGGTCGTCCAGGGATACGGCGGGCCGGACCTGCCCTGGGGTCGCTTCGCGGAGGCGTGCTACGCCATCGCGCGCGGCGTGCCGTGGTTCGCGTCCAACACGGATCTGACCATCCCGAGCGCCCGGGGCATCGCCCCCGGTAACGGCGCGGCGGTCGAGGTGGTCCGTATCGCCACGGGTGCCGAGCCGCAGGTGGCGGGCAAGCCGCTGCCCCCGATGCACCGCGAGACGATCCTGCGGACCGGGGCGAAGCGCCCGCTGGTGGTCGGGGACCGGCTGGACACGGACATCGAGGGCGCGGTCAACGGCGACGTGGACTCGCTGCTCGTGCTGACCGGCGTGACGGACGGCGCACAGCTCCTCGCGGCGCCGCCGCAGCACCGGCCGACGTACGTGGACACGGATCTGCGCGGTCTGCTCACCGGCCAGCCCGAGGTCGTCGAGGTGGGCGAGGGCTTTTGCTGCGGTGGCTGGACGGCGACGGCCCGCCCGTCGAGCGGCTCCTCAGGGAGGGCACAGACGGGCGACTCGGGGAGGCTGGAGCTGGAGGGCGACGGCGAGCCCGTCGACGGGCTGCGGGCGCTGTGCGCCGCGGCGTGGACGGCGGCCGGCGAGGGCACCTGCGCACTGGACGGCGGGAAGGCGCTGGCCAGACTGGGGCTGTGAGCAGGCGTTGCCCCGACGGGTTCTGACGGGGGATCGAGACGCGATGAGAGGGTAGGCTAACCTAACCTCGTGTTGGTCGACAGTCCTCCCGAACAGCGCGCGGAATCCGCCCCCGCGCCCCCGAACCGCCGGACGATACGTGCCTTTGGGCTCCTTGCCTCTGCCGGGATCCTGGTGCTCGTCGCCCTGGTGAGCATCGCGGTCGGCGCGAAAGCGCTGCCGCTGGACCAGGTCTGGCACGGCCTGTTCCAGGACTCGGGGACGTACGCCGACGTCGTGGTGCGTGACCGGATGTCCCGTACCGTGCTCGGCCTGCTCGTCGGCGCCGCGCTGGGGCTGTCGGGTGCCGTACTCCAGGCGCTCACCCGAAACCCTCTGGCGGACCCAGGACTGCTGGGCATCAACGCGGGCGCGTCCGCGGCGGTCGTCACCGCGATCACGTACTTCGGGGTCACGAGCCTGAGCGGCTACGTCTGGTTCGCCTTCTTCGGCGCGGCGGCCGTCGGAGCGCTGGTCTGGTTCCTCGGCGGCAGCCGCGGCGCGACCCCGGCGCGGCTCGCGCTCGCAGGCACGGCCATCAGCGCCGCGCTCTACGGCTATCTCCAGGCCGTGATGATCATGGACGGCGCGGCGCTCGGCAGGATGCGCTTCTGGACGGTCGGATCGCTCGCCTCGGCCACCGACTCGACCATCAGGCAGGTGCTGCCGTTCCTGGTGGTCGGCACGGTCGCCGCGCTGGCCCTCGCCCGGCCGCTGAACGCGGTCGCGATGGGGGACGACACGGCCCGCGCGCTCGGCGCCAACCTGAACCGGACCCGCGCACTGTCCATGGCAGCCGCCACCGTGCTGTGCGGCGCCGCGACCGCAGCCTGCGGGCCGATCGTGTTCGTCGGGCTGATGGTCCCGCACGTCGTACGGTCCTTCACCGGCCCCGACCTGCGCTGGATCCTGCCGTACGCCACGGTCCTGTCGCCCGTGCTCTTGCTCGGCGCCGATGTCGTCGGACGGCTGGTCGCCCGGCCGGCGGAGCTCCAGGTCGGCATCGTCACCGCCGTCCTGGGCGGCCCGGTCTTCATCCTTCTCGTACGGCGACGGAGGACGGCACAGCTGTGAAGAACACAGGCAACCCGGCCTCCTTGCGGAACACCGCGAACAACACCGGCACTCCGGCCCCTGCGCAGAGGAGCGGCGACGCGGCCCCGGGCATCCGGGGTGTCCGCGCCGTCCGCGCACGCGGCGGCCTCTCCGTCCGGTTCGACGTCCGGGCGTTCACCGTAGTCGTCCTGCTGCTGGTGGCCGCACTCGGTGCGAGCGTGGTGCTGATCGGCACCGGCGACTTCCCGATCCCGGCCGCGGACGTGCTCAGGACGCTGTTCGGCGACCAGGACCCCGGCCGGGAGTTCATCGTCAACGACCTGCGCCTGCCGCGCGTCCTCGTCGGCCTGCTCGTCGGTGCCTCCCTCGGCCTCGGCGGAGCGCTCTTCCAGGCCGTCTCCCGCAACCCGCTGGGCAGCCCGGACGTGCTCGGCCTCGGCCAGGGCTCGACAGCCGGCGCCCTCATCATGATCGTGCTCTTCTCGGGAAGCGCGGACCAGGTGGCGCTGGGGGCGCTCGTCGGCGGGCTCGTCACCGGCCTCGCCATCTACCTGCTCGCCTGGAAGCGGGGCGTGCACGGCTACCGGCTGGTCCTGGTCGGCATCGGCGTCTCCGCGATCGTCACCGCCGTCAACGGCTATCTGCTGACCGAGGCGGACATCGTCGACGCGGCCCGCGCGGTCGTCTGGATGACGGGTTCCCTCAACGGCCGTGACTGGGAGCAGGTGTGGCCGCTGCTCGTCCTGTGCGCGGTCCTCGTCCCGCTCGTCCTGGCCAACGCCCGCGGGCTGCGCATGATGGAGATGGGCGACGACGTCTCGAACGCGCTCGGGGTGCGCGTCGAGCGGACACGACTGCTGCTGATGCTCGCCGCCGTACTGCTGACCGCGGGCGCCACCGCCGCCGCCGGCCCCGTCGGCTTCGTGGCACTCACCGCGCCGCAGCTCGCGCGGCGGCTGACCCGCTCCCCCGGACCCAACCTGGTGCCGTCCATGTGCATGGGAGCGACGCTGCTGATCGTCGCGGACTGGGCCTCGCAGCGGGCCTTCGGCACGGACCAGCTGCCCGTCGGTGTGGTCACCGGCGTGCTCGGCGGCGTGTACCTGCTGTGGCTCCTGGTCACCGAGCGCAAGGCGGGACGCATATGAGCGCCGGCGGACCGGACATGAACAACCAGAGGAGCACTGTGAACCGCCTGTCCGCCGACGACGTCACCCTCGGCTACGACCAGCGCGTCATCGCGGAGAAGCTGTCGGTGGAGATCCCCGACAACTCCTTCACCGTCGTCGTCGGCCCGAACGCCTGCGGGAAGTCGACGCTCCTGCGCGCCCTGTCGCGGATGCTGAAGCCCACCCGCGGCCGGGTGCTCCTCGACGGCCAGGTCATCCAGTCGATGCCCGCCAAGAAGGTGGCTCGCACGCTCGGGCTGCTGCCGCAGTCGTCGATCGCCCCCGACGGGATCACGGTCGCCGACCTGGTCGGCCGGGGCCGCTACCCGCACCAGGGGCTGCTGCGGCAGTGGTCGGCGGAGGACGAGCGGGTGGTCCAGGAGTCCATGGCGTCGACCGGTGTCGCCGAACTCGCGGACCGCTACGTCGACGAACTCTCCGGCGGCCAGCGGCAGCGCGTGTGGATCGCGATGGCACTCGCCCAGCAGACCCCCCTGCTGCTCCTGGACGAGCCGACGACCTACCTCGACATCCAGCACCAGATCGACGTGCTCGACCTGTGCGCGCAACTCCACGAGGAGCAGGGCCGCACCCTCGTCGCGGTCCTGCACGACCTCAATCACGCGGCCCGGTACGCCACCCACCTCATCGCCCTGCGCGGTGGCGAGGTCATCGCCGAGGGGGCCCCGAACGACATCGTGACGGCCGAGCTGGTCGAGCAGGTCTTCGGACTGCGCTGCCAGGTCATCGAGGACCCGGAGACGGGGACTCCGCTGGTGGTGCCGGCGGCCCGCAGGGCACGCCGGGCGACAGCGGCCGCCGCGGCCGCCGAAGGTGCCTGAGAGAAGTGTCCTGGGCCCGGCCGGGCCGCGAACGGCCACAGGCCGGGACCGGCCGCGATGGCCGCGAGCCCGGACGCGCCGCGATGGCTGCGGGCCCGGACGCGCCGCGACGGCTAGAGGAGGGACCGGAGCCGGAACAGGTCCCGCAGACCGGCCTCCAGCCGTACCCGGCCCGAACCCCAGGCTTTCGCGAAGTTCAGCTCGCCGTTCACCATCGACACCAGGTCGTCGCCGCTCATCGTGAGCCGTATCTGGGCTCGCTCGCGCGGCGTGCCCGGCAGCGTGTCGAGGACCTCGATCCGGCCGTCCTCGAGGCGGCCCACGAAGGTGATGTCGAGGTCGGTGATACGGCAGCTGAGCGAGCGGTTCAGGGCCGCCGCGCTGCGTACGTCCCCCTGGGCGCCCGCCAGGTTGTCAGAGAGCTTGTCGAGTGCGGTGCGGCACTCCTCAATCGTCGCCATCGCGATCGACGTTACCGCAGCGCTTCGCGGTAGCGTCGGGGCATGAGCGAGTCAGTTCCCGAGGCCGGGGCCCCGGCACAGCCGGCGGCCGTGGAGCCCGCGCCGCAGGTGACGATGCCCGAGAGCGACCCGTCCGGCGTGCCGTCCCGGACGGCCGGACCCGAGGGCGAGGAGGCGCGGGACACCGTCCCCGACGCCGAACCCGCGTACGATCCCGCCGCCCCGGCCCCGCTGGACGTCCCCCGCACCCCGACCGGCAACGCCGACGTGGACGCCCAGCTGGACCGGCTGACCGACGCCGACCACCTCGCCACGGACGGACACGTCGAGGTGTACGAGGATGTACACCGGGGGCTGCGCGACGCGCTCACCGCGCTCGACGCCCGCCCGGGACCTCCGGCGCCCCCGACGACGTATGGCACTAGGAGCTGAACCGAACGTGGCAGGAGTGGCACGCCGCCGCCTCGACGCCGAGCTGGTCCGCCGGAAGCTCGCACGCTCGCGCGAGCACGCGAGCCAGCTGATCGCCGCGGGAAGGGTCACCGTCGGCAAGACACTCGCGACCAAACCCGCGACTCAGGTGGAGACCGCGGCCGCGATCGTGGTCACCCAGGACGACAGCGACCCCGACTACGTCTCACGCGGCGGGCACAAGCTCGCCGGCGCCCTGGAGGCGTTCGTACCGCAGGGGCTGAAGGTCACAGGACGGCGGGCGCTGGACGCCGGCGCGTCCACCGGGGGCTTCACCGATGTCCTGCTGCGAGCGGGCGCCGCCCATGTCATCGCCGTCGACGTGGGATACGGACAACTCGCCTGGTCTCTGCAGAGCGATGAACGCGTCACCGTCAAAGACCGTACGAACGTACGCGAGTTGACGTCGGAGGCGATCGATGGGGAGCCCGTGGACCTAGTTGTCGGGGATCTGTCCTTCATCCCGCTCGGCCTGGTGCTGCCCGCCCTGGTGCGGTGCGCGGCGCCGGACGCCGATCTGGTGATGATGGTCAAGCCGCAGTTCGAGGTGGGGAAGGAACGGCTGGGGAGCGGCGGTGTCGTCCGCAGCCCCGAACTGCGCGCCGAGGCCGTGCGCGCGGTGGCCGGACGAGCCCGGGAGCTGGGGCTCGGAGTGAAGGGTGTGACCGCCAGCCCACTGCCCGGACCCTCGGGCAATGTCGAGTACTTTCTGTGGCTGCGTGCCGGGGCACCCGAACTCGACCCGGCTGACGTTGACCGAGCAGTGGCGGAGGGGCCGCGTTGACACAGACCCGAGCTCGTACTGTTTTCCTGCTGGCCCACACGGGGCGGCCGGCGGCCATCCGCAGCGCCGAGCTGGTCGTCCAGGGGCTGCTGCGCTCCGGAATCGGCGTACGGGTCCTGGAGGCGGAGGCGGCCGACCTGCCGCTGCCCGGCGAGGTGGAGCTGATCGGGGAGGCGACGCCGCAGTGTCTCGACGGCTGCGAGCTGCTCATCGTCCTCGGGGGTGACGGCACGCTGCTGCGCGGCGCGGAGTTCGCCCGAGCCTCCGGGGTGCCCATGCTCGGAGTCAACCTCGGCCGCGTCGGCTTCCTCGCGGAGGCCGAGCGGGACGACCTCGACAAGGTCGTCGACCGTGTCGTCACCAAGGCGTACGAGGTCGAGGAGCGCATGACCGTGGACGTCGTCGTGCACCGCAACGGCGACATCGTGCACACGGACTGGGCGCTCAACGAGGCCGCCGTGCAGAAGGTGTCCGCCGAGAAGCTCCTCGAAGTCGTCCTGGAGATCGACGGGCGGCCCGTGACCGGCTTCGGCTGCGACGGCATCGTCTGCGCGACCCCGACGGGCTCCACGGCCTACGCCTTCTCCGCGGGCGGGCCCGTCGTGTGGCCGGAGGTGGAGGCGCTGCTCATGGTGCCCATCAGCGCGCACGCGCTGTTCGCCAAACCCCTCGTCACCTCGCCGGACTCCGTGCTCGCCGTGGAGGTGCTGCCGCACGTCCCGCCGGGTGTCCTGTGGTGCGACGGCCGACGGACCGTGGAGCTGCCGCCCGGGGCCCGTGTGGAGGTGCGGCGGGGCGCCGTGCCGGTACGACTCGCACGGCTGCACCACGCGTCCTTCACCGACCGGCTCGTGGCGAAGTTCGCGCTGCCGGTCTCGGGGTGGCGGGGAGCCCCTCACTAGGCGCGCGCAGGGCCTGCCACACGCGTGCGGCGGGCCCTTCGTCCGTGCGACGGACCGCCCGGAAACCCACTCCCGCGGGTGACAAGGGCGCCTTTGCGGTCCCTTGTCACCTGCGTCTTCGCTCCGGCGGGGCGGGGCCCGTCGCACACACGGGCTCCGACCTCGTAAGGTCGTGTCCGTGTTGGAGGAGATGCGGATACGGTCGCTCGGAGTCATCGACGACGCCGTCGTCGAGCTGTCGCCCGGCTTCACCGCCGTGACCGGTGAGACCGGTGCGGGCAAGACGATGGTGGTCACCAGCCTCGGGCTGCTGCTGGGCGGGCGCGCGGACCCGGCCCTCGTACGGATCGGCGCGAAGAACGCGGTCGTGGAGGGGCGGATCGCCGTACCCGCCGGTGGGACCGCCCTCGTGCGGGCCGAGGAGGCCGGGGCGGAGCTCGACGACGGAGCCCTGCTCATCAGCCGTACCGTTTCCGCGGAGGGACGTTCACGGGCGCACCTCGGCGGACGCTCGGTACCGGTGGGCGTCCTCGCGGAGCTCGCCGACGAGCTCGTCGCCGTGCACGGCCAGACCGACCAGCAGGGGCTGCTCAAGCTGTCCCGGCAGCGGCAGGCGCTCGACCGGTACGCCGGGGACGCCGTCGCGGGGCCGCTCGCCAAGTACGCGGGCGCCTACCGGCGGCTGCGGGCCGTCTCGGTGGAGCTGGAAGAGATCACCACGCGAGCGCGCGAGCGGGCCCAGGAAGCCGACATGCTCCGCTTCGGACTCGACGAGATCGCGGCTGTCGAGCCGCGGGCCGGCGAGGACGTCGAGCTGGCCGCCGAGGCCGAGCGTCTCGGCCACGCGGAGGCGCTGGCCTCGGCCGCCACCGCCGCGCACGCCGCGCTGGCGGGCAATCCCGAGGACCCCGAGGGGATCGACGCCACCACGCTCGTCGCGGGCGCCCATCGGGCGCTGGAGGCCGTGCGGTCCCACGACTCCGCGCTCGCCACCCTCTCCGGGCGCATCGGCGAGATCGGGATCCTGCTCGGCGACGTCGCGGGTGAGCTGGCCGGATACGCCGACGACCTCGACGCCGACCCGCTGCGGCTCGCCGCGGTCGAGGAGCGCCGCGCCGCGCTCACCCAGCTGACCCGGAAATACGGCGAGGACATCGCCGCCGTGCTCGCGTGGGCCGAACAGGGCGCCGCGCGGCTCACCGAACTCGACGGCGACGACGAGCGGATCGACGAACTGACCGCCGAACGGGACGCCTTGCGCACCGAACTGGGCGGACTCGCACAGGCCTTGACCGACGCCCGTACGGAGGCGGCCGCACGGTTCGCCGCCGCCGTCACCGCCGAACTGGCCTCGCTCGCCATGCCGCACGCGCGCGTGTCCTTCGACATCCGGCAGACGGACGACCCGGACGGAGTGGAGCTCGGCGGGCGCACCGTCTCGTACGGCCCCGCGGGCGTCGACGAGGTCGAGCTGCTGCTCGCCCCCCACCCCGGTGCGCCCCCCAGGCCCATCGCCAAGGGCGCTTCGGGCGGTGAACTCTCGCGCGTGATGCTCGCCGTCGAGGTGGTCTTCGCGGGCACGGACCCGGTCCCGACCTATCTGTTCGACGAGGTGGACGCCGGCGTCGGCGGCAAGGCGGCGGTGGAGATCGGACGCCGGCTCGCCAAGCTCGCCAGGACCGCCCAGGTCGTGGTCGTGACGCACCTGCCGCAGGTGGCGGCGTTCGCCGACCGGCAGCTGCTCGTCGAGAAGACCAACGACGGGTCGGTCACCCGGTCCGGAGTGAAGGTCCTGGAGGGCGAGGAGCGGATCCGCGAACTGTCCCGGATGCTCGCCGGACAGGAGGACTCGGAGACGGCGCGGGCCCACGCGGAGGAACTGCTCGCGACGGCGCGCGCCGACGGCTAGGCGGGGGCCGTTCGGATCGGCCCGGGTCCACGACGCCCGGCACGGGACCTCGCCGCGTCGCCCCCCCGGGGCTTACGCCGTGGGGCCTTTCGCCGCCGCGGGTCTCCCCGTGGCGGGATCGCCCGATCGCCACGGCACGTCCTGGGCGTTCCGTGCCGAGTCCGGCCCGCGCGGCCACCGCCGCCCTCGTCGGTGCGGCCGGGCCGTACGCGGGACTTCGGGCGCGTTGGGGGGTATGGCGGCGTGAACATGCTGGCGCGCGCTTTGCGGAGAGGTCGGCGCACCCCCGCCAACCCCTCCCACATGCAGGGGACTTCTCACCCGTGTGAGTGATCGGCCTCGGCGAGTCGCCCCGCCCGCCGCGCCCCGCACCGGCGACGGTCCCGGAACACCCGTACGGCCTGGCATCCTTGGCGGAGTACGCGAAGTCCGCGGAGCACGCGGAGCGCGCCGTGCGTCACACTCCCGCACGAACCTTCTGTACGTTTCTTCGTGACCGTCCGACGCCGAACCAGGAGCCCCGGCCGCGTGACCCACGTGAGCAGCCACCCGCCGCACGGACAGTCCGCCCTGTGCACCGTGCAGGTGCTCGGCGGCGGGAGCGCGGGCAGCAGCGCGCACGTGCGGTCGCTCGCCGCCGGCCTGGTGGCCCGAGGGGTACGCGTCACGGTGTGCGCTCCCATCGAGGCCGACCGGACGTACGGCTTCACGCACGTGGGCGCGCAGCACGTGCCCGTGCCGCGCAGCAGCGACCCCGCCTCCGTGGCCGCGCTGCGGGCGGCGTGCGCGGACGCCGATCTGGTCCACGCGCACGGACTGCACGCCGCGCTGCGGGCGACGCTGGCCCTCAGCGGACTGCGCGTACCGCTCGTCGTCACCTGGCACACGCGCGCGCACGCCGAGGGAGCCCGGGCCCATCTGCTGCGGCTCCTGGAGCGGAGGGTCGCCCGGACCGCCGCCGTGGTGCTGGGCACCTCCTCCGATCTGGTGGACCGGGCGCGCAGAAGGGGCGCCCGCGACGCACGGCTCGCCGCCGTCGCCCTGCCTGCACCCCGCACCCGGGAGGAGCCGCAGGACCCCGACCTCTCACCGCTCAAGGTGCGGGCCGAACTCGGCGCCACCGAACGCCCGTTGCTCATGGCGGTCGGCTCGCTCGACCGGCACCGCGGCTACGGCGTCCTGCTGGACGCGGCACGCTCCTGGCGCCGCCTCGATCCCGTGCCGCTGCTCGTCGTCGCGGGGGAGGGACCGCTGCGGGCGGTGCTCCAGCGGCGGATCGAGGACGAAGAGCTGCCCGCCCGCCTGATCGGACGTCGCGGTGACGTCGCGGACCTCCTCTCGGCCGCCGATCTCGTACTGCTGCCCAGCAGTTGGGAGTCACGCTCGGTCCTCGCGCAGGAGGCCCTGCACGCGGGTGTGCCGCTGGTCGCCACCGCGGTCGGCGGCATCCCCGAACTCGTCGGCGACGCCGCCGAACTCGTCCCGTACGGCGACGCGGACGCTCTCGCCGACGCGGTGGTGCGCCTGCTCGGCGACCCCGCACGCCGGGAACTCCTGAAGGAGCGGGGCCTCCGGCAGGCCGCCGGCTGGCCGACCGAGG
This sequence comes from Streptomyces sp. 142MFCol3.1, assembly GCF_000424945.1. NCBI lineage: Bacteria > Bacillati > Actinomycetota > Actinomycetes > Kitasatosporales > Streptomycetaceae > Streptomyces > Streptomyces sp. 142MFCol3.1. The sequence continues at coordinate 14,460 of NZ_AUKV01000044.1, forward strand.
ACGAGACGGTGGCCCAAGTGCTCACCGTCTACGACGAGTTGACGCAGACCCAACCACTCGCCTGAGCCCCGCGGCACGGCCCGGTCACGGGACGTGGCGGCGGGCCCGCAGCGCCAGGCTCAACGCCATGACCGTCTGCGGGTCGTCCAGGTCCGTGCCAAGCAACTCGCCGATCCTGGCGAGGCGGTTGTAGAGGGTCTGCCGGTTCAGATGCAGCTCGCGGGCGGTCTCCGCCTTGCGGCCCGCGTGCGCCAAGTAGGTCTCCAGCGTGGGCAGCAGAGGCGGCTTGGAGCGGTTGTCGTGGTCGCGCAGCGGGCCGATCGCGCGGTCCACGAAGGCCGCCAGGTCCGGATGGTCGCGCAGCCGCCACAGCAGGAGGTCGATGTCCAGGCGGCGCGCGTCGTACCAGGGGCGGTCCGACAGGCCCTGCGCCGCCGTCGCCGTCTCCGCGGCGTGCCGCAGACCGGCCGAGGCGGCGGCCCAGCCGCCCGCGACGCCGACGACCACCACCGGCGGCTGTGCGCCGGGCCGTTGCATGCCCGCGCGTTCCACACCGGCCCGCAGCGCCGCGGCGACCCGGTCCGCCACCGCCGGGCGTTCGGACTCCGAGCGCAGGCCCACGAGCAGCGGCACACGGCCCTCGACGGGGCGCACACCGAGCAGCAGGGGGACTCCGACCGACGCCAGCTCCTCGGCGACCGCGCGGGCCAGGACCGCCCAACCGCCGCCGGGGGAGGGGCCGTCGGCGAGACGCATCACGACCGGGAGGAGCGGCCCGGCACCGGGCTTGAAGCCGAGCACCCGGGCCTGCGCGGGCGCGTCCTCGGCCGCGATACGGCCCTCGGCGAGATCGGTGAGGAAGTCGCCGCGCCCGCGCGCCGCGAGCTCCTCCTCCTGGCGGGCCTGCATCAGTACGACGGCCAGGATGCCGGCGGCCCGCTCCGCCGCGATCCGGTGCACCGGGGCGACAGGGTTGCCGACCGGCAGCAGAACGAGACGTGCCCGCACCGAGCCCGAGCCGGGGCCGCCCCCGGGCACGTCCACGAGCGTCGTACCGGCGGGCGGCTCCTCCTTGTGCTGGCCGCGCAGGCCCTCCCACACCTGGAGCGGGTCGGCGCCGGCGGACTTCGTCCCGGCGGCGTACAGCAGCTGTCCGTCCGCCGTCTCCAGGAAGACCGGGTCGCCGCTGAAGTCCGCCAGGATGTCCAGGACCTGGGGCACACCGCCGCCGCCGAGGAGTGCCTCCGTGCAGCGCCGGTGCACCTCCTCGGCCTGCTGGAGCAGCGCGTAGTGGCCGTTGACGATCTCGGTGTGCACCTCCTCCGTGACCGTCACGAACGGGACTTCGCGGTGCAGCTGGACCAGCGGGAGACCGGCGGCCCGTGCCGTGTCGACGAGCGCGGAGGGCAGCCGGGTGAAGCGTGGTCCCAGCTCCACGACGAGCGCGGCGATACCGCGCTCGGCGAGGGTGCGGACGAAAGCACGCTGGTCCGCGGGGCGGGTGCCGAGCCCGTATCCCGTCGTCAGGAGCAGTTCGCCGCCCTTGAGCAGCGAGGCGATGTTCGGGACCTCGCCCGCGTGCACCCAGCGCACGGTGCGCTGCAGGCGGTCGGCTCCGGCGAGGATCTCCGGCAGTCCGCTGCGCAGTCCGGGCAGCTCGAGGGCCCGCTGCACGGTGATGCCGGCGCCCTGGGTGTCGTAACGGCTGTCCATACGGCGGACGCTACCCGTGGATGCGTTCCGGGGGCATCCTCCGGGGCTTCGGGAAGCTCCGCAGGACCGGCCTCGGCAGGCGCCGCGGGACCGGTCGGAGGGTGCCGGGTCCGGCGCCGGCCGCCGTGCTCACTGTGCCACGGGCCTGATGTTGTGGTTGAAACGGAAGACGTTGTCGGGGTCCCACGAGGCCTTCACGGCGCCCAGACGTCTGAGGTTCTCGGCACCCAGACCGGCCACGATCCGGTCCGCGCCCTCGTCGCCGATGAAGTTGAGGTAGACGGCGCCGGTGCTCCAGGGCCGTACGCTCTCCCGGACCTCCCTGACCCAGTCGATGCACCGTTCGTCGTCGGCGGGGTCCTCCCAGATGCCGAAGGGGTGCACCACCCAGGGCGCGTCCCGGTACGGCACCGGATATCCGGCGGGCCCGGTGGCGATCGCGCCGCCCTGCGGGAACAGCACGTGCTGGGTTCCCGTGGGCACGGGCACCCTCTCGCCGAGGGAGTGGAAGACGTCGAGCATGGCGTCGGGGGCCGCCGCCATGTACTCCGCGGACCAGTAGTTGCGCATGTCGGGAGGGTCGTCGAACATCGTCTGGAACTCCGCGTACGGCACGGCCGTCACGATCTCCGCCTCGTGCGGCAGCGCCAGCAGCGGCTGGGCGACCTTGCGCAGATCGTCCTGGCCGCCCGTGTAGGTCACCACGGCGGCGAGCAGCCGCGTGCCCACCAGATGGGCGGGGACGAAGTCCTCCGGGGGGCCGGTCAGGTAGAGGATGCCGCCGCCCGCCTCCTGCGGGCCGGTCGTGATGATCTCGCGGTAGGTACGCAGTACGTCGGGCCCGTGCTCGGGGAGGAAGATCACCAGGGCGAAGGAGAACTCGGGCAGCTCGTGCAGGTGCAGGGTGAGCGCGGTGGCGACACCGAAATTCCCGCCGCCCCCGTGCAGCGCCCAGAACAGTTCCGGGTTCTCGTCGCGGCTCGCGCGGACGGCCGCACCGTCCGCGGTGACGAGCTCCACACCGAGCAGATTGTCGATGGCGAGGCCGAACGCCCGGTCCAGCCAGCCGGTGCCGCCGCCCAGCACGAAGCCGCCGACGCCGGTCGTGGATGCGCGGCCCCCGGTGGTCGCCATGTGGTGGGGCTGGGTGGCGGTGTCCATGTCCCGCATCGTGGCGCCGCCCTGGATGCGTACGCTCGCCGATCCGGGGTGCACCGTGACCTCGTGCATCCGCCGCAGGTCGATCACCAGGGCGGCGTCTCCGAGGGCCATGCCCGCCACGCTGTGCCCGCCGCCGCGGACCGCGACCGCCAGGTCCAGGTCCCGAGCGAAGCGGACCGAGCGGATCACGTCGGCCTCGTTCTCGCACTGGGCGATCACGGCGGGCCGCCGGTCGATCATCGCGTTGAAGACGACCCGGGCTTCGTCGTAGCCCGGATCGTCCGGGGTGATGACCTCGCCGCTCAGATCCGTGCGGAGCGCGGCGAGCGCCGCGCCCGCCTTCGAAAGGGGAGCCATCGCAGCCGCCCCCTTTCCGGCAGGGGACAGGACTGCTTCAAGCGTAGGAGGGTACGGCGGATCCCTCCTGTTCGGCGGGGTGCGCCGGGTCAGCCGCCGTACGCTCCCGAGGCCGTCAGGCGCAGTGCCGTGTCGATCAGGGGGACGTGGCTGAACGCCTGCGGGAAGTTCCCCACCTGGCGCTGCAGGTTCGGGTCCCACTCCTCGGCGAGCAGCCCGAGGTCGTTGCGCAGGGCCAGCAGGCGTTCGAACAGCTTGCGGGCCTCGTCGACCCGGCCGATCATCGCGAGGTCGTCGGCCATCCAGAACGAGCAGGCGAGGAAGGCGCCCTCGTCGCCCTCCAGACCGTCCACGCCCGCGTCCTCACCGGCGGTCGGGTAGCGCAGGATGAACCCGTCCGGGGTGGACAGCTCGCGCTGGATCGCCTCGATCGTGCCGATCACCCGCTTGTCGTCCGGCGGCAGGAAGCCCATCTGCGGGATCAGCAGCAGCGAGGCGTCCAGCTCCCTGGAGCCGTACGACTGCGTGAACGTGTTGCGCTCCTTGTCGTAGCCCTTCTCGCACACGTCCCGGTGGATGTCGTCGCGCAGTTCGCGCCACTTCTCCAGCGGACCGTCCGCGTCACCGGACTCGATGAGCTTGATGGTGCGGTCGACGGCGACCCAGGCCATCACCTTGGAGTGCACGAAGTGCCGGCGCGGACCTCGTACCTCCCAGATGCCCTCGTCGGGCTGGTCCCAGTGGTCCTCCAGGTAGCGGATCAGCTTCAACTGGAGCAGCGAGGCGTAGTCGTTGCGGGACAGGCCCGTCATGTGGGCCAGGTGCAGGGCCTCGGTGACCTCGCCGTACACGTCGAGCTGGAGCTGGTGCGCGGCGCCGTTGCCCACGCGGACCGGCATCGAGTTCTCGTACCCGGGGAGCCAGTCGAGTTCCGCCTCACCCAGCTCGCGCTCGCCCGCGATGCCGTACATGATCTGCAGGTTCTCCGGGTCGCCCGCGACGGCGCGCAGCAGCCATTCGCGCCAGGCGCGCGCCTCCTCGCGGTAGCCGGTGCGCAGCAGCGAGGAGAGGGTGATCGCGGCGTCGCGCAGCCACGTGTACCGGTAGTCCCAGTTGCGTACGCCGCCGATCTCCTCCGGGAGCGAGGTCGTCGGGGCGGCGACGATCCCGCCCGTCGGCGCGTACGTCAGGGCCTTCAGCGTGATCAGCGAGCGGACCACGGCTTCGCGGTAGGGCCCGTGGTACGTGCACTGCTCGACCCAGTCGCGCCAGAACTCCTCGGTGGCCACCAGGGACTGCTCCGGCTCGGGCAGCGCGGGCGGCTCCTTGTGCGAGGGCTCCCACGAGATGGTGAACGCGATCCGGTCGCCCGGCGCCACGGTGAAGTCGGCGTACGTGGTCAGCGCCTTGCCGTAGGTCTCGCAGGCCGTGTCGAACCACACCGAGTCGGGTCCCGCGACGGCGACGGTGCGTCCCTCGTGCTTGTGCACCCAGGGGACCACTCGGCCGTACGAGAAACGCATCCGCAGCGCGGAGCGCATCGGCACCCGGCCGGTGACACCCTCGACGATCCGGATCAGCTGCGGCGCGCCGTCACGCGGGGGCATGAAATCGGTCACCCGGACCGTGCCCCGCGGGGTGTCCCACTCGGATTCGAGGATCAGCGAGTCGCCACGGTACCTGCGGCGTGCGGCCGTGGGCGGTTCGGCGTCGGCCGCGTGCGCCGGGCCGAGCCGCCAGAACCCGTGTTCCTCCGTGCCGAGCAGCCCCGCGAAGATGGCATGCGAGTCGAAGCGGGGCAGGCACAGCCAGTCGACTGTGCCGTCCCGGCAGACCAGCGCAGCTGTCTGCATGTCTCCGATGAGTGCGTAGTCCTCGATGCGCCCGGCCACGTGCATCTCCAGTCGAACGGCCACGTCGCCCCCCGTCAGGGGCGGTCGCTCTTGCGGTCAGGGGAACGTATGTAATGCGAAGCGTCTGTTGTTGCGGAACGTCGGTGTTGCGCCGCTGCGGAACGTCAATTGTCGGTGCGATTGTCGTTGCGAAACGAACTGACGAGCTCTCTTTGTTCCGGGATACAGGCGGGGATGGTGCCGTGTGCCGGCCGGGCTCGGCAGCGAGTGTCCGAGCAGGATACGACGCACCTGGAAGATCCGCGTGCCGCTCACGGCAACCCGGGTGGGCCGATCGAGTGAGGGCTGTGCGGGCTCTGTGCCCAGGTGTGCGCGGAGCGTGGCCGGAAGCGGTCCTGTTCTGTCGCTGATACCCTGGTAGCCCGTGGACCGGTGGGCAAGAAACCCCCGAACCGCAGCGACGGCACCTCCGGAAATCTCCGGACCCCACGCCGGCACGCACCCCAGACCGCGACCACGGGAGCCCCCCTTTGGCCATGCCGCCCAAATCCACGACGACCAAGCACATCTTCGTCACCGGGGGTGTCGCCTCCTCCCTCGGCAAGGGCCTCACCGCTTCCAGCCTGGGCGCGCTGCTCAAGGCGCGGGGCCTTCGGGTCACCATGCAGAAGCTCGACCCGTACCTGAACGTCGACCCCGGCACCATGAACCCGTTCCAGCACGGTGAGGTGTTCGTCACCAACGACGGCGCCGAGACCGACCTGGACATCGGTCACTACGAGCGCTTCCTCGACGTGGACCTGGACGGCTCGGCCAACGTCACCACCGGTCAGGTGTACTCGACGGTGATCGCCAAGGAGCGGCGCGGCGAGTACCTGGGCGACACCGTGCAGGTCATCCCGCACATCACCAACGAGATCAAGCACCGCATCCGCCGTATGGCCACCGACGACGTCGACGTCGTCATCACCGAGGTCGGCGGCACGGTCGGCGACATCGAGTCCCTGCCGTTCCTGGAGACGGTCCGCCAGGTGCGTCACGAGGTCGGCCGCGACAACGTCTTCGTCGTGCACATCTCGCTCCTTCCCTACATCGGCCCGTCCGGGGAGCTGAAGACGAAGCCGACGCAGCACTCGGTTGCGGCGCTGCGCAACATCGGTATCCAGCCGGACGCGATCGTGCTGCGCGCCGACCGCGAGGTGCCCACCGCGATCAAGCGCAAGATCTCGCTGATGTGCGACGTCGACGAGGCGGCCGTGGTCGCGGCCATCGACGCCAAGTCGATCTACGACATCCCGAAGGTCCTGCACACCGAGGGCCTGGACGCGTACGTCGTGCGCAAGCTGGACCTGCCCTTCCGCGACGTGGACTGGACGACCTGGGACGACCTGCTCGACCGCGTCCACAACCCGCTTCACGAGATCAACCTGGCCCTGGTCGGCAAGTACATCGACCTGCCCGACGCCTACCTCTCGGTCACCGAGGCGCTGCGCGCCGGCGGCTTCGCCAACAAGGCCCGCGTGAAGATCAAGTGGGTCACCTCCGACGACTGCAAGACCCCGGCGGGCGCCGCGAAGCAGCTCGGCGACGTCGACGCCATCTGCATCCCCGGCGGCTTCGGCGACCGCGGCGTCCTGGGCAAGGTGGGCGCCATCCAGTACGCCCGCGAGAACAAGATCCCGCTGCTGGGCCTCTGCCTCGGCCTCCAGTGCATCGTGATCGAGGCCGCGCGCAACCTGGCCGACATCCCGGACGCCAACTCCACCGAGTTCGACTCCGGCACCGCGCACCCGGTCATCTCCACCATGGCCGAGCAGCTCGACATCGTCGCCGGCGAGGGCGACATGGGCGGCACCATGCGCCTGGGCATGTATCCGGCCAAGCTCGCCGAGGGCTCCATCGTGCGCGAGGTGTACGACGGCAAGGAGTACGTCGAGGAGCGCCACCGTCATCGCTACGAGGTGAACAACTCCTACCGCGCCGAGCTGGAGAAGAAGGCCGGTCTGCAGTTCTCCGGCACCTCCCCGGACGGCAAGCTGGTCGAGTACGTCGAGTACCCGCGCGACGTCCACCCGTACCTGGTCGCCACCCAGGCCCACCCCGAGCTGCGCTCCCGCCCGACCCGCCCGCACCCGCTGTTCGCGGGCCTGGTCAAGGCGGCCGTGGCACGCAAGACGGGCAAGTGACACAAGGGTTGTACGGTGACCGGGGTGCGCGTCTTGCGAGGTGCGCGCCCCGGTCCGTCACAGGACCGGATCTTTCGCACGTGTGGGAGGACAGGCCATGACGATCAAGGACACCGCCGAGGAGTGGGAGGTCCGGGCGACCGAGACCCCGTTCAAGGGCAACAAGACCTCGGTGCGCACCGACGACGTGGTCATGCCCGACGGCTCGGTGGTCCGCCGCGACTACCAGGTCCACCCCGGGTCCGTGGCCGTCCTCGCCCTCGACGAGGAGGACCGCGTCCTGGTCATCCGCCAGTACCGCCACCCCGTGCGCCACAAGCTCTGGGAGATCCCCGCGGGCCTGCTCGACATCCCCGGTGAGAACCCGCTGCACGCCGCGCAGCGCGAGCTCTACGAAGAGGCGCACGTCAAGGCCGAGGACTGGCGCGTGCTGACCGACGTCTACACCACTCCCGGCGGCTGCGACGAGGCCGTGCGGATCTTCCTCGCCCGCGACCTCTCCGAGGCGGAGGGCGAGCGTTTCGAGGTCGAGGACGAAGAGGCCGACATGGAGCTGGCCCGGGTGCCCCTCGTGGACCTCCTCCGCGGTGTGCTCGGCGGTGACCTGCACAACAACTGTCTCGTCGTCGGCGTCCTCTCGCTGATCGCCGCACGGCAGGGCGACGGCCTCGACGCGCTGCGCCCGGCCGAGGCGCCCTGGCCCGCGCGCCCCTTCGAGGTCTGACGTCCGCCCACGCGGGTTCCCGTCGCCGCGCGCGGCACGTCGCCAGTCCTACGATCGCCTGATCCGATCGGGGGACGTGTCCGCCGCGCTCCGCACGGTTGGTCGCAGAGCGTGAACTAGGCTCTGGAAACGCCCGACCCGGAGTCCCGGCGGGCTTGCGCGTGCAGTGGGACGGGAGTGTGGCCCGTGGCGGAACCGGCCGTGGAGGACGGCGGCACGAACGTGTCGGCGAAAGGGCAGCCGACGGCTGGCGAGTCAGTTTCCACGAAGGGTCAGTTCCTCGGCCGTACAAGAGAGTTGAAGGAACTCAGGGCCGACATCGAGCGGGCGGGCCTGGACACCCTCTCGGGGCGCAAGGCGCCCCGGGCACGCGTACTGCTCATCGCGGGCAAGCCCGGATCCGGCCGTACCGCGCTCGCCGAGGAGCTCTCCCGGCAGGTCGCCGAGCGTTACCCCGACGGGGTGCTGCGCGCCCGGCTCACCGAACCCGACGGCGCCCGGGTGCCCACCGAGCGCACCGCGCGTGAGCTGCTCGTCTCCCTGGGCCTGACGACACCTCCCGGAGCTGACGCCGACGACCTCGGCGAGGCCCTGCGCGAGGCCCTCGCCGTGCGCCGGGTGGTGCTGCTGCTCGACGACGCGGCCGACGCCGAGCAGGTCGACGCGCTGCTCCCGGACGCGCCCGAGTGCCTGGTCATCGCCGTCTCCGGAGGGCCTCTCACCGGCATCGCGGACGTCCGCCCCTGCACGCTGGGCGGCATGGACACCAAGTCCGCCCTCGAACTCCTCGACCGGTTCACCGGCTCCGTCCGCATCACCGTCGACCCGCTGGCCGCCGAGGGCCTGGTCGAGCTGTGCGCGGGCCAGCCCGCGGCCCTGGTGCTCGCCGGCGGCTGGCTTGCCGCCCGGCCCGCCTCGGCCGTCGCCGACCTCACCAAGCACCTGCGTACCGACGGCGAGGAGGGCACGCCCCTCGACCGCGTCTTCCGCCTCTCGTACGGCTCGCTCCAGGCGGCCACGGCGCGGACGCTGCGTCTGCTGTCCCTTGCCCCCGCGGGCCTCGTGGACCCGCACACCGCCTCCGCGCTGTCCGGCTGTTCGGTCGGCGCCGCCCGCTCCGCCCTGGACGAATTCGTCACGCTCGGTCTGTTGCGCTCCGTCGAGTCGCCGCTGTCGCAGTACGAGGTGCCCGGCTGTCTGCTGCCCCTGTTGCGGGCGATGACGGAGATCCACGACCGCCCGTCCGAGCTCCAGCTGGCCCGCGCCCGCATGCTGGAGCGGACCGTGCGGCTGCTGGTGTCCTGCCGCGCCATCACGGAGACCGACAGCTCGCCGGCCCGCGAGAAGCTCGCCGGGATGCCCCGCGCCCTGCGCTTCCCCACTCCCCGGGCCGCCGCCCAGTGGCTGGAGGTCCGGCAGCCCGCGCTGCTGGCCTCGGCCCGGCTCGCGGTCGCCGACGGGGAGCTGGACACGCTGGCCCGCCGCCTCATGGCCGCGCTGGTCAGGGCGATGGTCGCGCACGTCGGGACGCGGGCCGCCGCCCCCGAGCTGTACGGCATCCACCGGCTCGTCCTGGACGTCGCCGAGCGGCGCGGCCTGCCGCGTGAGAAGGCCGCGGCGCTGCTGAACCTCGCCGACCTGGACGCGCAGACCGGCCGGACCGCCGACGCCCTGATCCGCTACCGGGCGGCGCTGGACGCCGGACGCGAGGCGAACGACCCGTACGCGACCGGCCGCGCGATGGAATCCGTAGGCGGTGCCCATCAGGAACTCGGGGACTTCGACCGGGCCGCCGACTGGTACGGCAGGGCACTCGCCCAGCGTCTGGCCCGCGGGGAGCGCGTGGACGCCGCCCGGCTGTACGGCCGCATCGCCACCGCGCACACGTACGCGGGCCGCTACGGCGAGGCCATGCGCAACTGGCGCGCCGCCGTCACCGGGCACCGGCGCAACGCCGACGTGGCCGCGCAGGCACGGGCGTTGAGCGAGATGGCCCGGGTGCAGGAGTACGCGGGGCGGCCCGAGGAGTCGCTGCGCACCTGCCAGGAGGCCGTCGAGTGGGCGCGGCACGCGGATGACGTACGCCTGCAGGCGGCGCTCCAGCTCAGGCTGGCCGACACGCTGGACCGGCTCGGTGACCCGGCGGCCGCCCGGCTGCACCGCGGCGCGGCGGAGCGCATGCTGGGAGACGAGCTCCCCGAGGGCACATCCAGCCGGGAAGACGACGCTAACGCCTACGAAATCCGCAGTACATCCACTGAAGATTGATGCATTGAAAGGCTAGACAGAGAGAATCCCTTCATTAAACTGGCTCCGCCGCGTTCTTTCGTGGTGTCTCCCGATGTGCTCCGGTGCGTCAGGTATGACATGCATTGCCTGGCTTGCATCGCCTCGGCATGCATAGCCCCAGAACCCTCTGAGCCAAGGACCGTGATCGACGTGAAGGTCGGCATCCCCCGCGAGGTCAAGAACAACGAGTTCCGGGTGGCCATCACCCCCGCCGGCGTGCACGAGCTGGTGCGCCACGGCCACCAGGTCGTCATCGAGCGCGGTGCCGGTGTCGGCTCGTCGATCCCGGACGAGGAGTACACCGCCGCAGGCGCGCAGATCCTGGAGACGGCGGACGAGGTGTGGGCCGCCGCCGACCTGCTGCTCAAGGTCAAGGAGCCGATCGCGGAGGAGTACCACCGCCTCCGCAAGGACCAGACCCTCTTCACCTACCTGCACCTGGCCGCCTCCAAGGAGTGCACGGACGCGCTCCTGGAGTCCGGCACCACGGCGATCGCGTACGAGACGGTCGAGCTCCCCAGCCGCGCGCTGCCGCTGCTGGCCCCCATGTCCGAGGTCGCGGGCCGTCTCGCCCCGCAGGTCGGCGCCTACCACCTGATGCGCGCGGCCGGCGGCCGTGGCGTGCTGCCCGGCGGTGTCCCGGGCGTGCTGCCCGCCAAGGCCGTCGTGATCGGCGGTGGCGTCTCCGGCTGGAACGCCGCGCAGATCGCCATCGGCATGGGCTTCGAGGTGACGCTGCTCGACCGCGACATCAACAAGCTGCGCGAGGCCGACAAGATCTTCGGCACGAAGGTCAAGGCCGTCATGTCCAACTCCTTCGAGCTGGAGAAGGCCTGCCTGGAGGCCGACCTCGTGATCGGCGCCGTGCTCATCCCGGGCGCCAAGGCCCCGAAGCTGGTCACCAACGAGCTGGTGTCCCGGATGAAGCCGGGAAGTGTCCTTGTCGACATCGCGATCGACCAGGGCGGCTGCTTCGAGGACTCGCGTCCCACCACCCACGCCGAGCCGACCTTCCCGGTCCACAACTCGGTCTTCTACTGCGTCGCCAACATGCCCGGCGCGGTGCCCAACACCTCCACGTACGCGCTGACCAACGCCACGCTGCCGTACATCGTCGAGCTCGCGGACCGCGGCTGGGTCGAGGCGCTGCGCCGTGACGCCGCGCTGGCCAAGGGTCTCAACACCCATGACGGCAAGGTCGTTTACCGTGAGGTAGCCGAGGCGCACGGCATCGAGCACGTCGAGCTGGAGACGCTGCTCGGCTGAGTCATCGACCGGCAAAAAGTCGATACTCCCCGGTCCGCGCTTCGCTCGATCGGAGGGAAAGCGTCACAGGTCGTCAACACCGCGCACCCGGCCGGACCTTGCCCGACAAGGTCCGGCCGGATGTGTGTCGGGTCACTTTGCGGCACTCGTTCAACTCGCCGCGAAGGTAACCCTTCGACCGATTCGCACACCGGTGAAACCTGCCGTGCGACGGCCTTACGCCCTTGACAGAGGGGTGTTCGGTTGCCGACACATCGGGTCGGGTCCGGCGGATTGTGTTGCTGCGGACCGGTGACACGCCATAGAGTCGCCAACCGTCGGCATGGTGCCACGCTGACCTATCTAGAAGTTTCCTGGTCACCAAGGAGGTAAGACGACTTGTGAATGAGTCGACATTTACTCCCGGGGGTGGTCAACCAGGAATGCCGGCGCGGGGCCAGGGCCCCACGGAGCTCAAGGCTGTCGGCTCCGTCGCTGTCCGAACCTTCGCAGCCCACCAGAGTCCCCGGATGACTCAGACAGCACACCAGAGCATGGATGGCCATCACGTGAACGCCATGGCCGGCAACGGAAGTGGCGAGAACCGCACCCACTTCGCCGACTACGACGAACTGCCCGAGGGGCACTTCTACGACCCCGACGCCGAGTACGAGCCCGATCCGGAGTACGCGGCCACGCTCGCGCCCGACGCTGCCCGTCAGCGCCGCGAGCGCGTCGGCCCGACCGGCCGCCCGCTGCCGTACTTCCCGATCCCGGGCCCGCTGACCGACCACGGCCCCGCGAAGATCATCGCGATGTGCAACCAGAAGGGCGGCGTCGGCAAGACCACGTCGACCATCAACCTGGGCGCCGCGCTCGCGGAGTACGGCCGACGGGTCCTGCTCGTCGACTTCGACCCGCAGGGCGCGCTCTCGGTCGGTCTCGGCGTCAACCCGATGGAGCTCGACCTCACCGTCTACAACCTGCTCATGGAGCGGGGCATGGCGGCCGACGAGGTGCTCCTGAAGACAGCGGTCCCGAACATGGACCTGCTGCCCAGCAACATCGACCTGTCCGCCGCCGAAGTGCAGCTGGTGAGCGAGGTCGCCCGCGAGTCCACGCTGCAGCGCGCCCTGAAGCCGCTGATGGCCGACTACGACTACATCGTGATCGACTGTCAGCCTTCGCTCGGCCTGCTCACCGTCAACGCCCTCACGGCGGCTCACAAGGTGATCGTGCCGCTGGAGTGCGAGTTCTTCGCCCTTCGCGGAGTCGCGCTGCTCACCGAGACCATCGAGAAGGTCCAGGAGCGGCTCAACCCCGAGCTGGAACTCGACGGCATCCTCGCCACGATGTACGACTCCCGCACGGTGCACAGCCGCGAGGTGCTCGCGCGCGTGGTCGAGGCCTTCGACGATCACGTCTACCACACGGTGATCGGCCGCACGGTCCGCTTCCCGGAGACCACGGTCGCCGGTGAACCGATCACCACGTACGCCTCCAACTCCGTCGGTGCCGCCGCCTATCGCCAGCTCGCCAGGGAGGTGCTCGCCCGGTGTCACGCCGAGTGAGTCTGCCGGGGGCCGACGAACTGTTCCGTACCACCGGGGGAATGGCGCTCCAGGCGTCCACGCCCTCACGCCGGACCAATGGCGAGGCGCGGGTTCCGGCGCCCGCGGGTGACAGCGACGCGGCCGCGGCGGGGGAGGACGCGCCCCAGTCGGTGCCCGTACAGGGCGGCGACGGCGAGGGCGACGAACACGTCGCGGCGGACGCCGAGCCGGCCGACGCGGGCGAGTCCCGCAGCCGGGGTGCCGCCGTGGAGCGCACGGGGCGGCGCCAGGCGCCGCAGGAGGGCTCCTCGGCCACCCAGCCGTCCCGCAAGCGGGGGCGGGCCGCCAACCGCCGGCCCAGCGGCCGGGAGCGGCACGACGAGAAGATCACGGTGTACGTGTCCGCCGAGGAGCTCATGGACCTCGAGCACGCCCGGCTGGTCCTGCGCGGCGAGCACGGTCTCGCCGTCGACCGCGGGCGGATCGTCCGCGAGGCGGTGGCCGTGGTGCTGGCCGACCTGGAGTCCCGGGGGGACGCGAGCATCCTCGTACGACGGCTGCGCGGGCGGTAGCGGTAGCCTGCGACGGCTATGACCTCGAACGACGCCCCTGTCCCCGCCGCCGGCTCCGGCGGGCGTCGGCGTGTCCTGGGGCGGGGCCCCGGGGCGACGCCACCGCCCGAGACACCGGCCGCGGCCTTCCCGCCGCAGCCTCCGGACGGAGCGCCCGAGCTTCCGGCGCGAGCCGAGGCGGCCGCGTCGCCGCAGGTGGACGAGGCGAGCGAGCCGGTTGCGCGGGTCGGCACGGGTGAGTCGCCCGCCGGGGGCGAGCAGCCTGCCGCGGTCGTGGAGACCGAGGCGGTCGTGGAATCGGTCGAGGTCGTGGAGACCGAGGCGGTCGCGGAGTCCGTCGAGGTCGTGCAGTCCGTCGAGGTCGTGGAGCCTGTCGCCGTCGAGGGTCTTGCCGGGGCTGTGCCCGGGGGCGGGGTCGCGACGGACGTCGGTGCGAATGCCGTGCCCGGACCCTCCGTCGGCTCCGACGACCCCGGTGACGGGGTCTTCAAGGTGCGGCTCTCGAACTTCGAGGGCCCCTTCGACCTGCTGCTCCAGCTGATCTCGAAGCACAAGCTGGACGTCACGGAAGTGGCGCTGTCCCGCGTGACAGACGAGTTCATGGCGCACATCAGGGCGATGGGACCGGACTGGGACCTCGACCAGACGACCGAGTTCCTGGTCGTCGCGGCGACCCTGCTCGACCTCAAGGCGGCCCGGCTGCTGCCCGCGGCCGAGGTCGAGGACGAGGCCGACCTGGCGCTGCTGGAGGCCCGGGACCTGCTCTTCGCGCGGCTCCTGCAGTACCGCGCGTACAAGCAGATCGCGGACATCTTCAACGCGCGGCTGGAGGAGGAGGCCCGCCGGTACCCCCGTACCGTCGGGCTCGAGGCCCACCACGCGGAACTGCTGCCCGAGGTCGTGATCAGCATCGGGCCGGAGGGCTTCGCGAAGCTCGCGGTCAAGGCGATGCAGCCGAAGCCCAAGCCGCAGGTCTACGTCGACCACATCCACGCGCCGCTGGTCAGCGTGCAGGAACAGGCCGGGATCGTGGTGGCGCGGCTGCGCGAGCTCGGCGAGGCGAGCTTCCGCGCACTGGTCGAGGACGCCGATGACACCCTCACCGTCGTGGCCCGCTTCCTGGCCCTGCTGGAGCTCTACCGGGAGAAGGCCGTCGCCCTCGACCAGGAGGAAGCCCTCGGGGACCTGCTGGTGCGCTGGACGGGCGGCGAGGGCGACGAGCAGCCCCGGGTCACCGACGAGTTCGACCGGCCCCCCGAGCAACCGACGGGCAAGGACGACGCCGAGGGGACCGGCACGGGCAAGGAGGAGAAGGCGTGAGCGAGGACATCAGCGAGATCCCGGCGGGGTTGCGCACCGCCGCCGACCTCGATCTCAAGCCGGCCCTGGAGGCCGTCCTCATGGTCGTCGACGAGCCTGCCACCGAGGAGCACCTCGCCAAGATCCTGGAGCGGCCGAAGCGGCAGATCGCGGACGCGCTGAGGGAGCTGGCCGACGAATACACGGTCCAGGGCCGCGGCTTCGAGCTGCGGCTCATCGCGGGCGGCTGGCGGTTCTACACCCGGCCCGCGTACGCCACGGCCGTGGAACGCTTCGTCCTGGACGGGCAGCAGGCCCGGCTCACCCAGGCGGCGCTGGAGACGCTGGCGGTCGTCGCGTACCGTCAGCCGGTCAGCCGCTCCCGGGTCTCCGCGGTCCGCGGAGTGAACTGTGACGGTGTGATGCGCACCCTCCTCCAGCGCGGTCTGGTCGAGGAGGCGGGCACGGAACCCGAAACAGGTGCGATCCTGTACACGACGACGAACTACTTCCTGGAGCGAATGGGCCTGCGCGGCCTGGACGAGCTCCCGGAGCTCGCGCCCTTCCTCCCCGAGGCGGACGCGATCGAGGCCGAGACGCAGGAAGGGGTTCCGTCGTTCGATCCGGACGCACCTGACGCTCCGGGGACAGACGACGCAGACGACTAAGACGGAACTTTGATGCGAAGCAGCGGTAGCGGCAAGAGCGGCGGGCGCGGTAACTACCGCGGTGCCGGCAACAGCAGGGACCAGAAGCAGGGGCAGGGCCGCCCCAGCAAGCCCCGCCCCGAGGAGCGCCGCTACGACGTGGGCCCCGGCGCCTCCAAGGACGGCCCGAAGTCCGGACGCGGCAGCGCGGCCCGCGGCGGCGCCAAGGGCGGACCCAAGCAGAGCCAGCAGCGTGGCGGCCGTACGGAGCCCGCGCGCTCGCGCGAGTACGAGACGCGGGCCGAGGAGCGCAACCGGGACCGGTACGCGGGCAAGAAGGACATCAAGCTGCCCAAGACCTTCCCGGGCGCCGAGCAGGAGGGCGAGCGCCTGCAGAAGGTGCTCGCGCGCGCGGGCTACGGCTCCCGGCGTGCCTGCGAGGAACTGGTCGAGCAGGCCCGGGTCGAGGTCAACGGCGAGATCGTCCTGGAGCAGGGCCTGCGCGTCGACCCGGAGAAGGACGAGATCAAGGTCGACGGGCTGACGGTCGCGACGCAGTCGTACCAGTTCTTCTCGCTGAACAAGCCCGCCGGTGTCGTCTCGACCATGGAGGACAACGAGGGCCGTCAGTGCCTCGGCGACTACGTGACGAACCGCGAGACGCGGCTCTTCCACGTCGGCCGCCTCGACACCGAGACCGAGGGCGTCATCCTGCTCACCAACCACGGTGAGCTGGCCCACCGCCTGACCCACCCCAAGTACGGCGTGAAGAAGGTCTACCTCGCGCACATCGTGGGCCCGATCCCGCGCGACCTGGGCAAGCGGCTCAAGGACGGCATCGAGCTGGAGGACGGGTACGCCAAGGCGGACCACTTCCGCGTCGTCGAGCAGACCGGCAAGAACTACCTCGTCGAGGTGACCCTCCACGAGGGCCGCAAGCACATCGTGCGCCGCATGCTCGCCGAGGCGGGGTTCCCCGTCGACAAGCTGGTGCGGGTGGCCTTCGGTCCGATCACCCTGGGCGACCAGAAGTCGGGCTGGCTGCGCCGCCTGTCGAACACCGAGGTCGGCATGCTGATGAACGAGGTCGGCCTCTAGGGGGCCGGGCTCCCTCGGCCCACGACGGCCGGTTCCGGAACTTCTCCGGGACCGGCCGATTCGTTTTCGCCGCCCCGCCGGTCTGTACCGGTGAACGATCCGCCGGTCCGCGCCGGCGGGGGACGCGCCGGTCCGCGCCGGGCGCCCTCCGCCGGACCGGGCCGGCGCGGGAACGCCGGTCGGTACCGGCGCGGGAGCCGCCGGGCGTGGGCCGGCGGGAAGGGAGCGGGCATGGCTGCGACGACCGACCGCGAGGAGTTCGTACGGCTCACGGATCCGTACCGGCGGGAGCTGCTCGCGCACTGCTACCGCATGCTCGGATCGGTGGACGACGCCGAGGACCTCGTCCAGGAGACCTATCTGCGGGCCTGGCGGGCGTACGGCGGGTTCGAGGGCCGGGCGTCCTTGCGGACCTGGCTGCACCGGATCGCCACGAACACGTGCCTGACGGCCCTGGAGGGCCGTGTGCGCCGTCCGCTGCCCGCCGGCCTCGGCGGGCCCTCGAACGCGCCCGAGGAGCCGCTGAGGGCCCCCGCGACGGACGTCGAGTGGCTCCGGCCGCTGCCCGACGCGCTCGTCGATCCGGCGACCGTGGTGGCGGCCCGGGGGAGCTTGCGGCTCGCGCTCGTCGCCGCGCTCCAGAACCTGCCCGCCCGGCAGCGGGCCGTGCTCATCCTGCGGGACGTGCTGGCCTGGCGCGCGCCCGAGGTCGCCGCGCTGCTCGGGACGTCGACCGCGGCCGTCAAGAGCACCCTCCAGCGCGCGCGGGCCCGGCTCGACGAGGTGGCGCCCGAGGAGGACCTGGTGACCGAACCGGACGTCGCCCGGGACCGCGAGCTGATCGACCGGTACATGGCGGCCTTCGAGCACGCCGACATGGACGCCCTGCTGGAGCTCCTCCAGGACGGCGTCGAACTGGAGATGCCCCCTCACCTGGACTGGTTCCGCGGCACCAAGGACGTGCTGCGTTTCCTGGGGGTGCGGGTCAGCGAGCCGGGACGGGTCCGGATGCTGCCGACGGGGGCCAACGGACAGCCCGCGGTGGGGTCGTACGAGAGGGGTGCGGACGGCGCGTACCGGGCGCACTCCCTGCAGGTGCTCGATGTGACCGGCGCACATGTCCCGGACCTGCACGACGCGCACGCAGCGCCTGCGCTCGGCGTACGCGGAGCGCGCATCGCGCGGATCACCGCCTTCCTCGACCCGGACCTCTTCGCGCGCTTCGGCCTGCCGAAGGTGCTGCCGCAGGTGCGCCGGTGAACTCCGGCGAGCTCCTGGAGCGTTCGCTCGCCTATGCCCTGGGAAGCGTCGCGGTGGTGGCGCCCGGCACGCTGGGACGGACCACGCCCTGCGTGCGCTGGGACCTGGGGGAGTTGCTGCGGCACCTCGACGACTCGGTGGACGCGCTGTACGAGGGCGTCACCGACGGGCAGGTGGGGCTGTGTCCCACCACGGGCGCCGCCGATCCCGTGTGCGCCTTCCGGGAACGTGCCTGCGCGCTGCTCGGCGCCTGGGCGGTGGCCTTCGGTGACGTGCCGCACGCGGGCCGCCCGCCCGGCACGGACGGGCCTTCGGCCGGCGGCGCCGCGAGCCGCGGCGGGGCCTTCGCGCGCGCTCTCCCGGGCGCGGGCGAGCCCCTCGTGGGCGTGGGCGACCGCTCGCTCGGGCTGGGCGTGCTCGCGGCGGTCGGCGCCGTCGAGATCGCGGTGCACGGCTGGGACGTGGCGCAGGCGTGCGGGAGGTCCCGGCCGATCCCGCCGGCGCTCGCCGCCGAACTGCTGCCCGTGGCGCGGTGCGTGGTGGACGACACCGACCGCGGGGTGCGCTTCGCCGCACCGGTCGGCGCGCCGACGTCGTGGCCCCGGCCCGGAGACCGTCTGGTGGCCTTCCTCGGGCGGCGCCCCGGCCCGCCGCGATTCCTTTCCGGACGGGCCCCGGTCTGCCTTCCGTGAGTGATCCCTCGACCTCACGGAAGGAACAGACATGGCCGACACCCTGCGCGCCCCGGTCCGCGAACCCGCTTCCGGTGCCGCACCGCCACGACGCGCGTGGACCGTCGTACTGGCCGGACTCGGGGCGCTGCTCTGCTCCCTGGACGTGGTGGTCGTCTCCACCGCGCTGCCCGCGCTGCGGGCGGACTTCGGGGCGAGCCTGTCCGACCTGGAGTGGACGATCAACGCCTACAACCTCGTCTTCGCCTGTCTCACCCTGACCGGTGCCGCGCTCGGCGACCGGTTCGGACGGCGCCGCATGTACGTTGTGGGACTCGCCGTCTTCACCGCGGCCTCGGCCATGGCGGCGCTCGCGGGAAGTCCCGGACAGCTGATCGCCGCGCGCGTGGTCCAGGGCGCCGGCGCCGCCGTCCTGCTGCCGCTCACGCTCACCCTCATCAGCGACGCGTTCCCGGCGGAGAAGCGGGGCGTCGCCATCGGCCTGTGGGGCGGGGTGACCGGGCTCGGCGTGGCGGCCGGACCGGTGCTGGGCGGCGCGGTCACCGAAGGCCTGTCCTGGCAGTGGATCTTCTGGCTGAACGTGCCGACGGGCCTTGCGATGCTGCCGGCGGCCGCCCGCAGGCTGCGGGAGAGCCACGGCCCTCGTCCACAACTCGACGTCGTGGGACTGCTGTTGGCGGCGATCGGGCTGACCGGACTCTCGTGGGCGCCGGTGCGGGCCCCGGAGGCGGGCTGGGGGAGTGCCGAAGCGCTGGGCGCGCTGGCCGTCGGAGTGGTCTTCGTGGCGGCCTTCCTCGGCTGGGAGCACACGCGGGCCCGCTACCCGATGCTGCCCCTCACCCACTTCCGCCGGCGCGGCTTCTCCACCGCCAACGGCGCCGCGTTCCTGACGTTCATGTCCCTGCTCGGCTCGCTCTTCATGATCTCGCAGCTCTTCCAGCTGGGCCTCGGCAACTCCCCGCTGGCGGCAGGCGTCCGCATCCTGGTGTGGACGGGGATGCCGCTGCTCGTCGCGCCGCTCGCGGGCGCGCTCGCCGACCGGTTCGGCAACCGCCCCTTCATGCTCGCGGGACTCGTCCTGCAGGCCGTCGGGATCGGCCTGCTGGCCTGGCAGGTCGAGCCGGGCGTCTCCTACGGCAGCCTGGTCCTGCCGCTGGTCGTCGCGGGTGTCGGCATCTCCATGGTCTTCCCCGCCGTGGCGAACGCGGTGACGTCGTCGGTGCCGCCCGAGGAGGCGGGCGTCGCGGCCGGGGTCAACAACGCGCTGCGCGAGTTGGGCGGGGTCTTCGGAGTCGCCGTGGCCGCGGCCGTGTTCACGCGGTACGGCGGCTACGGCTCTGCGCGGTCCGTCGTCGACGGCTGCGGACCCGCGCTCTGGGTCTCGGCGGGGGCCGCAGCGGCGGGCGCGGTGGTGGCGGCGTTCGCGCCGTCGCGCGCCGGAGACTGACACCGGTGCCGGGCGGGCGGAGCCGGGGACCGCGCACCCCGGCTCAGCCCGCCCGGCACCAAATTCCCGCGCTCAGGGGCTTGTTGGCACCCACCCACCCCTTTATAGTCGTACTGACCATAGTCAGAGTGACCATAAAAGTGGCGCTGAGCAGGAGGTGGGGGCGTGCGCGGGAAGGAGAGCCGTGCGCCGGGCGGCACAGCACCGGAGGGCTACGACAAGTACGCGTTCGAACCCTTCGCCGTCACCGTCGACCTGGCCGTCCTGACGGTTCGCGCCGGCGCACTCCAGGTGCTGCTCGTCGAGCGGGGGCAGGAACCCTACGCGGGCCGCTGGGCCCTGCCCGGAGGCTTCGTGCTGCCGCACGAGTCGGCGGAGGCGGCGGCCCGCCGCGAACTCGCCGAGGAGACCGGCCTGTCGGACCTCTCCGGACTCCACCTGGAGCAGCTGCGCACCTACAGCGAGCCCGACCGCGACCCCAGGATGCGCGTCGTCTCCGTCGCCTTCGCCGCGCTGCTCCCGGACCCTCCCGAGCCGCGCGGCGGCGGCGACGCCGCACAGGCCCAGTGGCTGCGGTTCAACGCGCTGGGCCCGCTCGCCTTCGACCACGACCGGATCCTCGCGGACGCCCACGAACGCGTCGGCGCCAAGCTCGAGTACACCTGTCTCGCGACGTCCTTCTGCCCGCCCCGCTTCACCCTCGGCGAACTGCAGCAGGTCTACGAGACCGTGTGGGGCACCGTCCTCGACCGGCCCAACTTCCGGCGCAAGGTCCTCGCCACGCCCGGATTCGTCGAGCAGGTCCCCGGCGCGGCGCGCCTCACCGGCGGCCGCGGCAAGCCCGCCGCGCTCTACCGCGCGGGCGGCGCCAAAGCCCTGCACCCGCCCCTGCTGCGTCCCAGTTCGGAAGGACGGCCCTGATGACCGCCACGACTCTCGCCAAGCGCGCCGCCACCGGATCTCTCATAGGCCTCGCCCTCGGCGACGCGTTCGGGTACCCGACCGAGTTCAACTCCGTCCCCGCGATCCTCGACAAGTGCGGGCCCTGGCGGCAGATGGCGCTGCCCACGCCCGCGAAGGTCACCGACGACACCCAGATGACGCTGGCGCTGGCGCGGGGCCTGCGCACGGCCATGGACCGCGGACTGCTCGGCCCGCTGCGGATGGAACGGCCGGTCCGCGAGGAGTTCGTGGACTGGTACCAGTCGCCCGACAACAACCGCGCGCCCGGCCGCACCTGCCTCGTCGCCTGCAACCTCCTCAAGAACGAGAAGCGCCGCTGGCAGGAGGCCAGCCAGATCGGCTCCAAAGGCTGTGGCGCCAACATGCGCGTGGCTCCCGTCGGACTGGTCCGCGGACTCAGCGACGAACAGCGCGCCGGTGCCGCGCAGCTCCAGGCCGCGCTCACGCACGGACACCCCACCGCCCTCGCCGCCGCGGACCTCACCGCGCAGGCGATCTGGCTCCTCACACAGGGCGTCGAGCCGATGGGCCTCGTCGGCCGGCTGCGCTCGTACGCGTACGAGAACCGCCACCGCTACCACTCCCGCTGGCTCGGCGACCTGTGGACCTACAGCGAGGACCCCACGCCCGAGGCGTTCATCACCCGCGGCTGGGACGAGTGCCTCGCCGCCCTCGACCAGCTGCGGCACGCCGTGCGGACCGTCTCGCCCGAGAGCGACCCCTGCATGGCCACCGGCGGCGGCTGGATCGCCGAGGAGGCCCTCGCCACCGGCCTGCTGTGCTTCCTGCTCTTCGTCGACGAGCCTCTCACCGCGCTGCGCCGGGCCGCCTGCACCTCGGGCGACTCCGACTCCATCGCCTGTCTGACGGGCGCCTTCGCCGGCGCCCACCACGGTTCGGACGCCTGGCCTACGGCCTGGGCCGACCGGATCGAGTACCAGGGCGACCTCATGTCGCTGGGGGCGCTCTGGGACGCTTGACCGATGACGGACGTCCTCGACATCGACCTCAAGGCCGTGGTGGCGCAGCAGCCCGACCCGGTGCTCTTCGCCACGGTCTCCGGAGCCCATCTCTACGGCTTCCCCTCGAGCGACTCCGACGTCGACCTGCGGGGCGTCCACCTGCTGCCCGCCACCGAACTGGTCGGCCTGCGCGAACCGGAGGAGACCCGGTCGCGCATGTGGTTCGAGGACGGTGTGGAGATGGACCTCGTCACCCACGACCTGCGCAAGTTCGTCCGGCTGATGCTTCGGCGCAACGGCTATGTGCTGGAGCAGCTTCTGTCCCCCCTGGTCGTGCACACCACCGAGGCGCACCGCGAGCTGGTCTCGCTCGCCCCCGCCGTGCTCACCCGCCATCACGCCCACCACTACCGGGGCTTCGCCGCGACGCAGTGGCGGCTGTTCGAGCGGACCGGCGAACTCACACGTTCCGTGTGCTGCTCACCGGCGTCCATCTGATGCGCAGCGGTGAGGTGCAGGCCCATCTGCCCACGCTCGTCGGGTGCGTGGCCGAGGCGCCCGCCCGGCTGCCCGACCTCGTCGCCGCGAAGGCGGAGCGGGAGCACGGCGCCGCCGAAGTCGACCACGCGCGCGTGCGGGACGACGTGGAGCGGTTGCACACCCTGCTGGACGAGGCCCAGGAAGCCTCGGCGCTGCCCGACGCCTCAACCGCCCACGACGCCCTGCACGATTTCGTCGTCCAGGTCCGCCTGGAGGGCTGAGGCGCGGCGCACCCGGACCAGGAAATCCTCCACGCGGACCCGGTCCGGCTCGTACGGGAGGGGACTACCCGCGGCCGCCTCGTCCGTCTCCGTCGCCAGCCGGGACATCCAGGCCTCCACCCGTTCCCACGGGACCTCGCCCCGCTTCACCGCGAGGAGCGGCTCACGCTGCTCACCCACGTCGATCCGGAGCTCGCCGGTGCGCAGCAGATCGCGGCACGTCGTGAGAAGGCGCAGCAGGTGCATGGCGTGCTTCCAGCGCGGGGCGCCGTGCCTTCGGACGTCGGTGTCGAGCTTCTTGCGCTGCCCCATGGCGTAGCGCGCGAAGGTCTCGTGCGCCTGACGGGACAGGAATGCCTCGCGCAGGGAGAGCAGTTCGCGGCCGGTGGCGTCCGCGTACTCGACGAGCGGGGAGTGCAGGCACTCCAGGACGTTCGGGTTGGCGCGCAGCGCCAGGGCGCAGAACCGCTCCAGCTCCCAGCTGAACTGTTCCTCGGCCGGGCCCTCCACATGCGTCGGCGGCTTCTCGAAGCGCCAGAAGAGCGGGGTGGGGACGAGGAAGACGCCCCGACGGTCGGTGTCGCTGGTGTCGTTGGCCAGCCCGAAGGCGCGTGAACCCATCACGCAGGAGTAGATCGTGTGGTCACGCACCAGGGCCGCGGCATCCATTCCCGGAGCGTACGTGCTGCCTCAGGTCAGCCGGATGGATTTTCCGTCGACGGTGATCTTCTTGGCGGGCAGCGGACGCGGAGCCGGGCCGGCCTTCACCGAGCCGTCCACGACACTGAACTTGCTGCCGTGGCAGGGGCAGTCGATCAGACCGTCGACCACGGCGTTCACCGTGCAGCCCTGGTGGGTGCAGATCGCGGAGAAGGCCTTGAACTCGTCCTTCTCCGGCTGGGTGACGACGACCTTCTGCTCCTTGAAGATCTTGCCGCCGCCCACCGGGACGGCGGCCTTCGTGGTCAGTTCCTTGCCGCCGGAGGCCGCCGCGGACGGCGCGGGCGAGGGAGCCTTCGACGTGTCCGCCAGCGGGGCCTCCGAGGGGGACGACTCCGACTCGCCGCTGCTGTTGTCGCCGTATTTGCTGCACCCCGAGAGCAGTGCGGCCGTCCCTGTCGCGAGAACCGTGCGCCGCGTCGAGCGGTTGGTCATGTCGTCACTCCGAACGTACGGAAGAACCAGAGGGCAGAGGTCAGCCAGATGGCCGTGAGCACGGCGAAGACGAGGCCGCCGATGATCGGCAGCAGCCAGCCGGGCAGGCGCTCCGAGCGGAGCAGCAGCATCTTGGCACTGAAGGCCCCGAAGAAGAAGCAACCCAGGAGGGAGTGCCACAAGACGCGCGATTCGTACGTCTGATAGCCCAATGCGTACAGACAGTGCACAGCGACCGGGACGGCCACGAGGAAGGCGATCCGGCCCGACCAGCGGTGCAGCGCCGGCGCCCAGCCCGGGCCCGGCAGCCTGCCGTAGACCATGAACGCCGAGACGACCTGGACGAGCGCGAGGAAGAAGGCGGTCGTCGCGAGCCAGGACTTCACGGCGCCCGTGCTGCTGAAGCCGGCGATGTTGAAGGCGGTCCCGGCCGGGTCGTGCACCTTGCCGTAGGCGCCCAGCCCGACGGCGACCGCCGCGGCGGCCAGGGCCGGGACGAGATAGCGGGCCGGGTGCGAGCGGCGGCGGACGGGCCCCGGCGAGGGGAAGCCCTGGGTGGCTGCGTTCGGGTCCACGGTCATATCGGTTCCCTGGTCAGGAAGGACGGGTGTCCGGCGGGGGGAGCGGGCCGCGGGCGTTCGCGGAGCCTGCGGCGGGGGCGGGCGGGGGACGCTGTCCGGGTGCGGGTACTGGCGCGGCTACTGGGGTCGGCCGGGGTGCGGGTGCCGGTGCCGCCGTGGGGCGGCGGACGGAGCCCGGTGCGGGTCAGGGAGTGACGGGCTTCGCCGTGATCGTCCGGCCGTCGACCGTCACGGCACCGGTCTCCGGGTCGATCCGGGGTGCCGTGGACGGCCTGCCGTCGCGGTCGAGGACGCCGACCTGCCGGCCGCCGGGCAGCACGATCCAGCCGCCGTCGATCTTCGCGCCGCGCACCGTGGCGGTCGCCCGGTACAGGCCGGACGGCTTGACCGCCTTGTCGGCGGTGAATCCGTAGCGGTGCCCGCCCAGCTCGACGGTTCCGCGGATCCGCTTGCCGTCATGGAGGGTGCCGTCGAGCGCGGCGCCGTTCTTCCCGGTGAGCTTCATGGTGCCGTCGTCCGCGACGGCGCCCTTCAGCCAGGATTCCTTGTCCCGTCCGTCGCAGAAGTAGGCGACCGCCCGGCCGTCGCGCAGTGAGACGGCGACCGCCGACGAGTCGTCGTCGGTACGGCCCGCGTAGTCGGCGTCTGCCGCAGCGCTCCGGGACGGGCTCGCGGACGCCGTCGACGGCGCGGCCGGGGATGCGGGCGTGGGTGTGGTCGGACCGGCCGTCGCGCCGGGCGACACGGTCGCGGCGGGTGGTTCCTGCTGGGCCGAGGACGCGTTCTTCGTCCCCGTCGTCGCATTGAGCGACAGCATGAACACCCCGAGCAGGAGTCCCGCCAGCAGGGTGAGAAGGGGTCCTGGACGCTTCATGCGGGTCATACGGGCCTCCCCCGAGGCGAGCCTCCTGCCATGACAACGGACGCGCGCCCCCGCGTCCAGGGGCGCACAGGGGTGTTCTCACCACAAGTGGCGGAATACGGCGATTCGCGTGAGATTGGCAAGGTCTGAGGCCGGGAGGCGACCCTGCCCCCGGCCCTTCTCTGGAAAGGCGTGACCATGGCGGGTAACGATCTCGGCAGCCTGCTCGGCGGCCTCCTCGGTGACT
Source organism: Streptomyces sp. 142MFCol3.1 (assembly GCF_000424945.1). Taxonomy (NCBI): domain Bacteria; kingdom Bacillati; phylum Actinomycetota; class Actinomycetes; order Kitasatosporales; family Streptomycetaceae; genus Streptomyces; species Streptomyces sp. 142MFCol3.1. The sequence continues at coordinate 40,087 of NZ_AUKV01000044.1, forward strand.
CCGGCCAGAGCGGCGCCGCGGGCGCTCCCGGCGCGGGCGACATCCTCGGCGCCCTGCTCGGAGCCCTGAGCGGCGGCTCGGGAGCCGCGAGCGGCAATCCGCTGGGCGGCCTGCTGGACATGCTCACCAAGGCGGGCCTGGCGGAGCAGAAGGACTCCTGGGTCGGCACGGGCGAGAACCAGTCCGTGACGGGCGCGCAGATCCAGCACGCGCTGCCCGACGACGCCCTCAAACAGATCGCCGACGAGGCCGGGATCACCACCGACCAGGCCGCGACCCAGATCGCGGAGAACCTGCCCCGGGCCGTCGACAAGCTGACGCCGCAGGGACAGATGCCCGCGGGGTCCCTGGAGGACCTCATCAGGGCGCAGAACCTCTGAGAACCACCGGCCCAGCAGGGGGCGTCCGCTCGTCTCGGCAGGCGGGCGCCCCGCACCCGCGCGTCGCGGGCTGACTACGCTGGTGCGTTCAGACACGTACGTACATCAGCGAGGAGCATCACCGTGGCGGTACGAGCGGTCCGGGGCGCCGTCCAACTGGAACGGGACGAGGCCGGGCACATGGACGAGCAGGTCAGCGAGCTGCTCACCGCCATCCTGGAGCGCAACGCGCTCACCGCGGACGACCTGATCAGCATCTGGTTCACCGCTACGCCCGACCTGCACAGCGACTTCCCGGCCGCCGCGGCCCGCGGACTCGGCATCGTCGACGTCCCGCTGATCTGCGCGCAGGAACTGGACATCGAGGGCGCGATGCCCCGGGTCGTACGGGTCCTCGCGCACATCGAGTCCGACAAGCCGCGCGCCGACGTGGTGCACGTCTACCTCGGCGCCGCCGGCGCGCTGCGCAAGGACATCGCCCAGTGAGGACCGCACTCGTCATCGGGACCGGGCTGATCGGCACGTCGGCGGCCCTCGCGCTGGCGGCCCGCGGCGTCGTCGTCCACCTCGCCGACCACGACCCGGAGCAGGCCCGTACGGCGGCGGCGCTCGGCGCCGGCACGGACGAGCCGCCGCAGGGGCCCGTCGACCTGGCCATCGTGGCGGCGCCGCCCGCGCACGTCGCGGCCACGCTCGCGGACGCCATGCGCCGCGGGGTCGCGCGCGGCTACCTGGACGTCGCCAGCGTCAAGGGCGGACCGCGCCGTGAGCTGGAGGCGCTCGGCCTCGACCTGTCCTCGTACATCGGTACGCACCCCATGTCGGGCCGCGAGAAGTCGGGCCCGCTGGCCGCGACGGGAGACCTCTTCGAGGGCCGTCCCTGGGTGCTCACCCCCACCCGCGACACGGACACCGAGGTCCTGAACCTCGCCCTGGAGCTGGTGTCGCACTGCCGTGCCGTGCCGGTCGTCATGGACGCCGACGCCCACGACCGGGCCGTCGCCCTCGTCTCGCACATGCCGCACCTGGTCTCCAGCATGGTCGCCGCGCGCCTGGAGCACGCGGAGGAGGCGGCGGTACGGCTCTGCGGGCAGGGCATCCGTGACGTGACCCGCATCGCCGCCTCGGACCCGCGGATGTGGATCGACATCCTCTCCGCGAACCCGGGGCCGGTCGCCGACCTCCTCGCGGACGTGTCCTGCGACCTCGACGAGACCGTCCAGGCGCTGCGCTCCCTCCAGTCCTCCGACGAGGCCAAGCGCCGCGAGGGTGTCGACGGCATCCAGGACGTGCTGCGCCGCGGCAACGCGGGCCAGGTCAGGGTCCCCGGCAAGCACGGTTCGGCTCCGCGCGTGTACGAGATCGTGGCCGTACTCATCGACGACCAGCCCGGTCAGCTGGCCCGCATCTTCGCGGACGCGGGGATGGCTGGCGTCAACATCGAGGACGTACGCATCGAGCACGCCACCGGCCAGCAGGCCGGACTCGTCCAGCTGATGGTGGAGCCCAAGGCGGTGCCGGTGCTGAGCGCGGCGCTGCGCGAGCGGGGCTGGGCGCTGCGGCAGTAGCGGCCACCCGGCCCCCGCCCGGTGACCCCGGCGGCCGGGCGCGCTCCCGGAGGCGCGGCAGGGCGTCCGCGGGCGGGCGCGGCGGCCGGTCGCGGCGCGGGCCGGTGATCCGGCCGCGGGAAGGGCCAGTGATAAGGGGTCCGCGAAGCCAGTAACCTTGGGCAGGGCGCGATCGTGCCTCCATACCCATCACCCGTACCAGGAAGGTGTCCGTCACCGTGGAAAAGGCCGCCCGGACCGCTCCGGCTGTGATTGTCGCCATCGACGGCCCCTCCGGCACGGGCAAGTCGAGCACCTCCAAGGCCGTCGCCGCGCAGCTCGGCCTGAGCTACCTGGACACGGGGGCCCAGTACCGGGCGATCACGTGGTGGATGGTGAGCAACGGCATCGACGTCTCCGACCCGTCCGCGATTGCCGCCGTGGCGGAGAAGCCGGAGATCGTCTCCGGCACCGACCCGTCCGCGCCGACCATCACGGTCGACGGGACCGACGTCGCCGGCCCGATCCGCACACAGGAGGTCACCTCCAAGGTCAGCGCGGTCAGCGCGGTGCCCGAGGTGCGCGCCCGCATCACCGAGCTCCAGCGCTCGCTCGCTGCTTCCGCCGCGTACGGGATCGTCGTCGAGGGCCGCGACATCGGCACCACCGTGCTGCCGGACGCCGATCTGAAGATCTTCCTCACCGCCTCCCCGGAGGCCCGTGCCGCACGCCGCAGCGGTGAGCTGAAGGGCGCGGACGTCAACGCCACGCGCGAGGCGCTCATCAAGCGGGACGCGGCCGACTCCAGCCGCAAGACGTCCCCGCTGGCCAAGGCGGACGACGCGGTCGAGGTGGACACCTCCGACCTCACCCTCCAGCAGGTCATCGAGTGTGTGGTCACCCTCGTCGAGGAGAAGCGGGCCGCCAAGTGACCGCACCCTCCGAGAGGGGCGCCGAGGTCGGGCGCCGCATCGGCGTCGGCCTGATGTACGGGCTGTGGAAGCCGCGCGTCCTGGGCGCCTGGAAGGTACCCGCGACGGGCCCGGCGATCCTGGCCGTGAACCACTCGCACAACATCGACGGACCGATGGTCATGGGCGTCGCGCCCCGGCCCACGCACTTCCTGATCAAGAAGGAAGCGTTCATCGGGCCGCTCGACCCCTTCCTGCTGGGCATCGGCCAGCTGAAGGTGGACCGCGAGACCACCGACCGCACGGCGATCACCCAGGCGCTCGGCGTCCTGGAGAACGGCGGCGTCCTCGGGATCTTCCCGGAGGGCACGCGCGGCGAGGGCGACTTCGCCTCGCTGCGGGCCGGCCTCGCGTACTTCGCCGTACGCAGCGGAGCCCCGATCGTGCCGGTGGCGGTGCTGGGAAGTTCCGACAGGCGGGGCCGGTTGATAAAGGGGCTGCCCCCGCTGCGCAGCCGGGTCGACGTCGTCTTCGGCGACCCGTTCGACGCGGGCGACGGCACCGGGCGGCGTACGCGCAAGGCGCTGGACGAGGCCACCACCCGCATCCAGAAGCATCTGAGCGCCCATCTGGACGAGGCCCGACGTCTGACCGGACGCCGGGAAAACGCCGGGCGCCCCACCGGGCACCAGGCGACACTTGAGTAGTGGATCTCCCGGAGGCGGGCGGTCCACCGATCACCACGAATGAACGACGAGGTACGGACTTCATGAACGACCACATCCAGCCCGAGGGCTCGGCAGAGCACGACCACGGGGCACTCGGCGACGTCGAGTACGCGGAGTTCATGGAGCTCGCCGCGGAAGAGGGCTTCGACGTCGAGGACGTCGAGGGCGCGATCGAGGAGGCGGGCCACGGCCCACTGCCCGTCCTCGCCGTCGTCGGCCGTCCCAATGTCGGCAAGTCGACCCTGGTCAACCGGATCATCGGCCGCCGTGAGGCGGTCGTCGAGGACAAGCCGGGCGTCACGCGTGACCGTGTCACCTACGAGGCCGAGTGGGCGGGCCGCCGCTTCAAGGTCGTCGACACCGGCGGCTGGGAGCAGGACGTCCTCGGCATCGACGCGTCGGTGGCCGCACAGGCCGAGTACGCGATCGAGGCCGCCGACGCGGTCGTCTTCGTCGTCGACGCCAAGGTCGGCGCCACCGACACCGACGAGGCCGTCGTCCGCCTGCTGCGCAAGGCGGGCAAGCCCGTCGTCCTGTGCGCCAACAAGGTGGACGGCCCGAGCGGCGAGGCCGACGCCTCGTACCTGTGGTCCCTCGGTCTCGGTGAGCCGCACCCGGTCTCCGCGCTGCACGGCCGCGGCACCGGCGACATGCTCGACGCGGTCCTGGAGGCGCTGCCCGAGGCCCCAGCGCAGACCTTCGGCTCCGCCGTCGGCGGCCCGCGCCGCATCGCTCTCATCGGCCGCCCGAACGTCGGCAAGTCGTCGCTGCTCAACAAGGTGGCGAACGAGGAACGCGTCGTCGTCAACGAACTCGCGGGCACCACCCGCGACCCGGTCGACGAGCTCATCGAACTCGGCGGTGTCACCTGGAAGTTCGTGGACACGGCGGGCATCCGCAAGCGCGTCCACCTCCAGCAGGGCGCCGACTACTACGCCTCGCTGCGCACGGCCGCCGCGGTCGAGAAGGCCGAGGTCGCCGTCATCCTGATCGACGCGTCCGAGCCGATCTCCGTGCAGGACCAGCGCATCGTCACCATGGCGGTCGAGGCGGGCCGTGCGATCGTCCTCGCCTTCAACAAGTGGGACACCCTCGACGAGGAGCGCCGCTACTACCTGGAACGCGAGATCGAGACCGAGCTCGGCCAGGTGGCGTGGGCGCCGCGCGTCAACGTCTCGGCGCGCACGGGCCGTCACATGGAGAAGCTCGTCCCGGCGATCGAGACGGCCCTGGCGGGCTGGGAGACCCGCGTTCCGACCGGCAGGCTGAACGCCTTCCTCGGCGAGCTGGTCGCCGCCCACCCGCACCCGATCCGGGGCGGCAAGCAGCCCCGCATCCTGTTCGGCACGCAGGCGGGCACCAAGCCCCCGCGGTTCGTGCTCTTCGCCTCCGGCTTCATCGAGCACGGCTACCGTCGCTTCATCGAGCGCCGGCTGCGCGAGGAGTTCGGCTTCGAGGGCACGCCGCTGCACATCTCGGTGCGGGTGCGCGAGAAGCGCGGGGCGAAGAAGAAGTAGAGGACATGAGGAAGGGCCGGCTCCCCCGGGGAGCCGGCCCTTCCTCATGGGCGGGGTCAGAGACCCCGACGCGGTGCGGGCGGCAGCGCGGCCGGGATGTGGTGCATCCCGGTGCCGTGCTGTCGCCCGCTCGGCTGCCAGACGGCCGTCGCCGTCGTGGTGTGACCCTGCTGCACGGCACTCTGCCGCGCGGAGTGCGCCCCGGCGCTGTAGGAGTTGTACGAGCTGGACGCGCCGTACGTGGTCGCACCGCGCGGCATGCTCCCGAAGGCAGTGAAGCCCAGATCCTCTTCGCCGTGCCGGTCGCCGGGCAGGGTCCTGAAGGCCCTGAGCCACTCGGCGTACAGCGCGTCGTAGATCGGCGTGACCGATGGACCGCCCGAGGTGTTCTGAGCCGATCGCGCGGGCGGGTCCGGCTGGAAGGGCCGGCGGCGGGGGGCTTCGTAGGTGTGCACGTATGTGCCAACGACCCCGCCGCCCAACGGATGCGGCCACCACGTCGCTTTCGCAGGTCAACCGGAGTGTGCCCGGCGCGCTTTCGCGCCCCGGTTCCCCGGCTCCCCGGGGCTCAGGTGCCCGCGAGCGGCATGGTGGCGGCGACGAGCTTTCCGTTGGCCGCCGCCTTGTCCAGCGCGTCGCGCAGCAGGTCCTCGCGGGGCTGGCGGCCGATCGAGCCGACCGGGGCCGCGAACAGGAGCACCTGCTGATGCTTGTTGGCGGCCGACCGCCAGCTCTCGGCGACCTGGAGCGCCTGGTGGGCCTGCCACCAGGCGACGGGGGAGCCACCGCCGGTGCCCGGCTGGAGCACGGCGTGCAGCTGGCCCATGGCGAGCAGCACGGACCAGCCGTGCAGGACCGGGGGCACCGCGTTCACCGCGGTCACCGGCATGAAGCCCTGCTCGATGAGGAGGGGGAGGAAGTCGTCGCCGATGTCGGTCGAGCCGGGGCGCACGATGGGGCCGGTCGGCTCGACGACGAGCGCCGGGTGCAACTCGCCGTTGATCAGGACGAGTCCGCTGGTCACACCCAGCACGGCCTGCTCGGGAACGAACTCGGTGGGGATGCCGTCGGGGTGGATCGAGCGGACGGCGCCCTGCAACTGCTCCTCGGTGACCTGCACGACCTGTGAGGGCAGGCAGGTGGCGTGGGCGAAGGCGAGGACAGCGGTCTCGTCGCCGATGAACAGGACGGTGCTGGTCCGCTCCTGTTCCGAGTCGCCCGGGGTGCGGCAGGACGTGCAGTCGTAACTGCCGGGGGCGTTCTCTCCGGCGAGCAGCCGGTCGGCTTCTTCGTCGCCGATCTCGGCGCGTACGTCGTCGCTGACGTCGAGCATGCGCGGCACGGTGGCTCCTCGGGAATGCGGTGCGCGGTGATGCCGGGTGGCTCCCGGCCCATGAACCCGGGGGATCCCGGCTCATGAAGATGACAACGGGCGATCTGTGGCCGGAGTCACGCCCGAGCGCGAACGGAATCGAACCATCCGACGCCCAGGGTGAGATCGCCTGCGGAATCCGTCACTCCCAGTCAACTTGTCGGAAGGTCAAGGAAGTTGAGTCGGTGAAGTGGGTCACAGGTCGCGAGGATGACAGGTCGATAAATCCTGAAATCACCCAATGAAGTGGGTGGCCGAAAATCGACGATACTCGCGGTAACGGCTAACTGGCCTCGAATGACAAGGAGTTGGTTGATATCGGGGCGGTCGGCTCCCTAGATTCCTCGGCCGTGTGCAACGAGCACCGCTCGGGCAGGTCCGCCGGCCGAACCATCCAGCTCTCAGTACAGCCTCCGGCGGACGGGGCGGAGCGCGCCGACCGCGTCCCATGCGCGGGCCGTCGCGCCCCGCCCTGGGGGACCCCGGGTGTTTCGAGAGGGAATTACATGTCCGAATGTGCCGAGAACACCCATCAGGCTCGTACGGCAGGCAAGGCCCGTACGACGGCGGTCCTCGCCGGGGCGGCACTCCTCGCCCCGCTCGGACTGCTCGCCGCGAGCGGTGACGCCGCCGCGGCCGACAGTGGAGTGTGGGACCGCATCGCGCAGTGCGAGAGCGGCGGCAACTGGCACATCAACACCGGCAACGGCTACTACGGAGGGCTCCAGTTCTCCGCGGGCACCTGGCGCGCGTACGGCGGCACCGCCTACGCGTCGAGGGCCGACCAGGCCTCCAGGAGCGCGCAGATCGCCGTCGCCACCAAGGTCCAGCGGGCGCAGGGGTGGGGCGCGTGGCCCACCTGTGCGGCGCGCGCCGGAGCCTACGGAAACGCGCCCGCGTCCTCGGGCGCCGGATCGGCCGCGGGGACGGCCGCCACGAAGTCGGCACCCGAGTCGGCCCCGTCGAAGCCGAAGCCGAAGCCGTCGAAGACGCCGCCACGCACGTCGGGCCACACCAACCGTGACGCGTCGCGCGGTGACTACACCGTCCGCAGCGGCGACACGCTGAGCGGTATCGCCGAACGGCACGGCTCCACCTGGCGGAAGGTCTACGCCGCCAACAGGGCCGTCATCGGCTACGACCCCGACCTGATCATGCCCGGGCTGCGGCTCGACCTCTGAGTCGCGCTCCCCCTCGTCCCGGGCACCCGGCCCCACCCGGTCCTCCGACCGGGTGGGGCCCCGGCCGTACCGGGCGCGGCTCGACCGGCGGGGCCGAGGGGCCGCCTAGCGTGGGCGCGATGTTCCTCATGCCGACCCGGCCGGTCACGCCGCCCCCGTCGATCAACCGCCTCCGGCAGGTGGCCGAGCACGCCAGACAGGCGGTCGGGCGCCTCGGGCACGCGGCCGCGGCCGCCACCGTCGTGGCCGTCACCGCCCTCGCCGTCCTCGTGCCCTCGGACGCGGTCGCCGCGCCCCCGCCCCCGCTTCCCGGCCCCCACATGACACGGGTGTCGTACGACTGCGCGAAGGACCACTGGCCCTGGGGCTGCATCGCCGAGTGCGAGAGCGGCGGCCGCTGGAACGCGAACACGGGGAACGGCTTCTACGGCGGGCTGCAGTTCTGGCAGCCCACCTGGGAGGCGTTCGGCGGACTCAAGTACGCCCGGCGTGCCGACCTCGCCACCCGCGCGGAACAGATCAAGATCGCCGAGAAGGTGGTGGCCTCCCAGGGGTGGGGTGCCTGGCCCGTCTGCTCCCGGAGGTACGCGCTCAAGGGCCGCATGCACGTGGTCAAGCACGGCGAGACGCTCGCTTCGATCGCCCGCAAGTACAAGGTCAAGGGCGGCTGGCAGGCGCTGTACAAGGCCAACAAGCAGATCGTCGGAAGCTCGCCGGACAAGCTGAAGGAGGGCACCCTGCTGGTCATCCCGGAGGGTTCGGCCGGCTCCCGCCACCTGGGCCTCGTCCTGTTCGGTCCGCCTCTGCACCCGTCGCTCTTCGCGCAGGTTCCGCCGCCTCTCCGCTGAACACGACCGCGCCCCGGCTCAGTTCGTACACGAACGTCGTCCGGTCGGTCCGCCCGCGCAGCCCCGGCGGCAGTCGCTGCTCCGCGACCACCACGCACGCGTCGAGACCGGCCAGCAGGTCGTACGTCCGAGCCGCGACCGCCGGCGACATGCCCTGCGCGGGTTCGTCGACGAGCACCACCCGCGCGCGGGCGAGCAGGGCGCGGGAGACGGCGACCATCCGCTGCTCACCGCCCGAGAGCGTGCCCGCGCGGCGGGAGAGCAGGGGCTCCAGCCGCGGGTAGGCGTCGAGGGCGGGGGAGAGGTCGCCCGCGGCGAGCTCCAGGTTCGCGCGCACGGTGAGCGAACCGAAGACGGCCCGGCGTTCGGGGACGAGGCACAGGCCGAGCCGGGCGCGTTCGTGCGCGGTCCGTCGGGTGACGTCGACGCCGTCCCACACGACCGCGCCTCCGGACAGCGGCACGGTTCCCGCCAGCGCGTGCAGTGCCGTCGTGCGCCCGGAACCGTTGCGGCCGAGCAGCACGGTGAGACCGGGGTCCGGGGCGGCCAGGGTCACGCCGTGCAGGGCCTCCAGCGGGCCGTAGCGCACGCGCGCGTGGCGCAGGGCGATGCTCAACCGCCGTACCCCCTCTCCAGTACGCGGTCGGCGGGGCCGGACGCGACGATCCGTCCCGCCACCATGACGTGGACGGTGTGCGCCAGGTCGGCGACGAGATCGAGGTCGTGCTCGACGACGAGGAGGGCGGTGCCGTCCGCGGCGAGCGCCCGCAGCACCCGTGCCAGCGTGGTCACTTCGGGGGTGTCGAGTCCTGCCGCGGGCTCGTCCAGCAGCAGCACCCGGGGACTCCCCGCGAGCGCCCGGGCCAGCTCGACGCGGCGGAGCGTGCCCGTCGGCAGCCCCGCCGCGGGGAACGCCCGCACCGGCCCGTCGAGGCCGAGGAGCCGCAACGCCCTCTCCGCGGCCTCCGGGTCGGCGGTCCGGCCCTGTTCGGCACCGACCAGGACGTTCTCGTCCACGGTCAGGGAGGGGAAGACGGCGAGCTGCTGGAAGGTCCGCGCGATCCCCAGCCGGGTGCGCGCGTGCGCGGGGAGCCGGGTGATGTCCCGCCCGCCGAGCAGCACCCGCCCGCCCGACGGGCGCAGCGTTCCGGCGAGGCAGTGGAAGAGCGTGCTCTTCCCGGCGCCGTTGGGCCCGACGACGGCCGTGACGCGTCCGGGCCGGACGTCCAGGTCGACCCCGTCGAGGGCGGTGAACCCGCCGTACGCGACGCGCAGACCGAGGGCGCGCAGGGACATGGAGAGGGGAGCCCGCGGCTCGGCGCCCGCCGGGGGAGCGGAGACGGCCCCCGTCCCGGTGCGGTGCCCCGACGCGGCAGCGGCTCCGGGCCGGCCGCCGGGCGGTGAGGATGCCGCCGCTCCCTGCCGCGTGCGCGGGGACGGCCGAGGGGCGGCTCCCTGCCGCGTGCGCGGGGACGGCGGGGGAGCGGTTCCCGGCCGGATGTGCGGGCCGGGTGGGGTGGTGTCGCTCCGGCCGGAGCCAGGGGCGGTGGGGGCGGTGCGGCCCCGGCCGCTGCGGGGTGCGGGTACGGCGGCAGGACTCGGCGTGCCGGAACGCGGTGAGGGGCGGGCGGCCGGCGGGGTCGCCCTAGGCAGCAGCCGTCGGCGTACCCGCGACCCCAGCGGGGTCAAGGACACCTCGCGGCGCAGCCGGAGGTGGGAGGCCGCCGTGCGCAGCGCCTCGTAGGGACCGCCGGGGAAGCGGCCGACGAGGACAGCCAGGACGCCGACCAGGACCGCCGCGACGCCGCCGCGCGCCCCCGCGTCGAGGCCCACCAGCAGCGCCGCCGCGGCCAGTGCGCCGAGGACGCTGTCCGCGCCGAGGACCACGACCGCCGCGAACCACAGCAGCCCGCGGACCGGGTCGTAGGCCGTGGCGTCGAAGGCGCGCAGCCCCATGCCGAGCATCCCGCCGCCCAGCGCGGCCAGCGCGGCACCCGCGACGAACGCGGCCAGCTTCAGGGCCGGGACGCGGACACCCGCCGCCGAGGCGCCCGGCTCGTGGTCGCGCAGGGCGGCGAGGGCGCGGCCCGTGCGTCCCCGGCGCAGAGCGTTCGCCGCCAGCAACGCGGCCGTCAGCAGCCCCAGTTCGAGCACGTAGTACGCGCGGTCGCCGCCGAAGCCGGCCGGGCGGCCGAGGGAGAGCCCCGACGTGGCGTACGGCTGGGCGAAGACGAAACGGCTGACCCCGACCCCCACGGCGAACGTCGCCAGTGCGAGCGCCAGGCCGTGCCGCCGGATGGCCGGCCACCCGGTCAGCACACCGAGCGGCGCGACCAGGAGCACGGCCACCGCGAGCGCGGCCAGTTCGGGAAGGCGCGGCAGGCCGGGGAAGCGGCCCGCGGCGAGCAGCGCGGTGAACAGGGCGCCCAGACCCGCGTACGCGGCCTGCCCCAGCGAGATCTGGCCGCCGCGGCCGGTGACGACGACCAGCGACAGCAGGACCACGCCCAACGCCGGCACCTGGACCGACGTGTGCAGGTCCGAGCCCGCGAACCCGAGGGGCAGCAGGAAGAGGACGACCGCCACGATCCACGCCCCGGGCGGCGTCGGCACGCGGGCCGTCGCCGTGCGCGGCAGCGCGTCACGGGTGCCGACGCCGGGCAGGACGAGCGCCGACACCAGCAGCGCCAGCACGAACAGGTTCGCGCCGACCGCCTGGAGCAGCGGTTCGGCGCGGCCTGCGGGGTGCAGCCGGGTCAACTGACTCTGCCCGACCGCCACACCGAGGGCCACCACGACGGCGACGGGGAGACTGCGCATCCGCGCGGCCACCGCCACCGCCATCACCTCCATGACCAGCAGCGGCATCCCGTACGGGTCCAGGCGCACGTACGGGGCGAGGAGAACGCCGCTCAGACCCGCCGTGAAGGAGCCGAAGGCCCAGCCGGCCGCCGCCACCCGGTCGGCGTCGATGCCGCCGAGCACGGCGAGGGGGCGGTCGTCGACGACGGCGCGCAGTTCGGTGGCGAAGCGGGTCCGCCGCCGCGAGCCCAGCGGGCGTCCCCTCGGCGAACGCAGTACGGCGCCCACGCCCGCGGCGAGCGCGAGGGCCACCGCCAACTGCCCCCAGGGGTCGGCCGACACCACGGTCGGCGCGTCCGCCCGCGCCCCGGTGCCCCACACCAGCGCCGCCCCGCCGACCAGCAGCACGAAGACACCGATCGACGCGACCAGCGTCTGCGCCGGGTCGCCGCCGAGCACGGCCAGCGGCCGGAACACGAGGCGCTCGAGCGCCACACCGATGGCGGGGGCCACCACGAGCAGGGTCACGGCGGTGCCGAGCGCGAGCGGCCAGCCCCACTCGACGGTGAACTGCCGCAGCAGGAAGGCGCACACCATGGCGACGGCGCCGTGCGCGAAGTTGAGCACCCCGGTGGCGCGGTGAGTGACGATCAGACCGATCCCGGTGAGCGCGGCGGCACTTCCCACCGAGAGACCGGCGAGCGTGAGGTCGTACGTCAGCGAGGCCACGAGAGGGCCGTCAGTCGACCGGACCGGCGGCGGACGGCTCGCAGATCGGGCACGGCCCGAGCTCCCCGCTCGCCAGGACCCTCGAGTCCACCGGCACCGCATCCGCCTTTCCGGCGACCAGCGGGCAGTCGGCGCGGTGCCACAGCGTGCCGCCCGGCACCATCGACAGGTCGCCGCTGGAGGCCAGGGGCGCGCTCATGGCGGGCCCGGACTCCGCCGCCCCGGCGGGCCCGGCCGCCACCAGCAGTCCGTACAACTCCTCGACGCGCGCCGCTGCCAGCGTGTTCCTGCCATGCGTGAGGAGAACCGCGCCCGCGATGATCAGCGCCGCGCCGGGCACCGTGCACGAGGCGAGGTACGGCAGTTGGCGCTCCGCGTAGCGCTCGCCCGAGATGCCGTACCAGCCGATGACGCACAGCACCGCTCCGGCGGCGAGCGCGGCCCACCCGGCCCACAGGACGGGGTGCACGGTCCGCAGTCGAGATGTCCGCATCCGGGCTCCCACACGTCGTGTGTCTGTCCATGTCAGCCAATGGCTTGCACTATGCCTTCTGGAAGCTGACCCTGAAAGCACCGGGCGCACATGGCCCGGACTACACCCGGTGGTGAGCCAGATGGTTCTCGGGAGCGAACTCAGGCGGCCAAGTGGCCGGGCAGCGGCGGCGGTTCTCGTCCTGGCCGCCGCCCTCACGGCATGCGGCGACGACAGCGGGGCTGGAGGCGGCGCCCCGCCCGCGCCCTCCGTGGAGCGGTCCGCCGACCCCTCGCCCAGGGCCACCGCCCCGTCCGACCCGGCGGCGGCCGAGAAGGAGATCGAGCGGAACTGGGAGAAGTTCTTCGATCCCGCCGTCCCCCAGAAGGACAAGCGGAGCGTCCTGGAGAACGGCGACGCCATGACCGAGGTCCTGAAGAGCTTCAACGGCGACAAACGCGGCCAGGAGGTGCAGGCGCACGTCGAGAAGGTCGAGTTCACGTCACCGCGGGACGCGGACGTCACGTACTCGCTGACCCTGAAGGGCGCGACCGCGCTGCCGGGCGCCTCGGGGACGGCCGTCGAACAGGACGGCACCTGGAAGGTCTCCGTCAAGACACTGTGCGCACTGGTCCAGTTGAGCGGCAATGAGTCGCCCGGCCCGGGCTGCTGAGGCGCTCGCCCTCGCGCTGCTTCTCCTGCTGGGCACGGCCTGCGGCAGCCGCCTCCCCGAGGGCGACTTCGAGAACCGGTCCACCCCCACCCGGCAGGCAGGCACCGCCCCGATCCGGGTGGGCATCGTCACCAGTGCCACCAGCCCCGTCGGCGGCTCGGCGTTCACCGGTCCGCGCGACGGGGCGAAGGCCTACTTCGACCGCCTCAACGCCCGCGGCGGCATCGACGGGCGCCGCGTCGAGGTGCGGCTGTGCGACGACGGCGGCAGCGGTGTCGGCAACAACGAGTGCGTGCACCGGCTGATCGACGAGGACGAGGTCGTCGCCCTCGTCGCGACGACGGCGCTCGACTACGCCGGCGCCCCGCGCGTGTCGCACGCGCGCGTGCCCGACATCGGGGGCCAGCCCATCGGGCCGGCGTACGACACCTACCCGCACCTGTACGGGATCTACGGGAGTCTCGCGCCCCGGGACGGAACGCCGGGCTGGGGCGGGAAGGTGTACGGGGGCACCGAGGTGTACCGCTATTTCAAGCGTGTGCACGGCGCCCGCACGGCCGCCGTCGTCTCCTACAACCAGTCCGCGTCAGCCGCCTACGCCCGGCTCGTCACCCAGGGCCTGAAGGCCGAGGGCTACAAGGTGGTCACCGAACAGGTCGACTTCGCGCTGCCCAACTTCCGTGCCGTCGCCGCCGATCTGAAGGACCGGGGAGCCGACCTCGTCTTCGACGCCGTCGACACGCACGGCAACGCGCAGCTGTGCAAGGCGATGGACGACGTGGACGCCGAGGTCATCGCCAAGGTCACCAACGTGCAGAACTGGACGTCCACCGTGGCCGAGGACTACAAGCACTCCCCCCGGTGTCGCAACGCCCTGTGGGCCACCGGGTCCAGCCGCGACTACGAGGACACCGCGAACCTCGCCGTACGCGAGTTCCGGGACGCGACCAAGGGGTTCGGGTCGCACTCCCAGTGGCAGCTGGAGGGCTGGGCGGCCGCGCGGTGGTTCGCCGACGCGGCGAAGTCCTGCACGGCGGCCGGGGTCACCCGCGCGTGCGTCGACGCCTTCATGAACCGCGGCGAGCCCTACACCGCGGGCGGGCTGCTGCTCCCGGTCACGTACGAGCGGCTGGCCGAGCCGCCGACGACACGGCGGGCCTGTCTGTCGGTGGCCCGCTGGCAGGACGGCCGGGGCTGGGTCTCCCAGGGCGACATGAACTCCACCTGCTTCCAGGTCCCGCAACTGTCCTACCGGCCCTGAGCCCCCGGGGGATCCCCCGGGGGTGACCGGCCGTCGTGGGGGAGTCCTTCCCGACGCGGGCACCGAGTCCTTGCGGACCGAGGATGTCCGCAAGGACTGCCAGACTCGGGCCCATGTTGGACACCTCCGCACGGCTGCTCCGTCTGCTGTCACTGCTCCAGGCCCACCGGGAATGGTCGGGTGCCGATCTCGCGGAGCGTCTCGGCGTCACGCCGAGGACGGTCCGGCGCGATGTGGACCGGCTGCGCGAGCTGGGCTATCCGGTCAACGCCAGCCCCGGCACGGGCGGCGGCTACCAGCTCGGCGCGGGAGCCGAACTCCCGCCGCTGCTGCTGGACGACGACGAGGCGGTGGCCGTCGCGGTCGGCCTGCGCACGGCCGCCGGCCAGGGCATCGAGGGCATCGGCGAGACCTCCGTACGCGCCCTCGCCAAGCTGGAACAGGTGCTGCCGCACCGGCTGCGCCGCAGGATCGGCGCCCTGAACGCGTTCACCGTGCCGATGCTGCGCGGCCCGCAGCCCTCGACGGTCGACCCGGCCGTCCTCACCGAACTGGCCAACGCCTGCCGCGACGGCGAGCGGCTCCGCTTCGAGTACCGCGACCACGGCGGCTCCTCGACCCGCCGCACCGTCGAGCCGCACCGCCTGGTGTGCACCGAACGCCGCTGGTACCTGGTCGCCTGGGACGTCGACCGCGACGACTGGCGCACCTTCCGGGTGGACCGCGTCACCCCCAGACCGCCGCACGGACCGCGGTTCGCGCCCCGCACCCCACCGGCCGAGGACCTCGCCGCGTACGTCTCCGAGGGCGTCTCCACCGGCGCGTACGCCACGCACGCCGTCATCCGTCTGCTGGTGCCCCTGGAGGAGGCGGCCGAGCGGATCTCACCGTCCGCCGGAACGCTCGAAGCCTCCGGTCCGGACAGCTGTGTCCTGCGGACCGGGGCGGCCAGTCTCGACGTCATGGTCGTGCACGTGACGATGACGGGATTCGAGTTCGAGGTCCTCGAACCCGCCGGGCTCACCGACGCGCTCACCGCGGCCCGGGACCGGCTGTCCCGGGCCCTGGAGCGGAGTTCACCGCCACGGCAGTGATGCGCGCCGCGCGCCGTGCACGGGCCGGCCGCGCGCGAGGTTCCTGCGCCGGAACGGGTATTTCCCATGGGGCGTCAGATTCCACGGCGGGCCCGGGAATCGGAATGGAAAGGGTCGCGCCGAGGCATTGGATCCGCACATTCCATCGAGCTGTTCGGGACGGTGTCATGCCTGCTCCGAATTACGTTCGAAGGAGTGCGGAAAGCGTAGGGAACCCCTCGTGCGTGTGACGGAGTTCGACCGAAACGCGTGTCGTGATCCTGTGACAGAAGTGTGACCGGAGGGGTATGGGTGACGCTGGGTGGCGATCCGGACTTCCCCGGCCGGGGCGACGCCGCCTAACGTGGCGGTCATGGCACCCATTCCCCCTCATTCCGCAGAACCCCAGGACAGCCCGGAGAGTTACGTAGGACTGGAGGCGAGCAGCGCCGAGCGCCGTGCCCAGGAGCACGGCTGGACCACGGTGCGCTCGCTGCCCCCGGGCGCGATCATCACCATGGAGTACCTCGTGGGGCGGCTGAACTTCGAGGTCACGGACGGCAGGGTCACGCGCTGCTGGAAGGGCTGACGGCACCGCACCGACGGGACCCGGCGTTCCCGGCAGGAGACTCGACCGACGCGCGAAGGCCCCCGGCTGTCAGGAGCCGGGGGCCTTCGCGGTGCGGGGAGAGGTGTGCGTACCGGCCCCGCCGTTCGGTTGTCCTCAGCCGCCCGTCAGGGGGCGGGCCGAGGTAGTGGCCGAGCGCGCCACCCGGTCGGCGTGCGGCGGGCGGCGGCTGCCGACCGGGGTGACCGGGGTGCGCTCCGAGCGGGGCGTGTGCGGGCCGGGAGCCAGGTACACCGGCGCCCGGGGCGCGCGGACGGAGGCGGCCGGCTCCCGTGCGGGGAACTCGCCGTCCGCGGTGGCCGGGTGCGGCACCCTGGCGGGCGCGCCGACCGGTGAGGCCGCGGGGGCGGGCACGGCACGGCCGCGACGAGCGCGCCAGGAGTCGCGCAGCGAGAAGATCCCGGTCTCGGCGCGGGCGATCAGCGGCTCGCACCAGGGCAGCGCCAGCAGGATCAGCAGACCCGCGGCCCAGCCGAGGAGCACATCGCTCAGCCAGTGCGTGCCGAGGTACACGGTGGTCAGACCGACGCCGAGCGACGTCACCGCGGAAAGCGCGGACAGCCAGCGCCGGGCCCGTGGGGTCGAGGCCAGATAGGCCAGGATGCCCCAGGTCACAACGGCGTTGGCGGTGTGGCCCGAAGGAAATATATCGCCGCCCAGGCCCATCTCGTTCGAGCCGATGGTCATCGCGTAGTGGGGGCCGAGGCGGCCCATGCCCAACTTGGCGGCGCCGACCGTGATGTTGAGGAGCAGCAGCGAGGCGCCCAGCGTGAGCAGCGGGCGCAGGGTGTGCTGCCGCCAGGAGCGCCAGCCCAGCCAGGCGGCGACCATCACGGCGGTGGGGCCGCGCTGGCCGAGCACCACGTAGTAGTCCAGGAACGCGTGGATCTCCGGCCATTGCTGGTAGGGCCGGAAGAACATGACCTGCCAGTCGAATCTGACCAGCCATGAAGTGATGGCGACGGCCCACACGATGGCCAGGTAGAAGGCCAGGGTCGCCGCGAACAGCACGACCCTGTGCCGGCTCATCCTCGGCACGTCGATGTGGGCCGGCCGTTCAGGTTCACGGTCGAGCCGGGCGAAGACCCGGTCCAGACGGGTCAGGTTCCGTTCGGTACGCACTCAATCGACGTTACAGCGAGTGAGCTGCGTTCCAGGCCGAATCACTCGCTTTGTGATGACGATGTGATGTGGGATTCCTCTCAGGTCCGTGTTTATTTTCTATGAATGTCTAATCCTCGGAGAGTGGACTCCGTAATTCCATTGATCCGTCTGTGGTTCGGTTTTATGACGCTTATATATTCGTTCACCGAATGCTGGGCTGGAATTCTTTGGCAGCTCACCGGGCGTCCGGGAGTCGATCATGGCGGACCGGAGCCGTTCAGCCAGAAGGCGCCGTAGACCGCGGAAGCCGCCGCCACGCCGCCCAGGACCGTCGCCGACCTGGGCGTACGCAGCCGGGACAGGGCGAGGGCGAGGGGCAGCAGAAGAGGGAAGGCAGGCAGCAAGAGGCGCGGTTTCGAGCCGAAGTAGCTCGACGCGCACAGGGCGAGCGCGGTGACGATCCCCGAGTACACCAGGAGCGGCAGCGGCTGCCCCTGGCGCACGCACGTCACGTACAGCCGGACGACCAGTACGACGCCGACGATCAGTCCGACGCCGGCCAGGGCCGACGGGAAGGACGTGAACTTGTCGGCCACGAAGCGCGCGAAGGCGTAGCCGCCGTCGAAGCCGTTGCGCCAGCCCGCCTGCACGTCGAGGTAGCCGAGCGGGCCCTTGCCCGTGCGACGGCCGACCCAGAGCACGTAGCCGGCGGCGCCGAGCGGCGCGAGAAGCATGCCGAGGGCGCGCCGCCACCGGGGTGCGCCGTCCGTGCCTGGTGCGCTTCGGTCCCGTACGAACGACATGACCGCTGTCACCCAGACGGCCGCGACCACCGCCACCCCCACCGGCCGGGTCAGCCCCGCGAGCGCGGCGAGCAGGCCCGCCGTGATCCAGCGGCCGGTCAGCACCGCGTACAGCGACCAGGCGGCGATCGCCGTGAACAGTGACTCGCTGTACGCCATCGACTGCACGACACCGATCGGCAGCACCGCCCACACCAGCACGGCGCAGACGCCCGCCCGCCGCCCGTACACATGCTCCGCGACGGCGAAGATCCCCCAGGCCGCGGCGAGCGACGCCGACGTGCTCACCAGCAGGCCCGCGTCCGCGGACGACAGCGGCGTGAGGGCCGACCCCAGACGCTCCAGCCAGGGCAGCAGCGGGAAGAAGGCGAGGTTCGAGTGCACGTCTCCGTTCGGCAGCCGCACCTCCCAGCCGTAGCCGAGGTCGGCGACCCGGGTGTACCAGAGCGCGTCCCAGCGGGCCGTGAGCAGGGTGTGCGCGCTCTTGCCGTTCGCCGCGCTCCATACGGCGAGGACCACGAGCCCCAGCGCACGGACGCCCGCGTACCCGAGGAGGGCGGGCGTCGCGCGGCGCAGGGCGCCCGCGCGGGGCGGCGTCGCGACAGGGGTCTCGAGATCGGTCACGGGCTCGATTATCGATGTCGCCCGGAACCGTCGGGCCCGGCGGGGCGTGGTGCTCCCAGGAGAGCGTGGCGTACGCCACACGCAATGCAGGAAGAACGTGAGAGGTCTGCCACGCGTCATCGCCGGGAACTCGCGTACTGTGGCGGCTCACTCGCCTTTGTTGCGTGGGCCGGGACTCCGCTCCCCCAGGCCACAGCCCCAGGGAGTCCCCACCCTGAAGCTTCCGCCGAACGCGAGGGAACATCTGGGAGGTACGTACATGTCCGGGACGACCACGGCCGCTGCGCGATGCCGTCGGGAGACCGGGGCCGGTGCCAACCGCTGGGTCGTCCTCGTCGTCCTGTGCGTCAGCCTGCTGCTGGTGGCGCTCGACGCCACGGTGCTGCACGTCGCGGTGCCCGCTGTCACCGAGGACCTCAGGCCCGGCGCGATAGAGCTGCTCTGGATCGTCGACATCTATCCGCTGGTCTGCGCCTCGCTCCTCATACTCTTCGGCACGCTGGGCGACCGCGTCGGCCGCCGGCGCATCCTCCTGCTCGGATACGCCCTCTTCGGCGTCGCCTCGGCCGTCGCGGCCTGCGCCGACAACGCGCAGGTCCTGATCTTCGCGCGGGCCCTGCTCGGCGTCGGCGGCGCGATGATCATGCCCGCCACGCTCTCGATCCTGCGCCAGGTCTTCCCCGACCGGCGGGAGCGGGCCCTGGCCATCGGCATCTGGAGCGCGGTCGCCGCCGTGGGTGCGGCGGTGGGACCGCTGCTCGGCGGCTTCCTCCTCGAACACTTCTGGTGGGGGTCCGTCTTCCTGGTCAACATCCCGTTGATGCTGGTCAGCCTGCCGATCGGACGGATGCTGCTGCCCGAGTCGAAGGGCGACCGCAATGGTCCCTGGGACATCGTCGGTGCCCTGATGGCCGCCGCCGGACTCTTCGGGCTCGTCCTCGGCGTGAAGCGGCTCGGCGGCGGGGAGGCCCCGTTCGGCCCGCTCACCCTGGGTCCCCTGCTCCTGGGCGGCGCGCTGCTGGCCGGCTTCGTCCGGCGCCAGCGGCGGCGTGCGCATCCGCTGGTCGACCTGCGGATGTTCGCGCGGCCCGCGTTCAGCACCTCGGTGGGATGCATCGTCCTCGCCATGCTCGCCCTGGTCGGTCTGGAGCTGATCGCGGCGCAGTACCTCCAGCTCGTGCTCGGCCTCTCGCCGCTGGAGACGGGGCTGCGGCTGCTGCCGCTCACCGTCGCGGCGATGGCCGCCGGGCTCGCCGGGGCGAAGATGCTGCGGCGGTTCGGCCCGCGCACCATGGTCAGCCTCGGCTTCTGCCTGACCGCCGCCGCGGTCGTCACGCTGACCGCGATGGGCGGGAACGACAACACGGGGCTGCTGCTCTTCGGCTTCGTGCTGCTCGGTTTCGGTCTGGAGACCACGCTCTTCGGGGCGTACGAGTCGATGCTGAGCGAGGCGCCGCCCGCGCAGGCCGGTGGGGCCGCGGCCATCGGCGAGACCTCGTACCAGCTGGGTGCGGGCATCGGGATCGCGCTGCTGGGGAGTGTGATGAACGCCGCGTACAAGCCGGGGCTCTCGTCGGTTCCCGGGGTTCCGGCCGCCGACTCGACCGCGGCCGGGCACTCGCTCGGGGAGGCGTACGAGGTCGCCGGGCGGCTCGGCGGGGCGCCCGGTGCGGCCCTTCGGCATGCCGCGCGGGACTCTTTTGTGCACGGACTGCATGTGACCCTGCTGGTAAGCGCGGGTCTGCTGATGCTGGGCGCGGTGATGGCGCTGCGGCTGCCGCGGGTCATGGAGTGCCCGGCGCCGGCGGCGGGTCCGGCGGAGATCCCGGCACCCCGCGAGGTCGCCGAGTCCCACGTGACCGCGTAGCCCTCCCCGCCCGCACGCCCACCGGCTCCGCCCGCCGGCCCGTGCGGGTCTTCCGGCGGGGCACGCGCCCGTGGCGCGTGGCCGTGCGTTCGTGGCGCGTGGGGGAGGGCCCCTGGACGTGCGGGACACTGCGTCGTAACGTCGGCCGCGACGTCGTAACTAACACTGCTAGTTTTAGCGTGCCGGAGGCTGCCCCATGTCCGCGTCCTCGAAGCTCCCGCCCTTCGACCCCGCCGACCCGCTCGGCATCGACGACCTGCTGGACCCGGAGGACCTCGCCGTCCGTGACACCGTGCGGACCTGGGCTGCCGACCGGGTGCTGCCGCACGTCGCCGAGTGGTACGAGAAGGGCGAACTGCCCGGCATCCGGGAGCTGGCGCGGGAGCTCGGCACCATCGGGGCACTCGGCATGTCGCTCCAGGGATACGGGTGCGCCGGGGCGTCCGCGGTGCAGTACGGCCTGGCCTGCCTGGAACTGGAGGCCGCCGACTCCGGCATCCGTTCCCTCGTCTCCGTCCAGGGCTCCCTCGCCATGTACGCCATCCACCGGTTCGGCAGCGAGGAGCAGAAGCAGACCTGGCTGCCGCGAATGGCCTCCGGCGAGATCATCGGGTGCTTCGGGCTCACCGAGCCCGACCACGGCTCCGACCCCGCCTCCATGCGCACCCACGCCAAGCGCGACGGCGGCGACTGGGTCCTCAACGGGCGGAAGATGTGGATCACCAACGGGTCCGTCGCCGGGGTCGCCGTGGTCTGGGCCCGGACCGACGACGGAATCCGCGGCTTCGCCGTCCCCACCGACGCGCCCGGCTTCTCCGCGCCCGAGATCAAGCACAAGTGGTCACTGCGGGCGAGCGTCACCAGCGAGCTCGTCCTGGACGACGTACGGCTGCCCGCCGACGCCGTGCTGCCGGACGTCGTCGGGCTGAAGGGGCCGCTCAGCTGTCTCTCGCACGCCCGGTACGGGATCGTGTGGGGCGCGATGGGTGCGGCGCGGGCCAGTTTCGAGGCCGCCGTCGAGTACGCGAAGACGCGCGAGCAGTTCGGCCGGCCCATCGGCGGCTTCCAGCTGACCCAGGCGAAGCTCGCCGACATGGCGGTCGAGCTGCACAAGGGGATTCTGCTCGCCCACCACCTCGGGCGGCGCATGGACGCGGGACGGCTCCGTCCCGAACAGGTCAGTTTCGGCAAACTCAACAACGTGCGGGAGGCCATCGAGATCTGCCGTACCGCGCGGACGATCCTCGGCGCCAACGGAATCTCGCTCGAATACCCCGTGATGCGGCACGCCACGAATCTGGAGTCGGTGCTCACCTACGAGGGCACCGTCGAGATGCACCAACTCGTGCTGGGCAAGGCGCTCACCGGACTCGACGCCTTCCGGTAGAGCCCTGGGGACCCCGTGGGGCAGGGCCGGTGAGCGGCCCTGCCTCAGCTCTGGTTGAAGAAACCGTCCGTCTGGCGGCCCGCGGCCTCGCCGCTGACGATCTCCGTGTTGGCGGGGGTCAGCAGGAAGACCCGGGTGGCGACCCGCTCGATCGTGCCGCGCAGGCCGAAGGTCAGGCCGGCCGCGAAGTCCACCACGCGCTTGGCGTCGGCGGGCTCCATGGACGTGAGGTTGATGATCACCGGGACGCCGTCCCGGAAGAGCTCGCCGATGCCGCGCGCGTCCCGGAAGCTGTCCGGGGTGACCGTGCCGATCCGGCGGCCCTTCTCCTCCGCAGTCTCGGACGCGACCTTCACCCGCGGGTCGGTGACCCAGGCCTCGCCGGACTCCTGTCCCTCGGCGTAGTCGTCGTCGTAGTAACGCTCGTCATCGTTGTCGTCGACGAGGCCAAGCCAGGCACTCGCCTTGCGCACCGATCCCATGGACGCCTCCTCTCACAGCGGTCTTTCGTGCTTTCCGCATCCCCATGGTCGTCCATGATGCGGATGTCGCGCCAAGTGGATAGACGCCGCGCGGGGGTTTCGTGACGGTACTGGTGCACAGCGAATCCGTCGAGAGCCCCGGTATCCCAAGGGTCTTGCCGTGCAGGGCTGCTGACTGAGAGTGAAATATGATTTCCCACGGCGTTCGGGTGACGGTCGGTGCGTACGGGTGAACGGAGTGGTCGTTAGGATGCCGCCGCTCAACGTCGTACGTGTCACGGGGGAGTGTCGTGTTCGGAATCGTGAGGCCCTGCAGCCACCGTCTCGGTGAAGGGCTCAAGAACCAGTGGATGGCCCACCTGTGCGGGCTGTGCCTCGCGCTGCGCGGTGACCACGGGCAGTTCGCGCGGATCGTCACGAACTATGACGGTCTGCTGATATCCGTTCTGACGGAGGCTCAGGCGGAGCGGGCGACGGGATGGCGCCGGACCGCAGGACCCTGCCCGCTGCGCGGCATGCGCACCGCCTCCGTCGCTCAGGGCGAGGGAGCGCGCCTGGCCGCCGCCGTCTCGCTGGTGCTCGCCTCGGCGAAGGTCCGCGACCACGTGGCCGACGGGGACGGGCTGTTGGCGCGCAGGCCCGTGGCGCTCGCCGCCCGCCGGGTCGCCGCGAGCTGGGGCAGGGCCGGCGCGCGCACCGGTTTTGACGTCGGCTTCGACACCGCCGTGCTCGTCGACGCCGTGGACCGGCAGATCGGTATCGAGGCGCTGGCCGGGCCCGGCACGCCGCTGCTCACCGTCACCGAACCGACCGAGACCGCCACGGCCGCGGCCTTCGCGCACACCGCCGTACTCGCCGGCCGGCCCGGCAACGCGGAGCCGCTCGCCGAGGCCGGGCGGCTCTTCGGACGGCTGGCGCATCTGCTGGACGCCGTCGAGGACAGGGAAACTGACGCCGCGTCGGGAGCGTGGAACCCGCTCACGGCCACCGGGACGTCGCTCACCGAGGCGCGGCGGCTCGCCGACGACGCCCTGCACGGGATCCGGCTCGCGCTGCGCGAGGTCGAGTTCACCGACGGCAAGCTGGCGCACCTGCTGCTGGCGCACGAGCTGGGCCGGTCGGTGGACCGCGCGTTCGGCTCGTCCACCTGCGGGCACGCGGCGGACGGCGCGCACGGGGGTGCGGGCACGCACGGGCCTGGAGGCGCCGAGGGTTCGTTCGGGCCGCCCCAGCAGGGTGGTCCGTACGGCCCGCAGAGCCCCCACGCCCCGCACGGGCCCTACGATCCGCGGAACCCGTACTCCGGTGGCGGCAACCCCTTCGGTGGCGGACCCTCCTTCCAGCCGCCCGGCCCCGGCAAGCGCGGCTTCTGGGCCGGGTGCGCCGCCGCGATCGGTCTGTGCTGCACCTGCAAGGTCTGCTGCGCCGAGGAGTACGAGGGCCCCTGGTCGCGCAAGAAGCGCGAGGGCTGCCTCAGTGACTGCGACTGCAACTGCTGCGAGGCCTGCCAGTGCTGCGAGTGCTGTGAATGCTGCTCGTGCTGCGACTGCGGGCTGTGAGGGTCCGCGGGCGGAAGTGAGCCGCGTGCTCGTCACGGGCCGGGGGAGTGCCCGGCCCGTGCCGCCGGGTTGCACGTGCCTCGCCGTCGCCGCGGGTCCGACATGCCTCGCCGTCGCTGCGGGTCGGGCATGCCCTCGCCGTCGCTGCGGTCGGGCATGCCTCGCCCCTTGCTGCGGATCGGGCCTGACCCGCGGCCGGGTGTGGGAGGAGTGTCCCGGCGGAGCGGGCAAGTGCCTTTCAGCAAAGATGAGTTGCCTCGGTCCTCTTGAGGACGCCGTCGCCGCGGCACGCCGGCTGCTCGACCGGGTCGGGCCCGCCGACAAGGCGTGCGCCTGTCCGAAGCGGCTCTCGGGCAGCCGGCAGCAGCGCGTTCCGCCCGGAATACACGGGCACCACGTCGTGCTCACACCTCGGGTTGCCGGAGCCCGTATGGAAGGGTTGATCACATGACGACGGACGCATCCGAGGACTGGAAGCACTGGCACGAGCACCGCACCAGGACGGTGGCCGAGCCCTACGGACCGCTCGCCCTCACGGGCACGCACTGGATCGAGGACTATCCGGAGGGTCGACTTCCGGACATCCCCGGACATTGGACGGCCAAGGACGACGGCGTCGTGCTGGCGGCGGTGGACGGGGACGGACTCACCCTCGACGGACAGCCCTTCACCGGTGAGGTCGTGCTCGGCGCCGACTACGGACCGGCCTCCGGGGCGCGGGTGGGACACGGTGAGCGCCGGTTCGTCGTCCTCGTGCGCGAGGGAGTCTGGGGCGTGCGCGACTACGACCCCGCCGCACCCACGCGCCAGGCCTTCGAGGGTATCGAGGCGACCCCTTACGACCCGCGCTGGTCGGTGCCGGGGCACTTCACGCCGTACGGGGAGGACCGCACCGTGCGCGTCGAGAACGCGGACGGCGTCGCACGCGGCCTCGGGCTCGGCGGAGTCCTCGCCTTCACCCTGGACGACCAGGACCTGACGCTCCAGGTGTCGGTGGAGAGCGACGGCTCGCTGTGGGCCGTCTTCGCCGACACGACCAGCGGGGACAGCAGTTACCGCTTCCGGTTCCTGCGCCCGGCGGCGCCCGACGACGAGGGGCGTACGACGGTGGACTTCAACCGTGCCGTGCTCCCGCCGTGTGCGTTCGCCGACCACTTCATCTGCCCGTTCCCGCCGCCCGGCAATACGCTGGACGCGGCCGTCGAGGCAGGTGAGCGGCGGCTGCGCTGACCGCCGGAACTCCGAAGGCGGCCGGGGGCCGCGCACGTACCGGGGCCTGGGGTCGACAGCACGGAGACATACGCAAGTTGAACGCTGCACGGCCGAAAGGTGCCCTTGCGCCGGTCGGCCGTGCGGCCGAATACTCCCCCCAGCGCTTGTCAGGAGCACGGCTTGTCCGGAATCCGGATGAGCGGGCCCCCGGCTGCGCCTCACGGGCCCTCAACCCCACGAGACGAGGACCCCCGACTTCCCTTCGGAGGAACGAAACGTGAGGATCAAGCGCACCACCCCCCGCAGCGGCATAGCGAGACGGACCCGGCTGATCGCCGTGACCACCGGACTCGTGGCCGCGGCCGCGTTCGCGGTCCCCAACGCGAACGCATCCGACGCCCAGACCTTCAGCACCACTCAGCTGAGCAGTGTCAACAAGTCGGTACTCAAGTCCGATGTCGCGGGCACCGCATGGGCGGTCGACGCCAAGACGAACCGGGTGGTCGTCACCGTCGACAGTACGGTCTCGAAGGCCGAGATCGCCAAGATCAAGAAGGATGCGGGCGGCAACGCCGACGCGATCACCATCAAGCACACCCCGGGCAAGTTCAAGAGGCTGATCACCGGCGGCGACGCCATCTACGGCGGCTCCTACCGCTGTTCGCTCGGCTTCAACGTGCACAGCGGGAGCACCTACTACTTCCTGACCGCCGGCCACTGCGGTGAGGTCGCCTCCACCTGGTACTCCAACTCGGGCCACACCACGACGCTGGGCACGAACGTCAGCTACAGCTTCCCGACCAACGACTTCGCGCTGGTCCGCTACACCAACTCCTCGATCGCGCATCCGAGCGCGGTCGGCAGCCAGACCATCACCCGCGCCGCGACGCCCAGCGTCGGCACGACCGTCTACCGCCGTGGCTCGACCACCGGTACGCACAGCGGCCGGGTCACCGCGCTGAACGCCACGGTCAACTACGGTGGCGGCGACGTGGTCTACCAGATGATCCAGACCACCGTCTGCGCCGAGGGCGGCGACAGCGGCGGCCCGCTGTACTCCGGCTCCACGGCCTACGGCCTCACCTCCGGCGGCAGCGGCAACTGCACCTCCGGCGGCACGACCTTCTTCCAGCCGGTCGTCGAGGCGCTGAACTACTACGGCGTGAGCGTCGGCTGACCGACAGATCACAGACCGTCGGATCACAGACCGTCGGACCACCGACCGGCTGACCCACCGACCGGACCGGCAACCCCCCACGTCACCCCCGCCGGACCAGCAGCAGCCAGCAGCAGGCGAGCCCCCGTACCCGACCGGCGTGCGGGGGCTCGCCCTTGTTCAGGTGAAGCGCCTTCAGTGGGAGCTGTCCCGCAGGGTCAAGGGCTCCAAGAACCGGGCCGAGGATGACCGCGACCACAACGCAGCCCGCACCGTCCTGTCCGAAGGACGCCGTATCGTCGCCGCCGGACGGGCAAAGACGCCGAACGCCTGGGGGGCGCCGGTGAGATGGGATCACGTGCCCGCACAGCGTGTTGAAGCAGGAAGCACCCGGAAGGGCGAGACGCCCAGGCCGGAAGCCCTGGACTTCAGGCCAGGGAGCATGTCAACTTCGAAGTGCATGCCGTAAGCGCTGTACGCACCTGATGCCCACTTCGGACCCTGGGGGGCCGTGATGGTCGAGGAGTTGGTGGCGGCGGGAGTCGCCGTCGCGTCCGCGGGGCTGGTCTATGCGCTGGCCGGTGCCCGAGTGGTCAAACAGTACGAACGGGGAGTGGTGCTGCGGCTCGGCCGCCTGCGCTCGGGCGTGCGCGGCCCGGGATTCACCATGATCCTCCCGTTCGTGGACCGGATCCGCAAGGTCAACATGCAGATCGTGACGATGCCCGTGCCGGCGCAGGAGGGCATCACCAGGGACAACGTGACCGTGCGGGTGGACGCGGTCGTCTACTTCAAGGTGGTCGACGCGGCCGACGCAATCATCCAGGTCGAGGACTACCGGTTCGCGGTCTCGCAGATGGCGCAGACCTCGCTGCGGTCCATCATCGGCAAGAGCGACCTGGACGACCTGCTGTCCAACCGCGAGAAGCTCAACCAGGGCCTGGAGCTGATGATCGACAGCCCGGCGATCGGCTGGGGCGTGCAGATCGACCGCGTGGAGATCAAGGACGTGTCGCTGCCGGAGACGATGAAGCGGTCCATGGCCCGGCAGGCCGAGGCCGACCG